>NZ_NKRF01000129.1:0-218122 GCF_003408955.1 Pseudomonas sp. GL93
CGTTCGGGTGAATAGTACGTCACAACCTGCCTCTTTCCGCCCTCGGTATGCTCTTTGGGGGTAAATCAGGAGAGGCGACAACTATCCTGACACCGGGGGACGGCGTGGCGCTCTACTCGGATTTGAAACAGAGCCTGACCTTTGGCATGAGCGATGAAGAGGTAAACAGCATACTGCCCACGATGGAAAGCGTTGCAAACCGCTTTGCTCAAAGCAGCTTCGTTGCTACGCAGGTACTTTTCTTGTACCCAGCAAATCCGGGCATGAACCATCTCACGATCAAGCAGGACGACCTGGCTGAGCACCTGCCTTTGGGCAACAGTCGTCAAGCTAACAGACTCGACATAGATCTTTATGTAGGCCTTGTCATGAGGGAGGTGAAACTGCGGCTGCTAGGTAAAGCGTCACTGAACAGCCTTTTGAGAAGCGATGATGCACATCTACCCAAGTGCCTAGGTTGGTCACATGACTTGTTGATGGAGGTTTTCATCGCGCTCAGAGCAAGGGACTGGGTCACATTCCGATCCGCTCTCACCAAGCTGCTTGGGCGCGACTATAGCGATGCTGAGCTTAACACCGCCTATGATCGGCATATAAATCTGACCTGGATTGTCAAAAGCCCTTTGGACGAGGATCCCTCCTTTAGCCTGTTGGAAAAATTGGCCGCCTTCATTTCTTGCTTGGGGAAAAACGTTGAAACGGTACGAACCAAAGCCTACTGGTATGGGAAAACCACCAGCTCGAACAATCCTTGTTTTTATCTTGACCAGGTTAACGATTTCGAAAGCACTGTAGAGGTTCCTGAACATTATCTTGAGTACTGGTTCCGGCGGTACACACTCATGGTGTCCAGGCTCGTCGGGCGAGAGGATCTCTGGCACCACCACAACGCCCTCGAACAATTCGAGGGTGAACGTATCGCGGCGGTGCTTGATACTTATGACATTTCCACCGCGGCGAAAATGCTAAATACCTACTTGGACTACGTGCCCGACATCGCTGGCCCGCGAGAGCGGATAAAGCTCACGATCCAAGATTGACGAGCGAGCCTGCCAGTATCGCTCGCCCTCTTCATGCTTGAGCCGTGCATCGGCTCAAGCAGCCTCTCTGCACTGCGGACTCGTTCAACTCTGGCCCCACCGTCTACTGGGAAACTAGCTGGGCGCCAGGTACTACTGGCATCGCTTACCATTCCTGTACCCCATCGAGGCAGAACGACAGGCGTGGTTGGCCTTGATGTCCGATCGTTGACTTGCAAGACCTGATGCTGGAGGGCAAGCGCAGCCGGGAACACAGGTGGTCATCGAGGTTCGGCTGAATTGGTCAACTCGATGAGCGAGACCCTAAATACGAAGTCAGGACAGTCACTCTCAATCCCGAATTTGACCCTTCCCCTGGCCGGAGAATCGGCCATGTACTCCATGATCCTTTTCCCTGGTGACACCCCGGTCAACAGTTCAACCCACGTTTGGTTGATGACCATTGGTATCGTCGCCTACTTCATCCCTCGTCGATGACTCTACGACCGGCGGCCAACCAGCCGCCGGTTCTCTTGAACGCGCCTAAAAGCCGCGGCGTTTGTGGCTGCGACAGTTTTAATTCTCTAGAGTATCGTGCAGAACCAGCTGTTTGGGCGGTTGCGACAGTTTTGCCCTTTCTCAACATGACGCTGGAACCCGCGAATTTCGGGCCCCGTTGCGACAGTTTTAATTCACAAAATCCAAAGGTAATAATTTTAGCTGTTCGCGGGCTCGTTACGCAGCGGTAAACGTGCGGCAGCGATCATGAGTTTGATCCAGTCGGCGCGGCTCAACGGGCATGATCCGTATGCTTACTTGAAGGATGTTCTTACACGCCTGCCGACGCAGCGTGCGAGTGAGATTACCGCGCTGTTGCCGCACAGGTGGGCGCCCGTTTAATCACGCAAGGTGTGTTGGGCGGACGCTTACCGATAAGAATTACCTCCCGTCACTGGAAACCAAGCAATAGCGGTGCTTCGATCACGGGAGGACAGGAAGAAACCTGCCTGTCATGATATGGCGCTTACCTGACTCTTAACCTTGTTGGATGAAAACGGCAGTTCGCTGGAGGCGATAGTGAAATTAAGGATGTACCCAGCCGGCAATGGAGATGCATTTCTGATAAGCGCTTCTGGGGCGAACGTGCTTATCGACGCTGGCTACGCACAGACGTTCGATGATCACATCGCGCGTGATTTACTTGACCTCGTAAACAGGGGCGAGCAGTTGGATCTTGTCATCGCCAGCCATATCGATGCTGATCACATTTCTGGACTTATTCGGCTCCTCTCGCTCAACGGCTCTACCTCCGCACCCCGGATAGCCCCTATCAGCGACATTTGGCACAACAGCCTTCGAAGCCTGAGTGCTGAGCATCTTACACAGATTAGTAACTCCGACCGTGACATCTTGAACGCGCTTTGTCGACGTGGTCATCCATCTCCGGTGAAGGAGTTTGGTGCGGACTTTGGGGAAATTAGCGCACGTCAAGGAAGCTCGCTTGCATCATTGATCTATGAAGGCGGATACCGCTGGAACTTTAACGATGGAACCGCAAGCATCGCGATAGAACGCACATCTGTGCACAGCCTCCCAGGAGGAAGTGTGCGCGTAATTGGGCCCACACAAGAGAGACTGGATGGATTTCTCAAGTGGTGGAAAAGGCGTCTGCGTCAGATGGGGTACACCGGGGCCGTGGGGCCCGGCGAGGTGATTGACGACGCGTTCGAACTCTTCTGTGAACATGTACCTGAAACGGCACCGCCATCTTCTGTTTCTCTCTCCGCTGGTGGTCACAAATCGCTTGAGGAGGTCCACGAATCTGATCCCTCAACGACGAATGGAAGCTCAATCACAGCTATCGTCGAGCTAGGCGGGACTCGCGTGTTGATGTTGGCAGACGCATGGGCAGAAGACGTGGTCAACGCGCTCCAGGTGCTTAAGTCACAAGGCTGTTCGATGATGTTTGATGCTGTGAAAGTGTCGCACCACGGCAGCTTGCGCAATACCAGCCCAGAGCTGCTTGAACTCATTGACGCGCCAATTTACCTCGTGTCCACAAATGGAGTGGGACATGGTCATCCGGACTTTGAGGTCCTTGCAGCAATCGTCGATCGGCCTGCAGATTTTTCGCGCACGATTTTTTTGAACTATGCGACGCCAGCCTCGAGCCTCCTTCGCAGGCATCGCTCTCGGAGCAACACGCCATTTAGAGTGCACGAGAATGCGACCGATTGGATCACTATTGGGAAATCCTAAAGAAATGATTGATGCACAAATTGCGCGCGCTACATGTCAGATCAAGTGTGGCGACGAGTCCGGCACAGGTTGGCTAATAACGGGTACCCATGTAATCACTGCGCGCCACTGTGTCGATGAAGCAATTGATACGCAGAAGAAAATCGAGGTCCGCTTCGAGGTTAATGGGGTCGCGCAAGACCTTATCGCCATAGTGGTCGATGATGAGATAGCACTCGACATATGCCTGCTGCTGCTTGAGCGAGAGGTGGATCTCCCGCCCATCGCTCTGAATGCGTCGCTACCTTCTGAAGGGACCCGCTTTAGTGCATTCGGATTTCCTATGGCGAAGCTCTCTGTAGGTCATCGCCTTGAGGGACTGGTATCGCGAGTCCTAGATAGCCCAAAACTGGGAATAGATCTTGATCTCCAAGTAGAAGCCCCCGGAGCGCTGAGCAAGTACGAAGGAATATCCGGCGCTGCGCTTATTTGCGATGGCCGATGCCAGGGTATGTTGCGTCTAGGGATCGACAAGTCATTAGGTGCGATTTCCATAGCGAGGGTATCCGATTTTTTGCTGAGGAATTCCATCCCGCTCAGCAATACCGCAGGCGACGCTGATGGCGACAGGGTGCTCGCCCCACGAGAGGAATTTACCAAAGACTTCGATGCGCTGGTCAGCACCGCTGCGGGCGGCTACGCCTTCATCGAGGGTGCTCACGGTATAGGTAAATCGACGTTCTGCGATTCCTATCAGCCCTCACTGTCGACGCTTGAACATTTCGGGACTTACAGCTTCACGCATCGGTCTGGTACTGCAAATCCAATGCACCTTGCCCAGCCTGACGTATTCTTTGATTGGCTGAATACGTTGGTGTCTTTTCACCTTACGGGAAGCGCTGGACGCATTTCTGTAAAAAAATACTCAGAGTTGATCACCGGCACAAACGAACTGCTGAGTGAATTGGCAAAAGCATATTCATCGCAAGGAAAGATCGGCATCATCTTCGTGGATGGCCTCGACGAAGCCGCGAAGCTCGGTCAGGGTACCCTCGAAGCGTTCATTGGTTTGTTACCTCAACGAATGCCAGATGGCTTGAAGTTAGTCATCGCCGCTCCCAGCTACGTCCAGCTTTCCGCGGCGCTAGGTGCAAGGGTGACAACCGATTCCTGCATTTTAATGCCGGTGCTGACCCGTGACGCAGCGAGGACGTTCTGTGGTGACGCGTTACTGGCTGAGCGAGCCAGTGCCGCAACCGTCAGGATCATCTGCGACAGGGCTCAGGGACACGCACTCTACCTTCGATATCTCATCGACTTGGCTAACGGTGGCGCCGACGACGAGCAGCTAGCGGCTCTGCCTCTGATCAACGGCATCATCCGCAATTATTACGAGAGCTTGTGGCCGCAGTTGTTGGCTGATCCAGACGCCATCAACTTGCTAGCCATTATCGCGCGCTTGCGTTGGGGCATCCCTACGACACAGCTAGCGGAGATACTGAATGATGCTGAACTGGTAGTCCTTGTCACCACACTTGAGCGCATTCGACATCTCCTGCTGCGGCCTGGGGAGACAACTATTTATCACTTGTCTTTCGCCGATTTCCTAATTGAAAAGACGGCTTTGCGCAACATGGATATTCAGCATCGTCTTGCGGAGTATTGTGAAACACATCCAGGAAATCGCTATGGCACGCTGAACGCTGTGTATCACGGCCTTAGATCCGATTCGGCTGATGAAGCTCGCGCAGTTGCTAGTTGTAGGCAGGAATGGGTCGACCGGTGCATAACGGTGGGCGCTGAGCCCGATATTTTACTCAGTGATGTGAGCGAAGCCTTGGGGATGGCCGCCAAGCAAGGGGGCTTGCTCGAAGTTGTTCGACTTCTCTTGCTATCTCAACGGATTCAGTTTCGCTACGACACATTGTTCGCGCTCTCTGCTGACCTTGCTGCGGACGCTCTAATCGCTTTAGGAAAGACGCAGGAGGCGCTGCAGCATGCTGTACGTCACGGTCGCTTGATTGTTCCAGTGCGTCTGGCTTTGCGCTTGGCACTCCGCCTTGTGGATATCGACGTCGATGCCGCACTGGAACTTCTCGACAAGGTCGACTCAGTAATAGAGAGGCTTCACGCGAGTGACGAATTGACCATCGGCGATTTCATGGCCGCTAATGAGCTACGCGCTCAGGTACTGCTATTGCGGGATCGTGCAGGCGACGATTCTGCTTGGCAGATGTTGGCGCATCACAACGTATTTTCGATTAGATCGATCCAGCGAGGCGTTGATTCCGACCGCGGCCGCGAACAGTTTTTGACGGAGATACTTGGCAGTCATTTGGGCGCCATGGCGTGCTTAAAGGGAAGCTACCTAAGCCTATCGGCGCTAAGGAAAAATCCTGGTGGATCCATAACCGAGATCGACCAAGCACTCCTTCAACTCCTCGCCAACTATGCTGCCCTTTGTAAGGGGTACGAACTGGCTCAAGACCGAATTTTACTTGGTAAGGTGTTTGCTGACATCCAGACGCTACTGGAGGAGCGGGAGCAGGTGCGGGCAAGTCCTAGCTTATCGATCATTGATGCAATGGTTTCGTTGGGGGCACCTGCCGCAGTTCTGCGTAATCTCGTAGGTTCGCTGGATGACCTGATTCCGCTCCAATTCGTAGCGGCAGATAATGTCACCATGGATATGCCTAGCTTCAACTCGGGCATGGCTCGGTGGCGCCTTGCTGGACTCTTGGATCGTCAGTCGTCCTGTCCAGTTACGACGGAAATCCAATCCTCTAAATGGCAGGAAGGTGTTGAATCCTTATGCAGGGCCTTGGCATGGTGCGATGGAGCAGCAAGGTATTTCTCGGAACTCGCCGATAATGCTGGCCTGCGTTCTGTCTGGGAAATGTTGGAGCAGCATGTCTTCGAAAAGCTTCGTTTTACTCTGGCTCAACGCTCTGAGTGGAAGGATAGCTACGGGATTCCAGAGGCCGTCCTCCCCGAAATCTATGAGCGCCTGACAGATCTCATCGCGGATGTCTTTCCTGAACATGTCGATTGTTTGCTATCTGTAGTCGATGAGCTATTTGCAGTGCAGTGCGGTCTGTACTCCGAGGGGTTCAGAAGCATTTTGGCAAAGGTCCTTAAGCGCCTTACCAAGTTGACGCTGGATGATGAGGTCGAAGACCAAGCGTTCGCCTTACTGAGGCGGTGGCGGAATTTTATCCAGTCAAACGTAAAGAATCGTCATGAGCTGGTTCCGGAACTTCTGAGCACCATTCCTCTCTTCGTTCGACTGGGCGCTACAGAGGAAGCTCATCAGACGTATCAAGCTGTTCTGTCGTTTTCCATGGGGCCGAGTTGGTATAAAGAGGATCAACTGAGCCTAATGACTACTGCTCTTCAAGGTGTCCGACAGGGTGAGCCTCTGGAGGCGGGTGTTCTTTCGCGAGTTGCCGGTTGCCTAGAAATAGCCAGTGGAGAGATGACTTTTCAGCGCTTTGTCCGGTATGACAAAGCCGAGCTGCTCGGCATCTTGTGCGGGCGCGGGGATGTTCTGAAGGCAGTGCGCTACTTCCGTCGTCAGTCTTGCGGGACCGCCGAGCAATTGCTGACCGAGGCTACCGCGGGCGAGATCGACCGTATCGCTCCCCTTAAAGGAATGCGGTTTCCTGGTGGTGCCTTGGATGAACAAGATGCTTTGTACCGAATGCTGGAATCGGTAGGGTCTGCAGCTGATTGGCCTATCTGTTGGGCGCTCTTGGAGATCTATCAATTCGGTGACAGCCGCCACCTCGAGCGTTCTGCTCAAGCCTACGCGCGATTGGCTGCACAGGTCGGGAGAGAACGGAGCGCACTTGCTCTGATGGTCGAGCGGTTGATGATCATCTGCGAGGATGAATTCGATGATGAGCAGCGTGCGAGCTTCATATCGACGCTGCGGGACAGCTTGCCTTCAGCCCTGCTGGGATCATTCGAGGAGGTATTGGGCGAGGCGTATGAGGCCACCGACGAAGGCTTGCCTGCCGCGGCGGGTGGCGTCGCGTTTTCCCCTGACTCTTGGGATAGCAGCTCTTTAGAGGGGAAGGAGGAAGACGAGTCGATCAGGAACGCGTTTGTTATGCCTGGAATTTTTGGCACGTCAGATTCGAGCCGCGAATCTGACGCTGCAGTTGCACGTGCTGAACGACACCTTGCCAGGGGTAACGCCTCTGCGGCTCGGGACGAAGCTTTAGCAGCGCTTAAACTTCTTCAGCATGGCGGATGGTCAATCTGGGGAAGTTTGTCAGACAGCGCAGATAGAGCGGAAGCGATACTGCGTGATGGGGCGGACTCAACCGACAGCGTGGTGAAGATCTACGCTCCACTCATTCTCGCCGAGCGCCACGCTGACGCTTGGCGTCGCGCGGCTCACGTTATTAGAAAAATCTCGAGTATAGCCACGTGTGATGAGCGTGCAGGGCTAGTTCAACTGGTGGTTGAACACATAGAGATCCTCGTTGGCAAATCTCCCGAAAGCACCAGTGAATATGAATTTCTGGAGGCGGCCGGGACACAGGATACGTCTTCGAGTCTTATGGAGCTGCTGTTAGCGACAATTGACCATCCGAAGTGGTTGCGGCGGGATAAGGCCTCCGAACTGACCCTTTGGCTGCTAAATGCTCATCCTAGGTATATCTCGATGGTAGGCCCTCGGGCCTTCAGCATGGAAAGCACCAATCTGCCGGATGTTCTATGTGGTGTTTTAGATCATTTATCGATGACAGATCCATCCGTGCTCTGGGGCCAACTGTCTCCTGCTTTAAATATTGATAGCATCCAGAGTAATTGCAAACATGTGGGCCGACTCGGCGTGTTGTTGCGCATTTCCGAACGAGCAGCGCTGAGAGGCTCCGAAAGCGCAAAGTTGATGCTGGAGGCTGTGCGCTCGATATTTCCTGGGTCTGCAGAACGCGATTTTGAGGCCTTAGTCCAAGTCCCGTGTCCAGCCTGGGCTACGTCTTGTGAGGACGAGTGGCAGGAGCTCACCGCGCTAGGGCTTGTGACCCAGAGTTTCGCCGAGCAAGCGCAACAGGTCCTCCATGATGCATGCGAACCTCTTTCTATCGAGACAACCATTGAGCTCGAGAATTTGGTATCCAGAGGGGGTGGTGACAGTTCAAACCAGGTGTTAGACAGGTGGACGGCGAAAGTTCGCTATGCTCTCCAAGTCGCACTATTGCCTCAGGCGTTCGACTCGCTTCTCCCTGACATCACCCAAATTTTCCGCGTATACAACCCCTCACGAATGAATCATCTGCGGGTCGTGGGCTTCGCCTCACCTTCGCGGAGTTGGCTGGATTCGTTAAGGAAAACGGGAGGTGGGGTATTCGGGCCTGCTAGTGGGAATGACCTATATCTGGACTTTTTTGAGCGAGTCTGGGACGGTGATCGCTTTCGAAGTGTCCGGATGACTGCGTTCTTCTATCATGCGGATGAGCAGCCGGATCCACCAAGCCAAATCAGAGAATTCTCTTCCTCCGAATTACCGGAGTCGAGAGCGGCCTCCGTACAGGACGTATGCGTGAGAGTGAGATTTAAGCCGGTGTTCTTTGGCAGTTTCACGCCTGCCGTTCCTTCGGCCAAGCTGATACAGATGACCAATGCCACAAATAATGACATGACTCGTGCCAGTTGGAGAATTGGTAGGGCAAGAGGAGCAGGGCCGCTGAACGAAGGTTGCTTCCTCGCAATTAAGCGTGCTGCATTACGGTTGCATCCGGGCATTAGGATGGCCTGGTTATGCGAGATAGATGACAAACGCGCAATTATCAGTCGCCCAGCTTGAGACCCCGCTATGATCCCGAGAATTCAACCAATGGAAACACCGGTAACTCGTGCAGAGTTCGAGCTTCGATTTCATCACCTGCTAGTAAATATGAAGAGCGGTAAATTGCAGTACCCATCGAATGTAGCCGAGAGCTTGTTCAGACTGAAACTGCTCCCGAATGGCAGGCTGGACTTTCTTAGTGTCGACGAATTGGCGCGGGTGCAAGTGAACACCATGCATACCGTTATAGCCATGCAGGAAGCCTTTCAAGGCCAGGATGAACAAGGTCCGTCTTCTGGTGAGTGACAGCGGGGGTGGCGCTGTCGGTTACGATTCACGCCTGATGTAGACACACCGCCGCTCCTGACTATTGAATTTTCGTACTCGTAAACCGGTTGATCCGTTCGCCCCGGCGCATACGAGAGATTTGTTGATGCACCCAAACGGCAAGCTTTTTCAGGTGCATCAATTTCGAATGGCTTTGAACAGGCTGCCTACGATCAGCAGACAGTCATTGAACATCAGTGAGGAAGCTGCTTGCTTCTCGTCATGCTATCCAGGTGATACGAGCTAGCACCCGATGTCAGGAGTTCAGCCTGCTGGCGTAATTCCTCCAAAAGATCTGCTGAGGCTTTGCGTTGAGCCTCGGCATGCCGTCGCTGCGCCGCAGCCTCCCACAATTCAAGCTGCTGCTGGATTGTCGCAGGATCAGTCTTGTTCATCGTGGAGGTTTCCGCATCGTGCTTAGATGGGGAATTGTAGAATGTCTGATGAATGACAGAACTCTGATCGACGTTAATCAGTGGCCCTGGAGAACGGAACAACACTATCAGTATGAAAAGCAGAGTTCGGGTCTTTGCAGGTGGCCAAGATAAAAGCTTGGCTTTTGGAGCTGATTTTTTTGCTTTGGTAGGCATACGTACTATTCTCTTTGCACATTGCATGGCTCGCGCTGTTAACGCGATGGCAAAGCGGCGCTTTGCAAAGAGGATTTACAGTTTTGAAATTCAGTGGCTTTGGGGGTGCCATTAGGCGCTCTAAAACGACTATTTCAATCATCCAGCAACCGCAGTTGAGCCGCCTTAAACGGAAGCTAAGGAACCACCTTTGCTCCCGTTACTCCTGGTAAATTTCATCCTCTGATCGTTTAGTCCTCCTTCTAAAATTGAGCTATTCCTCACGCTCATGAAAAAAGCCCGGTGAGGCTCACCGGGCGTTTTCGATAATCAAGCCTTGCACTGGGGCAGCCCCGTCCATACCTGTAACGTAGCTACATCCTTCTGTGTCAATTTATGCAGCCATCCACTCGTCAGTGCCGATTCTATTCACGATTTTTTTAACGCTAAATGGCTGGGCAAGTGAGTTACCGGCTAACACTGCAGCTTCATCTGAGGGATGAACGCTAAGAAGTTTATTTCCATTTTCAGAAAACATGCCCCAACACACCTGCCATCCGGGCGCATCTAAGCTGGCAGCGAAAACCTGGATTCGGTGACTTCTACCAAGGTCTACTGCGAATCCACTACCGGGAAGGTCCGACTCGGCCCGAATCGAGCGGCTGACGATACCAACGACTTCTCCTGCCCGATTGAAAATGGGGCCTCCGCTCATGCCTGGAGGCCAGTCGCTCTCTACCTCAAACACTGGACTTGGATTGGAAGTGGTGACGCCATGAGGGTGTGCTGCCACAATTTTCCCATAGGCCCCGTACATGCCCTCTGACAGAAGTAATTTTTGCGAGTCCATATCCAGCTCCGACAGATCCAACTCGGGGAACCCCACGGCGAGCACGACATCACCGATAGTGGGCTGCCATCCCTCAACACGCACGGCCAGTGTCTGGGGGGAGCGCACACCTGGCCCGAGTTGAGAAGCCTTCAAAACGGCAAGGTCTATGGCGACTTTACGTTCGGATTTTCCCAGCAACGCGCCCATGGGATCATTCGCATCCATCATGGCGACATGAAAGCCCGTTACAGGTACGAAACAGTCATGAGGAACGGGGACGGAGCCATACCCTAGGACATGCATGCTAAGGAAAAGTATCGGTCGGCTTGGCCCGTTGTGCTCCGAAAAGTCGACAACATGATGGGCCGTCAAGAATGAGCCGAACTCATCAATGTTGAACGCCGTACCCAACCCATAGATGCGTCCCGCAGTGTCTTGACGAAACACAGGTACGATGGCGCTTCTCAGCCCAAAAGGATCTTGAATCCTGAAGGGATGAAAGGGTTTGCCAGCTTCGGGGGCTAGAGGGCAAAAACCATTTTTTGGGGCCCCAACCATTTCACACGTTACAATTTCAAAGGGTTCGAACTCTTCCATGCCATCTCCATTACCCATGTGAAATATCCATATCCTCTAAAGTTTTTTTCAGTAGTTCACGCCGTTTTTTCGCGATTGCTGCCTGCAGCTCATCTGGAAGGTCGTAGTTGAGACTCAGCCATTGCGACTGCAGTGGCTTTAGTCCCTCGAACAACGCCGGTTGCCCGTTCTGGATCTTTCTGTGTATCGCGGCAATGATTTTGAGCTCTGAGTATTCGCAATCCTGGCGGGGAGATGTGTCGGCCAGAGATCCGAGAGTACTGTTGCCGTATAGGCGCATCTGAAGTTTCAATGCCCGTTCGACGATAGTTCGTGGTTGCATCGCCTTGCGATATGCCGCTTCGCCTCCTTCGGCGCCAGCTTGAAGACCGAACTGGACTTCGAAAAATGACAGCATGCCTCTGATGCAGGTTGAAACCCGCTCGCTCGCTGACGGGTATTTGGGGGAGGTAATATTGAAATAGGAGCCGGACAGGTTGGCCAAAGCCGAGGCCAAAGCATCGAGGCGGCTTCCGGTGTTTGTTGCGCCCGAAAGATTGCCGAAGCACCTCAGCGTCTTCTCGCCAAGAGTCATGACCACCATGGCCACCTTCGTGCCGAAGTAATCCGCCCAGACCTCCAGCGCCCGGTACTCTAAGGCAGACTCATCGTAATGCTCGTTATGGCGATGAAGGTAATGAGCGGTTTCATGGCCAAGTACCAACAGGAGAAGTGCTACATCGGTGAAGGACTCGACGGAATGTCCCATCATTGTCTCGGGCAGTTGGATGCGTGCCGTTGGGCCGGATCCTCTGCAAGTTGGATCATCGCCTGCTGTTTCTATACGTAGCTCAAAACCGTGTCGGGCCTCAAAGAAGTTCTCGACATCAGATTTGAAAGCTTCAACTACATCTTGCCCGGTCAGGGCTGGTTCTATATTGCTCATGCGTCAGCTTATGTCGGGCGGGTTGTCAGGGGATAGGCGTCGAGGGCACAGGCGCTCCTCGCCATAGCCACCATCAGCACATTTGGACTTGTGAGGATCTTCTCACTTTGTGTCGGAGTGCTCTACCTTACGCTGCGTGACAATGTACTTTAGAGATTGAGCATGCTTCCTTTATAGAAGGAAGCGCTTTGCTGAGGTCGGAGCATAATGATTTTGAGGAGAGAGATTGAGACGCCTCAAAAAACGGTGGGCTGCCCGAATCACCATGGCTCTGGGGCAGCGAATGTCGCCGGTGATGTGTCTGGTTACTTGTTAGCTGAGTCCCCACTGATCATCAATTGCCGCAGCAGGAGAGAAAGCTGCACCTCGAGGTCTACTCCAAAGCGCTTTTGACATTGAACATGAGGGCGCTGCGGGCGACAGACCCGGTGTTCCAGCGGTTCTATGACGAAGTCAGCTCAATCTGATCGCAAGCCAGTAGCGCCTGCGTTCTGGAGCGTGAATCATCGTTTGGTTAGGGCCAGCGTCTTTCAATGATCAGCAGGCTCATACGATGTGATTGAGGCTCAAGACGGCATCAGCAAGATGTGCGTAGCACCGATCCGCTCCAGGTAATCCCACCCAATCAGATGCGGGTGATACTGCATATCGGCGGTCATGTCATCCGGATGCAGGAAACACATGCGGCCAATGACATCCGGCACTTCATTGACCACGCCGTAGGTTGTGCCAAATGTGATATCAATTACCTCATGGCTTGGCAGCGTGAGCCACGCATGCAGATTTAGAGCTAGGGAAGATACGCCTTTTTTCAGCATCGTCTTGAGATCACGGGTATCGCTATGGAAAACATTGTGCCCGTTGTACTCGACATAACCTAGGGTGAACGTGAGCGGCACCCCCAGAGTTTTTTCTAATGGGGCTTTCAGCATTGCGGTTACGGCAAAGCACTGCTGAGAAACATCTTCAGCATGGAAATGGGATAGATGCGCTGCCGCCACTTGCTGAAAGATTTGGAGGTTTTGCTCGCTGACAAAGCGCTCGTCGGTGCGCCTGAAACCTGAGGGCGTCAAGCCCCAGCTTTTGCTGCGCTTCAAGGCTTGGGCAAATCGTTCTTCGTAGTCGCGGGCTGGTTGGCCGATCAGATGCTTAATCCATGACAGCAATGGAAACTCCTTGTACGGATGCAAAGCTGGAAGCATCAGGCCAGAGGAGTATGAAATCAATGGCTAGGCCCATGAGTGTTGCCACCAAGCGCCTAGTCGGATGATATCTTCGTACTGTGGAGAGCGGCGATTTCAATAATACGCTCCAGAACGACGTACGATGGAGCTGTTCCTGAATCGCTGTCCCAGTATGGGCTTACATTGGAGGTAAGACGCCAGTGTCTCTGATCGACGATGTTGATGCTTTACAGGCTATCTACGTAAACCGCGCGACCGGACTCGGTAACAACGACGACGAGCGAGATTATCCACTTTACCGTCAAAGCATTTTGGACGACCCACGTGCAGCTTCGCTTGCTCCTGCTTGGGTGAAACGGCACCGGAACCTAGATCAGTTCTGGGGCTTCATAAAGCCAAAATTTGGGTCGTACGCGGAACGTAGAAGCTTCATATGGGATGAGTTCAGAGCACTTGCTGATTACGCAGAGTCCGTCGATGTGCATCCGTCTGATGCGGTGGTGTCTGAAGCGATGAACCGCTTCGACGCCGAGCATGTACGTGGTGCTTGGACTAAAGCGATTGAACGCCGTGCTTCGGATCCTGAGGGGGCGATCACCATGGCCCGGACGCTTCTTGAGTCCGTCTGCAAGCATATCCTGGAAGAAGCGGGCGACAGCGAGCATGAAGCAAATTCTGATCTCAACAAGCTCTACAAGCAAACAGCCTCGCTGCTCAACCTGACAAAAGCGCAGCATGAAGAGGTGGTCTTTAAGCAAATATTGGGAGGCTGCACTGCAGTTGTAGAGGGACTGGGCTCGTTGAGAAATCGCCTCAGCGATGCGCACGGAAAGGGTAAAAATGGTGCGAAGGCAGCACCCCGACATGCCGAACTGGCCGTAAACCTAGCTGGCTCCATGGCAATGTTTCTACTTGCGACTTGGGAGTCCCGATCAGGCCAAGAGCAACGTTAAAAACTGCTCGAAGCCGCGTCAGTGTTGGCTGCGACAGTTTTAATTCTCAAAAACCAGCGTCTGGATTGAGAGAATTAGATCTGTTGGCAGGGACTGGGTAGCAGCCCTCGGCTTGTCTTCTGTGTTATCGCCGGCACAGGACAGACCCAGTCGCTGACCCACGCTCCTACTTTGTGAACCGCTTCATTGCTGAAATTTCGCGGATTGGTGCTGGAGCAGCGTGACCTCGGCCACTGGGTCAATTTGACGTCAGCCCCAACAACATATTCCTCCTCAAGTTCCCATAGGCCCTTTTCCGCCCGTCACGTAAGATCCTCTAGCCAACAATTTGCTGGGAGCTGTTCGTGAACGATTCCTTCTCTGCACCAGATTTGCAAACCCTGTTTGAGGCTATGGCCGAGAACGCTGCTTGGGCGAGCCCCAGCCACTCGCTGGATGATGTTGCGAAGGACAACGCTGGACTTGTCGCCGATCTCGCCAACTTCGAACGTAGCGGCACAGTGGCTTTGCTCGCTAGTTTGCTGACCCTCCCTGCGCATCAGTCCGAATGCTTGCGATTAGAGTTGATGGCTGCTCTGGCTCTCATTCATTGTCATGGCGCACAGGTAGCTACCGTCGATGATGCGCGGCGCTGGTATGCGATCATTGGCGAGTCGAACAGCGTCATTGGGGAAGATCCTGCCGAGGACGTATTCGTCTCGATAGTCGGGAACGAGAAAGGCGATTACCGCATTCTGGAAGGCATCTGGGAGGCCGCAGGCTTCTACACACAGTTGATGGTCGACGTTATCTTCAGTATGCCCGAAGAGGGCTATTTCATCTCGATTAAACGTTCTACACAGGCGCTTCTACAGCTATCGGACGTGATTTGCGCTAACTCTTCTCTACAACGATTCGAGCCGGGTGTTGAAACCAACACCAACTCGCTCGAAACTGGAGGCCTTGACGCAAGCGTCCTCCGTTCACGTGTCACCCTGACGAAGCGCATGCTAAAAGCCGCCGGTGTGGCAATTGCAGATCTTTCCCCCTTCATTCTTGATCACACGCAAATCGGTGCTCTCGGCAGCCAAGTGCCTAGCGTGGGAGTGCTGGAGCAGCGCCCGCTTCTTCGCGTACATGATGACCTTGTCGTTGTGCTGCCCACGGCTCTATCCATTGCGCTTCGCCACGCGGTGATAGCGTTCGCCGTCCAGAAGCGAGAGTTGAGCAACCTTGACAGGGCATTAGCCCAAGCCCATGTACATACTCTTTCTCAGAAACCGGCGTTTGGTAACGGTGAGCGAATTCGGTTGTCTTGGGAGAGGATTGGGACTACCCAATCAGCGACCTCTTACTCTTCAGTCGATGTGGGCCACTTCATGGTGCTCCAATTCGTCTTGCCCTCAGTGCAGCTGCACTCGGCCGAAGGTTTCAGCAGCATGCTCCGGCTCGATGAGAAAACCGCGAGTATCCTCGACGCCCGTGCTGCAAAATCCGCTGTTGAACTTTCCAAACAACCAGGCTTCCAGCGTGGCATCGTCGTGCGGGTAGGCTGTGGCTGGGGTGCGGGTTTTGTTGGCTCGGTGCCGGAAATGCCCGCGGCATGGCAGTTCGAGTGGATGTCGTGCGCAGACTTTTTCCGCTTAGGCTCGCTGCCAGAGATGTCCCCACTTGCCTTCTGGCGTGTGCAGGACGCAGTGGAAATAATTTCGCGAGCCGGTGTTCAATTAATCAATGTCAACGGCATTCTCAATCTCCTTGGCTGGGCACGCGCCAATGATGGTCATATGGTCCCGCACGATCAATTGCCAGAGGGGCGCATCACACCTGAGCGGCCTCTGATGCTCTCAATTCCTACAGATCTCCTTCGCGATGTACGGTTAGCCGCAGACACGGGGTATGACTGGCACCGCATTTGTGACAACAGTGGCAGATGGCATAGGGTAATGCGGCCCTCAGCAGGGGACTACTTTCCGACCGAGCGCGAAAGCCGGTGCTATGCATCAATCGATGAGCTCGAGGCACGACGTTTGAGTTGTGTCTACGAGGGGCAGCTCACCCTCTGGGTGACGATCGAGGCACCTGATGTGGAGGATCAAGCGCTCCTTGTCGAGTTGGCCAAGATGGTACGCACGTGGGCTGGGCGAATTGGCGAGGCGGTCGAAGCCATAGGCAATGAGAGGACAAGGAAGTCGATAAAGGTTTATCTCTGCTTTGAGGGTGACGGCGACGTTAGCGAGTTCGACGGTAAGGCGATTCCCCGTGATCTAAATGCTTTCTGGAGGCTCGAGCGGATCCGTGAGCATGGGGCACTAAGGGTAGTGCTCAAAGACGGATTTCTTGCTGGCTTTCGAGCGTCGGACAATCGTGCAGAACGCGCATTGGTCCGCGCGCTCGGCACGGCGTTTGCCACTCTGCTTCGTTTCAATGCACCAGCCGACCAGGGCTTTGCGATCGAGCAGATCGCGGTTCCCAATGACGCCGCGCGCAGCTTCCACATCATGGAGACATTCGACTTCAGTGACCGGGTGTCCAGCTCGTTGAGCCGACGCCTTTTGACCATCGAAAACACTGAGTCGGGTGCCGCCAGAATTGAGCTCGGGTGGCGTGCGGTTGCGGCCGATGCACCGGCGCAGTACGAGGGGAAGAAGGCGGTCGGCAAGCTCCTCAACGATGTAGTGGATGTGCTCTTGAAAGACATGCAGGAGGAGCTTTCCCAATTCGATCGGCTGAAGACGCTTACCCGCCTGCTCGAGAATTGCGAACGAGCACGCCGTGAGGAGAACCATTGGCATCGGACGGCTGCTGCGGTACTCGGTCTGCATGCTGGTGAAGTCGGTGTCGAGACAACCGTCGCCAAGCAGTTAGGACGTTTTTCCGGCGCGGCGCTGACCTCCCGGTTAGTCATTGAGCTAGCGATTTGCGCGTGCCCTATTGACGGAGGGATGGAGCCTTCCGATATGGCGCTCGGGCGGCTCCTTGCACAAGCAGCATTACTTTTTCGCATTGGCGGCATGTCTGACGCCGTGCGCTTTGGAGCGCTACCTGCCCAAGTGCAGATATCTCCATTAGGTGACCTTCTCTTCCGCGACGAGCTTGGAGAAATGGTGCTTGACCCTTTGTTGTCTAAGGCGACCAACGAGCGGTTCGAAGCCCACGCTGCTCGGTTCAAACAGCATTACGCCAAAGCGGAAGAGATCGAAGAGTTGATAGGCGAAGAAGGCACCACGGATGCTGCCACAGACGATGACGATACTGAGAGCTTTCTCGCGTTCTGGAACGCAGAAATGGGCTTTACGCTAGAAGAAGGCCTCGAATTCGTCCATGCACTTGAGTTGATTGGGATCGCTAATCAGGCGGCAATCCTCACCATGAAGCGGCGCCAGTTGGAGCATGCCGGCCAGTCCGCCGGACTCGACGATAAGGTCGTTTCCGCGTTCCTTGACCGATTCGTGCTCAAAACTCGTCCAAAGTGGGCTGAGGTGACTGACGAGTTTGACCTATCCGACATCTATCCTTGGCGGTTCGGTCGACGCTTGTCAGCCGTCGCCAGGCCGTTGCTACAGATAGACGATAGCCAAGACCCGTTAGTGATCGTATCCCCAGGGCAATTGCGCAACTCGCTGCAATACGTCTTCGACGGAGCACATTCTGGGCGGCTCAAACGAGAATTCTTCCGTACTGACGGAATGAGGGACGAATGGTTGGGTGAGGCCCGGGAAGGGCATACCTTCGAAAAGTCTCTAGAAAAGGATCTTCAAGGTGTGGGGTGGACTGTACGGCGCGGAATCGGATTTCCAGAGATATTGGGGCGAAAACTGTCCACTGATCCTGGCGATATAGACCTGCTTGCTTGGCGTGCGGATCGAAACCAAGTGCTCATCGTCGAGTGCAAGGATCTTTCCCTTGCTCGAAACTACTCAGAAGTCGCTTCCCAGCTTTCCGATTATCAGGGTGAGGACATAAAGGGCAAACCAGATAAGCTCAAACGGCATCTGAAGCGTGTTGCACTCGCGCATGAAAACCTTGCTGATTTTGCACGGCTCACGGCAATCAAAGATCCCGAGCTCGTCTCCTGGCTTGTTTTCAGTGGAGCATCTCCTGTCGCTTACGCACAGTCCCAGATCGCTGCATTGCAAGGTACTCATGTTGGGCGGCCAAACGACCTTCTCGAATACTGAACTGTAGTGGTCTACTAACCCCGGAAATCTTTTTAGGCGAGAATCATCGCCATACAGAGATGTTCGATGAGCAGATAGCACATAGCCACGGCGGTGGAAGTATATGAACACTTGCCGTTCCACCTTTTGTGCCTTGTGGGTCTACCTCGCGGATCTCCAAGGCTTGAATGCTACGCCGTTCTACTTTGATGCCGAAGACATCCACTTTCACGCTGGACTGTGCGCCAGTGAGCACGGCGTGTCGCATCTTCGGGCTTTCGAAGCCCTAGCATCCAATGATAGGTGGTGGCGGTATGGCATACTGCCATATCGAGGCGGCCCACCGATGCATCCCTCTTGAATGATCATCTCGTCGTCAATCCATCGCAATGACTTTCGGTACAGTGAAATGCCCAAGGTCAAGAATTTGAAGCGATTATGCTCAGAACTGCCTTAAATGCCTGGGATTCAGTTATAGCTCCCTGGTGCGTTGCCCTAGGCGGACCCACCGATGCGATTAACGCAGGTATGAAGTCCATCTATCTGGCCTCACAGTGTTCTTGGATAAGAGAGCTTTACTGAATGACGAATCCTCCACGCAATCATCACTTTATCCCCCAACACTTCCTCAAAGCTTGGCAACACACGAATGGCAGAATTTTCCGCTATCGTCGTTTGCCTTCAAACGGTGCGATGGAAATCAAGACGGTTGCCATAAAGCACACTGCTTCAATTCAGGATTTGTACCGTATTGACTTTGCAGATGGCGGATTTGAGGTCGAATCCAGCTACATCACCCCGATGATTGACGAAGCTGGTCATAGGATTATCGAGAAGGCGCGTGGTAGTAGCGTTAAAGATTGGAATCTGGCTGATCGTCGGCAACTGGCGAACACCCTTACGTTGTTGGAAGCTCGCCATCCAGACATCCTCAAAGCCATGGATGTTCGCTCAGAACTCGATCTCTTGCGGCAGAGGATGAAGGACGACCAGATGTCCTCGCATCGTTCAATCGATGAGGTTATCGACTACTTTAAATCGAGTGATTCGCTCGGGGTGGTGTCGTTGGTGTTGCTTGCTCAGAACGAGACTTTGCCGTTAATTGACCAGCCGTTCTCAGATGGTCTCGTGGCAGCGCACATGCAAGAGTTCAGCTGGGAGTTACCATGCTTGCTTGCTTCTGACTATCCCACATCCCGCTGGGGAGACTATCTGAAGAACCTGTTGTTCATCATTGCCATCGCCCCAGGTAAAGCATTGGTATTCTCCGATGATCCGAACGTTATGGTCTTTGGTCGCCTTAAGTCGCATGCTCGTGCTCGACTCATCAATTTATATACCTTGGCGAAGGCGCGCACGGCTTACTACTGCGACGGTGCGCAAGGTGAGTTCATTAGCTGCCATCTGGGCTGGGCTCTGGACCGCCCAACTCTTGAAGAGCAGCGTGAATACGTCTCCAATTTCTTGATGGATGAAGATGCTTGGGATCTTTAGGGCCTTATCTGCACCTTGCCCGGACATAGACTCCAGCCAGTTCTGGCGACGAGTAGTGGCCATCATCTAGGTCCGGCGATTGATTAGCCGCCGAGGCTTTGAAATGTGCGTTAAAGCCGCGTCTTTACTGGCTGCGACAGTTTTAATTCTCTAAATTCAAAGGGGCTGTTTTCAACAGCCCCTTTTTTTCGTTTTGGATTCGCTCAATTCAAGGAGGCGTATTGATGCAAAACCCTTCTGCCACTGTCCAAGCCCGTTTGCACAATCGTCGGTTCGTGGTCGCGAATAACGCCCAAGGGTTGTCCGGTACCGGCACCGTGTTTCATTACAAAGTCGAAGATGGGGTGATTTCGAGCACTTACCAGGGTGGCCGAATTCGCCTGGGAGTGCAGGTCGGGCGGGTGACCGGTCCAAATACCATCGAGCTGCTTTATCAGTGCGTAACCCTGGATGGGGAACTGCTCGCGGGGTGGTCACGAGGCACGGTAGGTGTGGATCACGCCGGGCTCACAACGCTGAGTTTCGTTTGGGGCTGGCTATCGGGTGCGACAGGCGGCGGAGAGTCTAGCTATGTCGAGATCGCTGGCTAGAGGTCCTCAAAGCACCACAAAACCTACAGGTAAGCGCATATCCCCTGTGGGAGCGGGCAAGCCAGCTCCCACATTTTGCTCTCCATCGGGTTTGAGAAAGGGGTGGCTCAGGTCCACCAGTAGCGTACAAGGTGGAAGAAGATCGGCGCCGCAAAGCACACTGAATCCAGCCGATCCAACATCCCGCCGTGTCCTTCGATCATGTGCCCCCAGTCCTTCACACCGCGGTCACGCTTGATCGCCGACATCACTATCCCGCCGGCAAACCCCAGCAAGTTGATCAGCAGCGCGATCAGGAACGACTGCCAGGGATTGAACGGTGTGGTCCACCACAGCGCTGCGCCGATCAGCGACGACAACAGGATCCCGCCGACAAAACCTTCCACGGTTTTCGACGGCGACAGGTTGGGCGCGATCTTGTGTTTGCCGAACAGCTTGCCGCACACGTACTGCAACACGTCCGACAGTTGCACCACGATTACCAGATAGGCAATCAGCAGCAGGTTGCGGCCTTCATAGCCCGGTATATCCAAGGTCAGCAGCGCCGGGACGAAAGACACGCAGAACACGGCGATCATCAACCCCCATTGCACCTTCGATGCACGTTCCAGGAAGTGCGTACTGTCGCCGCCTAAGGATGCGAGGATCGGCAGCAGCAGGAACACGTACACCGGGATGAAGATCGAGAACAGCCCATACCAGTCGGCGTAGATCAGCAGGTATTGCAGCGGCAGGGCCAGGTAGAACGCGGCCACCAGGGCCGGGTAGTCGCTGCGCCGGGTGGGTGTGAGGGTGAGGAATTCACGCAGGGCGTAGAACGACACCGCGTAGAACAGCAGGATCACCGCGCCGGTGCCCAGCCAAAAGGCGATGCCGATTACCACCACCATCACCCACCACGCGTTGATACGGGCGTTGAGGTTGTCGATCACGGCATTCGGGTTGCCACGGGTGCGCAGCTTGAGGATCAGGCCGATCAGCGAGGCGATGACCAGGATCGCGCCGATGCCGCCAAATAACATCAGGGTTTGGCTATCCATCTCAGGAATGCTCCGGGGCAAGGGCGAGCAGGGCGTTGCGGCTGCGGGCAAGGAAGGCGGCTTTGTCTTCGCCTTCTTCCAGTTGCAGGGGGGCACCAAAGCTGGTGGTGCATAACAACGGCAGCGGTAATACGCGCCCCTTGGGCATGACCCGGTTCAGGTTGGCTATCCACACGGGGACCAGCTCGGCCTGTGGGTAACTTTTTGCCAGGTGGTACAAACCGCTTTTGAACGGCAGCAAGCCATCCTCCAGATTGCGCGTGCCTTCGGGAAAAATGATCAGCGAATCGCCATCCTCCAACGCCGCAAGCATGGGCTGCAAGGGGTTATCCACAGGGTCCTTGCGCTCACGGTCGATCAGCACGCCATTGAACACACGATTGATGATGTAGCGGCGCAGCGCACTCTTGTTCCAGTAATCACTGCCGGCCACCGGGCGCGTGAATTTGCGCAGGTTCTGCGGCAGCGATGCCCATACCAGCACGAAGTCACCGTGGCTGCTGTGGTTGGCGAAATAGATGCGCTGCACCGGCACCGGCGCACACCCCAGCCATAGGCTGCGGGCGCCAGTGACGGTGCGGGCCATGGAAGTAATCAGCGTGGCGACCACGGGTTCGAACATGGGGATTCCTTATCCGGCGAAGGGTAGCCAAGGGCTGGCGAGGATGACGCCCAGGGTCAGCAGCGCTTGCGCGCCCAGCAGCCAGGCTTGTTTACGCAACAGTTTGAGGGCGCCACGACGGCGTTCAGTCCAGGGCCGACCGGCTCGTTTGGGCGATTGAAGGCCAAGGGTCTGCAGGGCCTGGTCCAGGTCTGGCGTGCGGGTGGTGTCGCGAGCGAGCAGGGCGAACAGGTCGGCGTCGAAGGCCACCCGCAGCGCCCAATATTTTTGCAACAGGCCCAGCACAATCATCCACAGGGCCAGCAGCAAGCAGATGGTGGAAATACTGGCCAACAGCAGCTGGGCGAGGCCGAACAGCACGCCGAGCAGTGTCAGCCCTGTGGATAACTGATCCAGTGATCGGCCACGGCGCAACAGGCTGGCGACCACCTGGAGTTCCATATCAGCAGGCATTTGGCAAACCCTCCAACGCTTGACGGTGTGCGGGGTGCAGGACCACATCGGCCCGCGCTGTACGAATAATAGCCAGTGCTTGCTCAACCGTGGTGGCGCGGCCCGTGTTCAGCAGCCAGGCGGCGACGGCGGTGGCGCTGCGTGAGTAACCGAGGGCACAGCACACCAACAGGGGGCCGCTCGCTTGCAGGCGTTCAATGGCGTGTGCGGCTTCCAGGCATTCGTCGGTTGTTGGGGTGACAAGGTCCAATACCGGCACGCAGACATAAGCACGGCCCAGTGGATTAATGGGCAGCTCGGCACACAGATCGACAATGGCCTTGAACGTGCCTTGCTCACTGGCTGTAGGAATACGCCCAAGCCAGACGTTATCCACAATCAGGTCCGGCTGTGGATGTTTGCGTGTCCACAGCCGCGAATTGATCCACGCACACGCCAAATAAGGCGCATACAACCAGCGGGCGGCAGGCGTAAGACGGCCATTCGCACATTTTTGAAAGCCCGACGCGCCGATCAAAAGGTAGTTGGCCGCGATCAAGGCCAGGGAAACCGCTGGCCACAGCAGCCACAGCCAGCCGCCGCGGAGCACCAAGGCAAGCGCCAGCAGTAATAGCGCGCCCAGCCCATAGCGCACAGCCAAGCGCCAACGTTGGGCATCTCGCGTCAACCGTGCGCTCAACAATGGGCTTGGATGTTCCACTGGCCATAGCCACACGCACAACCACCCCGCTAAGGCGCCTGTGGGTAAGTCGATAAAGTGATGTTGATAAGTGGTCAGCACCGAAACGCCGATCAGCGCGAACCAACCATGCACCACCCAGCGCCATAACCCCTGGGCGTGCCGCTGGTACATCACCCACAGGATCACCAGCAGCGCGATATGCAGCGAAGGCGCCTGGTTGAAGGGCTTGTCAAAACCGGCCAGCACCGCAAACAACCAACCGAACACACCGTCCAGTTCCGGCCGCTCAAACGTGAAACGCAGTGGCCAGATCAGAAAGCAACTCACGGCAATCACCTGGGCACTCAGCAGGCGCAGCGCATGCTGTTTGAGCTCATGGCGTGTGTTGGGTAGCAGCAACGAGAAGCCGTAAAGCAGGTCGATGGACCAGTAGGGCACGATGGTCCAGGCCCAGAACGGCATGTGGCTTTCCCAGCCGAACACCAGCGTGCCGACGTCGCTGCGCTGGCTGGTGACCCAGGTGGCAAAGCCGTAGGTGCTGAAAAACAGCGGTGCCAACAGCAGCAGCCAGAGCACCGCTGGTTTCAATAAACCGGGTTCGCGCATGTTCAGATCTTCTGCGCCAGGGACACCGTGAAAATGCCCCACTCATCCACGCGCTGGGTGACCTTGCGAAAGCCAGCCGCCTCGACCAGTTGGTCCATTTCCGCCTGGCTGCGCCGGCGCATCACCCAGGCCTGGCCCTGCCGGTGGCTGGTGAGTGCGCGGGCAATCAGCTCCAACTGCGGGTGCCACGGTTGGCCGGTGTAGACCAGGTAACCACCTGGCTCCACGGCTTCGGCCAGGCCGGCCAGTGAACCGCCGACCATGGCGTTATCGGCAAACAATTCATACAAGCCGGACACCACGGTCAGTGTCGGCTTGGGGGCCAGGGCGGCCAGGTCAGCGCGGTCGAACGCATCGCCTTTGACGAACTGGGCGATGTCCCCCAAGCCCTTCTCGCGAATCAACGCGCCCCCGTCGCGCACGTTGATGTCGCTGTAGTCGCGCAGCAGGATCGATTCCGGCAGCGGCGAGACGCCTTGCAAGGCTTCCAGGATGTAGCGGCCGTGGCCGGCGGCGATGTCGACAATGCGTACTTCGCGCTGGTCGTCACGCAGCTTGGCCATGGCCAGGCGCAGCAACTCCTCGACGTTCAGCTTGCGCTGGCGAATACCGCGCCAACCGATGGAGTTGAGGTAGTTGCTGTCAATCATCCGTCCCAGCGCGCCTTTGCCGGTGGGCGTGTTGCGATACACGTAATCCAGGGTACTGCCGGAGTCGAAGCCGGTATCGAAGCCCAGCTTCACCCCATCCGACAGGTTTTTACCCAGGCCCATGCTGGCGCGGGTCATGCGCCAGTACAGGTCGCGCAGGGAATTGCGCGGCAGCGGCGCGGCCAGGGATTCGGACTCGGCGCAGGTGGCACCGAGTTTGTCGGCGTCCAGCAGGCTGGCGCGGTCCAGCGGGTGAGTAAAGTTCTGCAGGATAAAGCGCTTGGCGCTGCTCACAGCCACGGCGCGATCACGTTCGCCGAGGGTGTCGTGGAAGAAACCGGGGAGGATATGCAGCTCTTTTTTCAGGCTGCCGAGGCGGTCGAAAAACTGCTGCTGGGGTTTCCGGTGCACCACAAAGTCGGAGCCGGAGATAAGCAGTTGGGTCGGCACCTGGATCGCCTGGGCATCGGCGACAACCCGGTCGGCCGCTTCGTACAGGCCCAGCAGCACATTCACCGAAATGGCCTTGGTGATCAGCGGATCGTTGTCGTAGGACGCCACGCGTTCGGGGTCATGGCTGAGGAACTTGGCCTTGACGTAGCTGTTGACGAAAAAGTTGCCACGAAACTTGCGCATCAGTGCCAGGCCGGGGCGGGCGAAGGGCACGTACAGCTTGACCTTGAAGGCTGGCGAGGCGAGCACAAGGGCGCGGATTTTTGGCGCGTAATCATGAACCCAGGTGGCCGCGATCACCGCGCCGACGCTTTGGGCGATGACGGCGATGTCCTCCTCTTCGATGCCGTAGGTGGCATTGATGTGGTTACAGAAGGTCTGCACGTCGCGGGCGCTGGTGGCAAAGCTGGGGCTGTCGCCGCGCTCGCCAGGGGATTGGCCGTGGCCACGGGCGTCCCAGGCGAAGAAGTCGAATTCAGGCAGGCCCAGTTCATCCACCAGGTGGGCAATACGCCCCGAGTGCTCATGGCCGCGATGGAACAACAGGATCGCCTTGCGCGGCCCGGCACCTGCCGTGGCCGGCCAGTGCCGATAGAAAAGCTCGACGCCATCATGGGTACTGAAGGTGTGCTGTTGCTGTTCGCGCATCGCAAAATCCTTATGCAGAAGGGAGAGATTGTTGTTCTTTGAGGCCCTGACGCACCCGGTTGACCAAGGTATAGGCGAGCAGGGCGGCGACCAGCCACATCACCGCTTCCACCCAACCGGCGCCGAGCCAGCCCAGCGCCACGCCAGTGGCCAGCACCCCGAGTACGAACGCCCGATCACTCTTGCCCATGGGCCCGTCATAACGGCGCGACGCGCCCACCATCGGCCCCAGCACCCCGGCGTATTCGCTGAATACCGCAAGCAGCGCCACCAGCAGCACCGGCGCCAGGCTCACATCGGGGATCAATGCGAAGGGCAGGATCAGCGCGCTGTCGGCGATCACATCGCACAATTCATTGAGATAAGCCCCGAGGCGTGACTGCTGGCCGAATTCCCGGGCGAGCATGCCGTCGATGGCATTGAGGGCCATGCGCATAATCATCCACAGCGGGATCAGCGCAAACAGCCAGAGGTGTTGGGCAAAGCCCGCGATCAACAACCCCACCAGCAGGGAAACAACCCCGGCCAGCACGGTGATCTGGTTGGCGGTGGTGCCGTTGTCATAAAGGCGCTGCACGAGAGGCCGCAGCAGGTTTTGAAAACGCGGTTTGAGTTGGTAGATGGAAATCATGGGGGGTGGCGCTTCCTTGTCCGTGAACCCGCGAAAAACTGTTCTGAAGTGTGCCGACTAATCGCAGCCGACACCAGTGATGGCTCGTGTTTATAGGGGGTTAGTCACTGTATTAAGCACGGCGCCGGTCGAATGTGGGAGCGGGCTTGCTCGCGAATGCGGTGTGCCAGACAGAATATCTTTTACTGACAAACCGCATTCGCGGGCAAGCCCGCTCCCACAAGGGATTTACGGTGCATTTGGATTGGGTGTTTCGAACAAAAATTTCACGCTTCGTGTTATATCGTAACGAATTGTGTGCAAGTGGGCGTTGAGCAGATGCAAGTGGATCTAGAGGCTGACGGGGCTTCGGTTGAAGGCCTCGCGCGTTTTCAGCAGGGGCTGTTCCACGCCCGTCGATTGCGCCAGGCCGGTATCGGCCTGACAACCCTGGCCCTCAGTGGTTGGATATTGGCGCTGTTCGTAGCGTTGTTTGCACCGCTGTCGATGTGGCCGGTGGTATTGATCAACTGCGCGTCGGCCTTGCTGCTGCTGGTGGCCGGCTTGCAGTCGGCGTGGTGGGTGGCCGATTGGCGTGCCCAGGCGCTGGAAGCGCCGAGCGGTGAAGCGGTCGAACAATCCATCGAGCCCACACCCTGGCATAAGGGCCTGATCAACCGGTTCGGCAACGGCCTGTTGGCGCAGATTGGCGCACCTGTGCTGTGGTTGGGCGGCTGGTCGTTGCTGGCGCTGGTCAGCATCCTCCAGTTCTGGAACCTGGGGTTGCCCGCTGCTGCCATCGGGCAATCGGCAAGTATTGGCGCAGCGCTCGCGTTGGCCCTGGCGTTTGGCCTGCTGGTATTCGAACGCCGCCTGGCCCAGGAAACCGCTGCCCAATGGCCGGAAGCCTCACAGTTGGCGCAGTTGAGCCGGATGGCAATTATCTGCCTGGTGCTCAGCGCGATCTGCCTGCTGTTTGCCAACGCGGAGTCGGTCTGGCCGCTGCGCCTGGCGACACTTATCGGGCTGCTGCCGGCGCTGGTGGCGCTGGAATTTTTGCTCAGGGGCGTGCTCTCGCTGTTCAGCCCGCGCCAGCCGCGCCTCGAACCGCGCTTGATGGCACAGAGTTTCATTGCCGGCCTGCTGCGTTGGCCGCCGCAGCCCTTGCTGGCGTTGCAGCATGAGTTGCACAACCGCTTTGGCATCGACCTGCGCCAGATTTGGGCCTTTACCTACATGCGCCGAGCGTTTTTCCCGGTGCTGCTGGTGGTGCTGGCAGTAGGTTGGGCGCTGACCGGTGTGCATGAAGTGCCCCTGCAAGGTCGTGGGATTTATGAGCGCTTTGGTAAACCAGTCGAGGTGTTCGGCCCCGGGTTGCATGCGGGCTTACCGTGGCCGTTGGGCCGCGTACTGAATGTTGAAAACGGCGTGGTGCATGAGCTGGCGACCAGCGTCAGTGACGCCGCCACACCGGAGCTGGCCGCAGCCGAAGGCCCGGCGCCGTTGATCGCCAACCGCCTGTGGGACGCCAGCCATGTGAATGACAAATCCCAGGTCATTGCCAGTAGCAGCGGCGACAAGCAGGGCTTCCAGATCGTCAATATGGACGTGCGCTTTGTCTACCGCATCGGCCTCACCGATCAGGCTGCGCTTGCCGCCACCTACAACAGCGCGGATATCCCGACCCTGATCCGCAGCACCGCCAGCCGCATCCTGGTGCACGATTTCGCGTCGCGCACCCTGGATGAATTACTCGGGGAAGAGCGCACCAGCCTCGCCGACGAGATTGGCCGCAGTGTGCAAGCCGACCTGCAAACCCTCGACAGCGGTGTGGAAATCCTCGCCACGGTGGTCGAAGCGATCCATCCGCCGGCTGGGGCCGCCAACGCTTATCACGGTGTGCAAGCCGCGCAGATTGGCGCCCAGGCGCTGATTGCCCGTGAACGCGGTGCGGCCAGCGAGCAGACCAACCAGGCGCTGCTTAAAGCCAGCACTGCTCGCGATCAGGCCCAGGCCAGTGCCCGCGAAGTGAATGCCGGCGCCCAAGCAGCGAACCTGCGCTTTGCCGCCGAACAAAAAGCCTACGCCGCTGCGGGCCAAGCCTTCGTGCTGGAACAGTACCTGGGCCAACTGAGCCAGGGCCTGGCCCAGGCCAAGCTGCTTATTCTGGATCATCGTTTGGGCGGCTCCGGTGCGCCGACGATCGATCTGCGTTCTTTTACCTTGCCCGCCGACCCGTCGGCGCCGCGCAAAGCCGTTCAATAAGGAGTCTGTCTGTTGAGCGCTCATTCCCACGATCATGATCACGGTCATCACCACCATCACGGCCACCATCATCACCATCACGGCGATGAGCAGGCGGCCGGGCCTTTTCCCTGGCGGCGCATGGCGTGGGCGGTGTTGCTGGTGCTGTTTGCCGTGGCAGCGGCAAGCCTGGTGCAAGTGCGTTCCGGCGAGGCCACGGTGATTACCCGCTTCGGCAACCCCGCGCGCGTGCTGCTGGCGCCGGGCCTGGGCTGGCGCTGGCCGGCACCGTTCGAAGCGGCGATCCCGGTGGACCTGCGCCTGCGCACCACCTCCAGCGGCCTGCAGGATGTGGGTACCCGCGATGGCTTGCGGATTATCGTGCAGGCCTATGTGGCGTGGCAGGTGCAGGGCGATGCCGACAACGTGCAGCGCTTTATGCGTGCGGTGCAGAACCAGCCCGATGAGGCGGCGCGGCAGATTCGTACCTTCGTCGGCTCGGCGTTGGAAACCACGGCGGCCAGCTTTGACCTGTCCAGCTTGATCAATACCGACGCCAGCCAAGTGCGCATTGCCGATTTTGAAGCGCAGTTGCGCCAGCAGATTGATCAACAATTGCTCACCACCTACGGCGTGCGCGTGGCGCAGGTCGGCATCGAGCGCTTAACGTTGCCGTCGGTGACCCTCACCGCCACGGTTGACCGCATGCGCGCCGAGCGTGAAACCATCGCCACCGAACGCACCGCCGTGGGCAAGCGCGAAGCGGCGCAGATCCGCTCCGCTGCCGAGCGTGATGCGCGCATCATGCAGGCCGATGCCACCGTGAAAGCCGCCGACATCGAAGCGCAGTCACGGGTTGAAGCCGCGCAGATTTATGGCCGCGCCTACGCTGGCAATCCGCAGCTGTACAACCTGCTGCGCTCGCTGGATACCCTGGGCACGGTGGTCACGCCGGGGACCAAGATCATCCTGCGTACCGACGCCGCGCCTTTTCGCGCCCTGGTGGATGGGCCCAAGGACCTGCAGCCATGAGCGAGCCTGACAGCCCGGACAGCCCGTGGATCCAGGCCGGACGCCTGACGTTCCTGGCACTGTACGCGGTCACCGTATTGGCGGCGTTGGCCTGGGCCTTTTCCAATGTGCGCCAGATCGACCCGCAAAATCGCGCCGTGGTTCTGCATTTCGGCGCCCTCGATCGCATTCAGAACGCCGGATTGTTGTTGGCTTGGCCGCAGCCTTTCGAACAAGTCGTCCTGCTGCCAGCGGCCGACCGGGTGATCGAACGCCGGGTGGAAAACCTGCTGCGTTCCGATGCGGCGCTGCAGGCCGATCGCGTGGCCAGTTTCGCCACGCCGTTGAGCGATGCCCTGGCCGGTTCCGGCTACCTGTTGACGGGCGATGCCGGGGTGGTGCAGTTGGACGTGCGGGTGTTCTACAAGGTGACCGAGCCCTATGCCTTCGTGTTGCAGGGCGACCACGTGCTGCCGGCCCTGGATCGACTGGTGACGCGCAGCGCCGTGGCCCTCACCGCTGCGCGGGATCTGGACACCATCCTGGTAGCCCGCCCGGAACTGATCGGCAGCGACAATGGCGCCGCCGAACGCCGTGAGCGGCTGCGCGGCGACCTGGTGCAAGGCATTAATAAACGCCTGGCGGAGTTGGCGGCCAGCGGCTTGGGGCTGGGTATCGAAGCCACCCGCGTCGATGTGCAATCGAGCCTGCCAGGGCCTGCGGTGAATGCGTTCAACGCGGTACTGACCGCCAGCCAGCAAGCCGATAAAGCCGTGGCCAACGCCCGCACTGAAGCGGAAAAACTCACCCAGACCGCCAACCAGGAGGCTGACCGCCAGGTGCAAGTCGCCCATGCCCAGGCCAGCGAGCGCTTGGCCAATGCCCAGGCGCAGACCGCTACCGTTGCCAGCCTGGCCCAGGTCAAAGACCCCGGTTTGCTGTTGCGCCTGTACCGTGAACGCCTGCCGAAGATTCTCGGCCAGGCCGGTTCAGTGACCACTGTCGATCCCAAAGACGACTCCCGCTTGATCATCCAGGGAGCCGAGCAATGAGCGCACCCATGCTGACCTCTGCCGAACAGCGCAGCGCTGCCCGGCAATTGACCTTGGCGATGCTCGCCCTGGGCTTGCTCGTGCTGGGCCTGGTGTGGCGCTGGCTCGCGCCGGACCAGAGCGGCGTCAGCCAGCTGCTGCTGGGCGTAGCTTCGCTGTTGGTGGCGGTGCCGGTGATGCGTTCAGCCTGGTACAGCCTGCGCTTTCCGAGCCTGCACGGCATCACCGACCAATTGATCGCCCTGGCCATGCTCGGCGCCTGGGCCACGGGTGATCTGCTCACCGCCGCGTTGCTGCCGATCATCATGATCTTTGGCCATGTGCTTGAAGAGCGCAGCGTGATTGGCTCCCAGGAAGCGATCCATGCCCTGGGCAAACTCACCCGCAGCCACGCACGCCTGGTGCAGGCAGACGGGACCATCACCGAAGTGGATAACGGCACCTTGAACACCGGCGATATCGTCGAAGTACGTGCCGGTGACCGCGTGCCGGCCGATGGCGTGGTGTTGTCCGGCCAGGCGAGCCTGGACACGGCGCCGATCACCGGCGAGTCGGTGCCGTTGGAAGCCAGCGTGGGCGTGCATGTGTTTGGTGGGGCGATCAACCTCGATGGCCTGCTGCGCCTTGAAGTCACGCGCACCGGTAACGAATCGACTTTGGGCAAAGTCATTGCGCTGATGCAGAACGCCGAGCGGTCCAAGCCGCCGATCACCCGGCTGCTGGAACGCTATGCCGGCAGCTACATGGTGCTGGTGTTGCTGCTGGCGGCCGTTACCTGGTTTGTCACCAATGACGCCCAGGCGATGCTCGCGGTGCTGGTGGCAGCGTGCCCCTGTGCCTTGGTGTTGTCGGCACCGGCCACGGCGATTGCCGGGATCGCCGTGGCGGCGCGCCATGGCATCCTGATTCGCAGCTCGGCGTTCCTGGAAGAACTGGCCGACCTGACATCGCTGGTGGTCGACAAGACCGGCACCCTGACCTTTGGCACCCTGCGCTTGCAGTCCATCGAGACCCGCGCGCCGGATCGCCAAAAGCTGCTGAACCTGGCGGCCAGCCTCGGTTCGGCAAGCAGTCACCCGGTCAGCCGAGCGTTGGCAGGGTTGGCGACCCAGGAGCAGATGCTGGTGCTTAGCGACATCCGCGAGCGTCAGGGCTTGGGCGTGGTCGCCCAGACCGAGCAGGGCGAAGCGGCGCTGGGACGGCCGGAGTTATTTGAACAGTTGGGCATCGTCACCACCACCGTGCCCACCCATGATGGCCCGATTGCCGGGCTGGCGTTGAACGGCGAGTTCCTCGCCTGGCTGCTGTTGGCCGACAGCGTCAAACCCGAAGCGCGCCAGGCCCTGCAAGAGCTGCGTGACTTGGGCCTGGGCCGCCAACTGCTGCTGACCGGCGACCGCCAAAGCGTGGCCGACAGCCTGGCGCTGGACGTGGGCATCAGTGATGTCGAAGCCCAAGCGCTGCCGGAAGACAAGCTCAACCGCGTGCTGGGCGAAATCAGCAGTGGCTTCAGGCCAATGGTGGTGGGCGATGGCATCAACGACTCCCTGGCGCTCAAGGCCGGTGTGGTCGGTGTGGCCATGGGCGCGGGCGGTGCGGACATCGCCCTGGCCTCGGCGGACGTGGTGCTGATCGGCAGCGACTTGCGCCGCCTGGGTACCTGTGTGCGCTTGAGTCGCCAGTGTCGGCAGACGTTGCAGGTCAACGTGATCATTGGCTTGGGCTGGACGCTGGCCATTGTGGTGTTCGCCGCATTTGGCTGGTTGGGGGCGGCGGGTGCGATGATCGCGGCGGGGCTGCACAACCTCAGTACCCTGCTGGTACTGGGTAACGCTGGGCGTTTGCTGCGCTTCCAGGAGCCGCTGTTGAAGCTCGACGAATAATTTCAGAAATATTTGCTCATGGCTGTAACGCCGATAGGGGGCCTCACTCTAGTGCTGTGTCGAGACTGAACAATCCGTTCGGACCGGCTCCACTACTGATCATGAGGAATACAACAATGAGCATTAAATCCGCTGCTGCTGGTGCCGCCCTCGCAATGGCCGCTGCTTCTCTGTTCGCAGGTGTGGCCACTCAGGTACAAGCTGCAGACGCCACCGTTCACTGCTACGGCGTGACCTCCTGCAAAGGCATGAACGACTGCAAAACCAAGGACCACGCGTGCAAGGGCCTGGGCGAGTGCAAAGGGATGGGCTTCAAGGCCATGACTCAATCGGCCTGCGACGCCGCTGGCGGTAAAGTCGGCGAGTAACCGGCAAACGAGTGCAACCGCGGCGGCTGCCTGCCACCGCTGCGGACACTTTGCCCAGGAGTGAGTCATGTCCGCGTCCCTTCCAAGTCTGGGTTACGGCCTGGGTTTACGCAGTGAGTACTACCACCAGATCCTTGAACAGTCGCCGCCTGTGGATTGGTTCGAAGTGATCTCCGAGAATTACTTGGTGCAGGGCGGCAAGGCCTTGTACTACCTGGATGCGATAGCCGAACGTTACCCCTTGGTGATGCACGGTGTGTCGTTGTCCATCGGCGGGCCGCATGCCCTCGATACGGATTACCTGAACCACATCAAACAGCTCGCAGAGCGCATTCAGCCGGCGTGGATTTCCGATCACCTGTGCTGGAGCCGCGGTAGTGCGCACCAGCTACATGACTTGTTGCCCCTGCCTTACACCGAAGAAAGCCTTTACCACGTGGCCGGCCGTGTACGTCAGGTGCAGGACGTGTTGCAGCGCCCGCTGGTACTGGAAAACGTCTCCAGCTACGTGCGTTCCAAGGCGGATGAATTCACCGAGTGGGAGTTCCTCAACGCCTTGGCCCACCTGAGCGGCTGCCAGCTGCTGCTGGACGTCAACAACGTCTACGTCAGCGCACGTAACCATGGTTTTGATGCCTGGACCTTCATTCGCAACCTGCCACCCGAAAGCATTCGCCAGCTGCATTTGGCGGGGCATATGGACTATGGCGACTATGTGGTCGATACCCATGACCATCCAGTGTGCGACCCGGTGTGGGCGCTGTATCAGCAAACTTTGGAGCATTTGGGGCCGGTGTCGACCTTGCTGGAACGCGATGACCATTTTCCGCCCTTCGAAGAGTTGCTCACCGAGTTGAACAAAGCCCGTGAGTTGGGTGCCAGCGCCTTGGCCCGGAGAGCGTTATGCGCCTGATCGACTGGCAGTTGGCGTTTGAACAGCATCTATTATCCGAAGCGCCCGCGGCCAACAGCGGCTTTGCCGCCACCTTGCTGGGAGGGCCGACATTGGATGTGGACACCGGCCTGGCGATTTACCACAACGCCTATCTGTCGCGACTGCAAGAGGTGTTGCGCCATGACTTCGGTGCCATCTGGTATTGGCTTGGAGATGAGGAGTTTTGCTCACTGACCGAGGCCTACATCCGCCGTTATCCGTCGGCCCATTACAGCGTGCGCTGGGTGGGCGAGCGCTTTGCGATGTTTATCGTTGAGCATCTGATGGCTGCGCAAAGTGCGCCTTTGGCTGAGTTGGCACGCCTGGAGTGGGCGTTTACCTTGGCGTTTGATGCACCTCAGGGGGAGCCGCTGACCCTCAATCATATGGCGCACCTGGCGCCTGAGGACTGGCCGACCTTGCGGGTTGCGCTGGCGCCTTCGGTGCAGCAACTGCTTTGCCGTTTCAACACGGTGGCGATCTGGCGAGCCAGCAAGGATGAATCCGGCTTCCCCGGCAGCCAGGCGCTGGACCCGGCGCAAATCTGCCTGGTGTGGCGCTACGAGAACCGCTGCCACTACCGCAGCCTGGACGCTGCTGAAGCCTGTGCACTGTCGGGCATGGTGACCATGGGTTGGAATTTTTCAGAACTGTGTACTGAGCTCGCGGTCACTTATGCAGAGGGGGCGTCGCTGCAAGCGGCCACTTGGCTGAAACAGTGGATCCAGGATGGTTTGCTCGAGCGCCGAGCGCCATAGAAGGAGGTTATTCATTCGATAGCTTCCTACTTTGTTGGGCATGGTCTACCCTCACAGCAGACGTCTGAAACAAGGGGGGATTACTCATGCTCGCGCAACTTCCACCGGCCTTACAGAATCTTCAGCTACCGCTGCGTCTTCGACTCTGGGACGGCCATGAATTCAACTTGGGCCCTGAGCCCAGTGTCACCATCGTGGTCAAGGACCCCACGGTTGTATCCAGGCTGACCCATCCAACGCTCGACTCACTGGGCCAAGCCTTCGTCGAGGGCAAGCTGGAGCTGGAAGGCTCCATCACCGAAGTGATCAGGGTATGTGACGAGTTGAGTCACGCCTTGGTCGATGACGACGAGGAGAGTCGTCCGGTGCGCTCGATCCACGACAAGGCCACTGACGCCGCGGCCATCTCCTACCATTACGACCTGTCCAACGAGTTCTACCAGCTATGGCTGGACCAGGACATGGCCTACTCCTGCGGTTATTTCGAAACTGGCAGCGAGTCGATCGACCAGGCCCAACAAGACAAATTCCGCCACCTGTGCCGCAAGTTGCGGCTGCAGCCGGGTGAGTATCTACTCGATGTGGGCTGTGGCTGGGGCGGGCTGGCGCGCTATGCCGCGCGGGAGTTCGGGGTCAAGGTGTTCGGTATCACCTTGAGCAAGGAACAACTGGCGCTGGCCAAGGAGCGGGTGAAAGCCGAAGGCCTGGAAGACCAGGTTGACCTGCAATTACTCGACTACCGTGACCTGCCCCAGGACGGCCGTTTCGACAAAGTGGTAAGCGTGGGCATGTTCGAACACGTCGGCCACGCCAACCTGGCGCAGTACTGCCAGACCCTGTTCGGCGCAGTGCGTGAAGGTGGCCTGGTGATGAACCATGGCATTACCGCCAAGCACACCGACGGCCGCCCCGTAGGCCGTGGCGCCGGCGAGTTTATCGAGCGCTACGTGTTCCCTAATGGCGAACTGCCGCACCTGGCGATGATGACCGCCCAGATCAGTGAAGCAGGGCTGGAAGTGGTCGATGTCGAAAGCCTGCGTATGCATTACGCCCGCACATTGGACCATTGGAGCGAACGCCTGGAAGACAACCTGGAAGCAGCGGCGAAGATGGTGCCGGAACAGGCGCTACGCATCTGGCGGCTGTACCTGGCCGGTTGCGCTTATGCGTTTGCCCGAGGCTGGATCAACCTGCACCAGATACTGGCAGTGAAACCCCATGCCGATGGCGGGCATGAACTGCCGTGGACGCGGGAAGATCTCTACCGCTGATCACGCTCAAAACTGTAGGAGCGAGCTTGCTCGCGAAAAACGTCAACGATAACGCGTACTTGCTGAATGAACGCGGCGCCTGTGAGTTTTTCGCGAGCAAGCTCGCTCCTACATTAATTTTGTGTTGGCGGTTAGAGGATGGGGGAGATCAAGCGCGCAATGCGCATCCCCAGTTGTTGCAGGCGACGGGTCTCGCGACTTTCTTGCTGGCTGACTTCATGGGCCAGGGCAAAGTCATCCAGCAACATCTGTTCAACCTGGCTGGCGAAGGCTTCATCCACCGTCAGCAGCATTACCTCAAAATTCAGCCGGAACGAACGGTTGTCCATGTTGGCGCTGCCAATGGCGCTGATTTCGCTGTCCACCAACACCACCTTCTGATGCAAAAAGCCTGGCGTGTAGCGAAACACCCGCACGCCCGCTCGCACCGCTTCGTTGGCGTACAGGCTGGATGCGGCATATACGATGCGGTGGTCGGGCCGTGACGGCAGCAGCAGGCGCACATCGACTCCGCGCAATACCGCCAGGCGCAGGGCGGCAAACACCGCCTCGTCGGGGACGAAGTACGGGCTGGTGATCCACACCCGCTCGGTCGCGGCATGGATGGCCTCGACGAAAAACAGCGAGCAGGTTTCATAAGGGTCCGCTGGCCCACTGGCGAGCAACTGGCAGAGCACGCCGTCTTCCGGGTAGGCGTCCGGCAGGATCAGCGGCGGCAGTTCCCGTGCGGCCCAGAACCAGTCCTCGGCAAACGACTCCTGCAGGCACGCCACCACTGGGCCTGTGACCTGCACATGGGTATCGCGCCATGGCGCCAACGGCGGCTTTTTACCCAGGTATTCGTCACCCACGTTGTGCCCGCCGACAAACCCGGTGATGCCGTCCACCACCACGATCTTGCGATGGTTACGGAAGTTGACCTGGAAGCGATTGAGCCAGCCACTGCGGGTGGCGAATGCCTTGACCTGCACGCCAGCGTCACGCAGCGCTTGCACATAACGATGGGGCAGGGCGTGGCTGCCGATGCGGTCGTACAACACGTAAATGGCCACGCCCTGGGCGGCTTTTTCCTTGAGCAGAGCCTGCAATTGGCGGCCCAGTTCATCATCGTGAATGATGAAGAATTGGAACAGCACGGCGGTCTTTGCGTTACGGATAGCCTCGAAGATCGCGCCGAAAGTGGCATCGCCATTGATCAACAGGCGCACTTCATTGTTGGCCAGGCACGGCATGCGCCCCAGCTTGGGCATGGCGCGCAGGGAGGCGTAGGCGCTGGAGTTGCGCGCCGCGAGCGCTTCCTCCACCCACGGGCGCCAGTTCAATTCGGTGATGGCCGTGTGCATTTCCTGGTTGGCCTGGCGACGGGCCTGGATGTACGCGTCGAACGTGCTGCGGCCGAAAATCAGGTAGGGGATCAGCGTCAGGTAGGGCATGAACATCAGTGACAACGCCCAGGCGATCGAGCCTTGTGCGGTGCGCACGGTCAGTACTGCGTGGATCGCGGCGAGCGTTCCGAGAAAGTGCAGCGTGGCAATGACGTAGGCGAGCAAGTGCGGGCCAAAGAAATCCATGAACGACGTAACTCCGGGCAGTCCAGTGCGTAAAAGACCATGAACGGCTGTGAATGTCGCTATTTTATTTGCCATGCAACACTGGCTGCTTTACGACGTCTAACGCCCACAATTACCCAGGAGTTACCCGATGAATGCTCGTCTGCTTGGTTTGGCCATGGTTGTTGGTTTGTCGCTGCCTGTGGCGGCGCAGGCGCAGATGCTGGCGCCGGGCTTGTGGGAATTGACCACCAGCAATATGAAAGTCGATAACCAGGACCTGCCGGACTTGTCGCTGATCCTCGGTCAACTCAAGCAACAGATGACCCCTGAACAGCGCGCCATGCTCGAAAAACAAGGCATCAACATGGCCGGTAAAGGCGTACAGGTATGCCTGACCCCGGCTCAGGTGGCCTCCGATTCGATCCCCCTGACCGACCCTCAATCGGGCTGCAAACAGGAGGTCACCGACAAGAGCGGCAACCAGTGGAAGTTCCGCTTCAGTTGCCCGAAAGCCCAAGGCACTGGCGTGGCAACGTTCCAGAGCCAGAAAGAATTCACCACCAGCGTCAACGGTACCTTCAATGCCACCGGGATCCAGCAGAAGGGTAGCCTGGACAGCCACGCCCAGTGGCTGGGCAACGATTGCGGTTCGGTCAAACCCCGCGCTTAACGCCCAAATTGCAAGGGCAAACCCTGGCAACTGTTGACCACCTGGCCGTTGTGCCAAGCCAGGTGGCCGCTGACCAGCGTGGTACTCACGCTGTGGCGAAAGCTGCGCTCTGCAAAGGGTGTCCAGCCGCAGCGGGCGAGAATAGGCTGGCTGTTGACCGGCTTGCCGGCAGGCTCCGGTTTGATCAGTACCAGGTCGGCCCAATAGCCTTCGCGCACGTAGCCGCGATCAGCAATGGCAAACAGGTCGGCCACGCGGTGGCTGGTCTTGGCTACCAAAGTGGTCAGGGGCAAATGCCCGTCGGCCACCAACTCCAGTAACGCCGGCAGGGCATGCTGCACCAAAGGCAAGCCCGAAGGCGCTTGCCGATAGCCCAACTGTTTTTGCGCCCAGGTATGCGGCGCATGGTCGGTGCCAATCACATCCAGACGATCACTCAATAACGCCAGGCGCAGCGCGTCGCGGTCGGCACGGGTCTTGATCGCCGGGTTGCATTTGATCTGGTGGCCGAGGCGATGGTAATCGCGGTCATTGAACAGCAGGTGGTGCAGGCAGACCTCGGCGGTGATGTGCTTGTCGGCCAGGGGCTTGTCTTCGAACAACGCGAGTTCGCGAGCGGTGGTCAGGTGCAACACATGCAGACGCGTGCCATGGCGTTTGGCCAATTCCACGGCAAACGATGACGAGCGATAGCAGGCCTCGGCATCGCGGATCAGCGGATGAGCCACGGCGGGAATATGCTCGCCGAAGCGTTCGCGCAGGCGCTGCTCGTTGGCCAGGATGCTGGGCGTGTGCTCGCAATGAGCGAGCAGAATGGTTGGCACCTCGGCAAACAGGCGCTCCAGAATGCGCGGGTCGTCCACCAGCATATTGCCGGTGGAGGCGCCCATGAACACTTTGACCCCCGCCACTTGACGGGGGTCTAGGGCGGCGACGATGTCGAGGTTGTCGTTGCTCACGCCGAAATGAAAGCCGTAGTTGGCCACTGAGTGCAGGGCGGCGCGGCGCTTTTTATCGGTCAGGGCGTCCAGGTTCAGGGTGGCCGGGCTGGTGTTGGGCATGTCCATGAAGCTGGTGATACCGCCGGCCACTGCCGCGCGCGATTCGCTGTAGAAGCTGCCTTTTTCCGGCGCGCCGGGTTCGCGAAAGTGCACCTGGTCGTCGATCATCCCTGGCAGTAGCCACTGGCCGTTGGCATCGATCTCCACCGGTTCGTTATCGCCTTGAATGCTGGCGGCAATCTTCTCGATACGGCCATTGGCAATCAGTACGTCGGCGTCGAATACCTGGCCCTCGTTGACCAGGCGGGCGTTGCGGATCAGCAGGCGGCTCATGGTTCAGAACTCGTTTTGCAGGGCTTTGTAGCCGCGTACCAGGTCGACGTTGGTGCGTGCCACGTCTTCGGAAAACTCCGAGGCGCTGACACTCACCGGCGGGAATTGCGACAAGTCGGTGTTGGGGCCGATACGCGTCGTGGAGGGCACGTAGAAAGCGGCGGGCAGGTCGCGGCCGTCGACCACCGAGTTGTGGCGCACCACGCACCCATCGCCCACGGCGCAATTGAACAGCACGCTGTTGAAGCCAATAAACACGCGGTCGCCCACTGTGCAGGGGCCGTGGACGATAGAGCGGTGAGCGATGGAGGTGAATTCGCCGATGGTCACTGCTGCGCCGGATTTGGAGTGGATGACCACGCCGTCCTGGATGTTGGAGTTGGCGCCGATGGTGATCGGGTCCATGGCGCCGCTGGCATCCACTTCGTCGGCGCGGATCACTGCGTAGGGGCCGACGAATACGTTCTCTCCAATAATGACTTTGCCGCAGATGATCGCGGTCTTGTCGACGTAGGCCGATTCGGCAATCACCGGCAGGTCGCCCGAAGGATTTTTGCGGATCATGGCTGGCTCAGTGCGGCGCACAGGGTGTTGAGGTTGTATTCGAACAGCCCGATGAAGGTGCTGGCCGGGCCTTCTGCGGCGAGGGCGTCGGAGTACAGCGTGCCGCCGATCTGTGCGCCGCTTTCGTCAGCGATCTGCTTGAGCAGGCGCGAGTCTTTGATGTTTTCCATGAACACGGCTTTGACCTTGTCCTTGCGAATCTGGGTGATCAGCGCGGCAACTTCAGCGGCCGAAGGGTCACGTTCGGTGGACAAGCCCTGGGGCGCGAGGAACTGGATGCCATAGGCCTGGCCCAGGTAACCGAAAGCGTCATGGGAAGTGACGATGCGGCGGTTACCCGGTGGCAGGGCGCCGAACTTGGCTTTGGCCTCTTCCAGCAGGCTATGGATTTGTTTGAGGTAGGCCTGGCTGTTGCGCAGGTAGGCGGTCTTGTTGGCAGGGTCGGCGGCCACCAGGGCCTTGGTGATGTTGCTCACATAAATCTCGGCGTTGGCCAGGTTGTGCCAGGCGTGCGGGTCGGGAATGGTTTCGCCATCCTCGTCCATGGTGTGGGAAATCACACCTTTGCTAGCGGTGACCACCGTTGCCTTGGTTTCGGTGCTGGTGACCAGGCGGTCCAGCCACGGCTCGAAACCGAGGCCGTTCTTGATAATCACCTTGGCCTTGAGCAGTGCCTTGGCGTCATCCGGGGTGGGTTCGTAGGTATGGGCGTCGGCGTCCGGGCCGACCATGTTGCTGATCTGGATATGCTCGCCACCGATCTGGTGGGTGATGTCATCGAGAATACTGAAGCTGGTAACCACTTGGAGTTTGTCGGCGGCCTGGGCCATCGAAAGCGGTAGCAGCAGACTGAACAGCACGAGTAGAGCGCGCATCGGGAAACACCTCATTGGGATGTAAGCAAAGGCGGGCGGCGCAACAAACCGTGCACCGGACCGAACACCACGGACAACAAATACCCAGCGCCCGCCACCAGCACGATGGCCGGGCCGCTGGGCAGTGAGTAGTAGAACGACAGCAGCAGGCCCAACCACACCGACAGGCATCCCAGCAGCGCTGATACCGCGATCAGCACTGGAAGGCGTCGACTCCAGAAGCGTGAGGCGATGGCCGGCAACATCATCAAGCCGACCACCATCAACGCGCCGATCGCCTGGAAACCGATCACCAGGTTCAGCACCACCAGGGTCAGGAACACGCCATGGGCGAGGGGGCCGAGGCGGCTGACGGTTTGCAGGAACAGCGGGTCGAGGGTGTCCAGCAGCAGCGGTTTGTAGATCAGCGCCATGGCGATCAGGCTGAAACCCGAGACCCAGAGCATGCAGGTCAAGGTGGTTTGATCCACGGCCAGGGCGGAGCCGAACAGCAGGTGCAGCAGGTCCAGGCGCTTGCCGGCAAGGCCCAGGATCAGCACGCCGGAGGCCAGAGAAATGGGGTAGATGGCGGCGAGGCTGGCGTCTTCGCGCAGGCCGGTGCGGCGAGTGATCCACGCGGCCAGGCCGGCCATGCTCAGGCCCGCACCCAGGCCGCCGAGGGTCAGCGCGGGCAGGCTCAGCCCAGCGAACCAGAAGCCGAGGGCGGCGCCGGGCAGGATGCCATGGGCCACCGCGTCACCGATCAGGCTCATGCGCCGCAGGATCAGAAACACTCCTAGCGGCGCGGTGCTGCAAGCCAGTACCAAACCGCCGATGAGTGCGCGGCGCATAAAGACGAACTCATGAAACGGCATCCATAAGTGGGCAGTGAAGTGCATTCAGGCCACCTGCATCTGCGGTTGCGGGCGGATCAGCTCTTTGCTGGGGCCGAATACGCAGCCGGTGTTTTTGATCTGCAGTACGTGCTGGGTGTGGTGACGTACGGAGGCCAGGTCATGGCAGACGATCACCAGGGTGCGGCCTTCGTTGTGCCAGGCATGGATGTGTTTCCAGCACAGCGCCTGGCCATCCTCATCGAGGGCGGCGTGAGGTTCATCGAGCAGCAGGACAGGTGCGTCGGCCAGGCTCATGCGTGCCAGCAGGGCACGCTGCAATTCGCCGCCGGACAATGCCATCAAGGGGCGGTGTTCCAGGCCAAGCAGGCACCAGTCTTCGAGTACTGCTTGCAGACGTTGGCTGCGTTGTTGTGACGTGTGTTGGGTGCGCCAAAAACCTGCGGCCACCAGTTCTTGCAGGCTGATGGGGAACTGCCGGTCCAAGTGTTGCTGCTGGGGCAGGAAGGCCAGGCCGCCACGGCGTGGAACATCCACAATGACCTTTCCCTCCAGCGGTTTTTGCAGGCCGGCGATGACTTTGAGCAGGCTGCTCTTGCCTGTGCCGTTGGCGCCGATGATGCCGGTGAGGCTGCCTTTTTCCAGGGTCAAATCCAGTGCCGGGGTGAGCGGTTGCCCGGGGGCACCCCAGCGCAAAGAGTTACAGGTGATCATGCAAAGTCTCTCGTCCAGCGGCTTTCAGCCACGGCATCGTGCGCGTGCAGGCTTTCGGCGTGGATCACTTTGAGGTGGAAGGCTTTGATGGCATCCGAGCGTTTCAAGGCGAGGTTCAGGCGGCGTGCGGCGTCTTCGCAGAACATCAGGTTCTGCCCGTTGGCCAGGGCGAAGGCTTGTTCGTCTGCGCGTTTCACCGCGGTTTGTACGGCGGTGCCGAGCGCGGCTTCGGCAGCGTTGATCAAGTCGACTATTGGCAGGTCAGTACCTTGCAGGTGGACGTGCAACTGCGCGCTGCTGCGTTGGCTATGGGGTGTGGCGACGATGCCGTCGGCACTGCCGAGCCAGGCCAGCACCGCTTCATGCTGTAACGGCGTGTTGGCGAAATCATCCACAAATTGCTGCTGAATCAACTGCCTGGCGAGGGCGGCGGAGCAAGGGCAGGTTGAGGAGTAAGTAACGTCAATTTTTAGTTCCACGTGGAACATCTGGTTTTCCAGGCGCGCTTCGATGCTCACCGGGTAGGTCTTCCAACCGGCTAATGGGCTGACCAGGGCAGGGCGTTTAAGCAGCAACTGGGTGTGGATGCGCAGGTAAGCGTTCTTAGATAAACCTTCATGTGTGTCGAGAAAACGCTGCAGTACATTACGCAGCAGTGCAGATGTCAGCGGCTGTTGATCGAGCATTTCCAGAGCCAGATACAGGCGTGACATATGAATGCCACGGGCCGTGCCGTCGTCCAGGCTTACGCCCGCATCAGCGGTGGCGGTCAGGTGTTGACCGTCAATCAGGATCGGCAAGGCGATGCCGCACATCCCCACCCAGTCGAGTGGCAAGGCTTGGCGTGAAGCCTGCGCGGCAATATCCGGCAGAGTCAGCGCGTTCATAAGCAGGTCCATCGTTGGAAATAATTCGACATGTTATAGTATAACAATACGAGCTACGATGAATTTTCTGCTCCAGCCTTTGTTCAGTCATATCGAGTAGGGACGCTCCTTTATCTGCGGTGTATGTCATGCACAGACGTCAGCTCCTTAACCTGCTGCTGGTCAGCCCTCTGTTCACCTTGCCTTTGGGGGCTTACGCCACACAGATTCGCAATGCACGCCTGTGGCGCTCGGAGGACAAGCTGCGCCTGGTGTTCGACCTCAGCGGCCCGGTGCAATACAAGACCTTTTCCCTGACCTCACCGGACCGCTTGATCATCGACTTGAGTGGCGCCGGGCTCAGCGGCGACTTTTCCCAGTTGGCGTTGAAGAACAGTGGGATTACCTCGATCCGTTCCGGGCATTTCGGCAAGAGCGATACGCGCATCGTGCTGGACCTGGTCGAGCCCATGCAGCTCAACAGTTTCGTGCTGCCGCCCCAGGAGGGCCAAGGCCATCGCCTGGTGTTGGATTTGACCAACGCGACCCGTGCGCTCCGTCAAATCGCCGCTGAGCCGGCACCCTTGGTGACGCCGATAGACAAGGGGCATCCCAAGCGCGACATCATCGTGGTGGTCGACCCTGGCCATGGCGGCAAAGACCCAGGTGCCATTGGCTCCAAAGGCCAGCGCGAAAAAGATGTGGTGCTGTCGATTGCTCAGTTGTTGGCTAAACGCTTGAAGCGCGAAAAGGGTTTTGACGTAAAACTGGTGCGCAACGACGACTTCTTCGTGCCGCTGCGCAAGCGCGTGGACATCGCCCGTAAACACAAGGCCGATATGTTTATCTCAGTGCATGCCGACGCCGCGCCACGGCTGACCGCGTCGGGCGCCTCGGTGTATGCGCTGTCTGAAGGGGGCGCCACCTCGGCTACGGCTCGTTTCATGGCCCAACGCGAAAATGGCGCCGACTTGCTGGGCGCCACCACCTTGCTCAATCTGAAGGACAAGGACCCGATGCTGGCTGGGGTGATTCTCGACATGTCGATGAACGCGACCATCGCCTCCAGCCTTCAGCTGGGCAGCTCGGTATTGGGCAGCCTGCAAAACATCACCAGCCTGCATCAGAAACGTGTGGAGCAGGCCGGGTTCGCCGTGCTCAAGTCACCGGACGTACCGTCGATCTTGGTGGAGACGGGGTTCATTTCCAACGCGCGCGACGCCCAGCGGCTTGTCACGGCGCGTCATCAGCAGGCGGTGGCGGATGGCCTTTTCGAAGGACTCAAGCGTTACTTTCAGAAGAATCCACCCATGAACAGCTACATGGCCTGGGTGCAGGCGCAGAAAAACAGCCAGGTCTAACAGCCGGTCATTCGGCTGCAGGTGAACTTGGCGCTGGCGCCGCCTGAGCTGGAGAACCGGTTGATGGTGGTCCAGCCCACGCGCCGCGTGTAGCCGACCCACGCCTCGCCATCCGATGCCAACCCGGTAAAGAACGTCAGTTGCCCATACCGGCTGTTGGTCTGCGCCCAATAGCGTTTGCCGATCACTTCGAAACCGCGCAGATACGTAGTGCTGCCGATGGTTGCCACGCTATAGGCATTGCCCAACGGGTCCACACACGCCAGCAGGTTGGCGCTGCGTGTGCACTTGGCCAACAGGCTGGGTGCCTGGGCGCAGGCAGGCCCGGCGACTGCCAATAGCAGCGCGCACAGCAGGTATTTCATCAAGGTTCTCAACATAGGCAGGTGACCAGCATTGCGCCCTTCGTCGCGGCGAGCAAGAGGGATTGGCTTATTTGTATTGTTATACTATAACATAAAAGCACAGCCCGACCCGCGAACCGCTTCCCATGACCGAACACGATCTTTTGGCCCAACCAGCGGCCGACTACATGAATGAGGCCCAGCAGCGCTTCTTCCGCGAACTGTTGCTGGCTCAGCGTGATGACCTGCAAGCCCGTATCGACGCGCAGTTCCAGGCGCTGCGCGAGCAGGAAACCAACAGCGACCTGGCGGATATCGGCTGTGCCGAAGAGCAACGCCAATGGCAACTGCGCCTGCTGGAGCGTGAAAAGAAGCTGTTGGACAAGATCGACGACGCCCTGGAATTGCTGGCCCGTGGCGAATACGGCTGGTGCCGTGAAACCGGCGAGCCCATCGGCCTGCAACGCCTGCTGCTGCGTCCCACCGCCACCTTATGTATCGAAGCCAAAGAACGTGAAGAGCTGCGCGAACGCCATAAACGGGCAGTTTGACCGGCCAACCTTGATGAGGAATACCTGATGCCCAATCGTCTCCCTGTGACCGTGTTGTCCGGCTTTCTCGGTGCCGGTAAAAGTACGCTGCTCAATTATGTCCTGCGCAACCGCGACAACCTGCGGGTGGCGGTGATCGTCAACGATATGAGTGAAATCAACATCGACGGCAGCGAAGTGCAGCGTGATGTCACGCTCAATCGTTCGGAAGAAAAGCTGGTGGAGATGAGCAATGGCTGCATCTGCTGCACCTTGCGCGAAGACTTGCTTGAAGAGGTAGGAAAGCTCGCTAAGGAAGGCCGGTTCGATTACCTGCTGATCGAATCCACCGGTATTTCCGAACCTTTGCCCGTGGCCGAAACCTTCACTTTTCGCGATGAAAACGAGCAAAGCCTGGCCGACATTGCACGCCTGGACACTATGGTCACTGTGGTCGACGGTATGAATTTCCTGCTCGACTACCAGGCTGCCGAAAGCCTGGCTTCACGGGGCGAAACCCTCGGTGAGGAGGATGAACGTTCCATCACCGACCTGTTGATCGAACAGATCGAATTCGCCGACGTCATCCTGATCAGCAAGATTGACCTGATCAGCAGCCGCGAACGCGAAGAACTGATGGCCATCCTTGAGCGCCTCAACGCCCAGGCGGAAATCATCCCGATGGTCATGGGCGAAGTCCCGCTGAACAAGATCCTCAACACCGGCCGTTTCGACTTCGAACGCGCCGCCCAGGCACCGGGCTGGTTGCAGGAATTGCGCGGTGAGCATGTGCCGGAAACCGAAGAATACGGCATAGCGTCCACCGCTTACCGTGCGCGCCGGCCCTTTCATCCACAGCGCTTTTTCGACTTTATCGACCGCCCCTGGGTCAACGGCAAGCTGTTGCGCTCCAAGGGTTTCTTCTGGTTGGCCAGCAAACATCAGGATGCGGGCAGTTGGTCCCAGGCGGGTGGCTTGATGCGCCATGGGTTTGCCGGGCGTTGGTGGCGCTTTGTGCCGAAAAGCCAGTGGCCTCAGGACGAGGAAAGCGTGGCGGCGATCATGGCTAACTGGCAGCTGAGCACGGGTGACTGCCGTCAGGAACTGGTGTTTATCGGGCAAAACATCGACTTCGCCCAGATGCGTAGCGAGTTGGACGCCTGCTTGCTCAACGATGAAGAAATGGCCCTGGGTGTCGAAGGTTGGCGCCTGCTGCCCGACCCGTTTGGCCCTTGGTATGAGCAGGTCGCCTGATGTTGGCCCCGGTCATCCCCCTGCGCCCCGTCATCCGCCAGACACATGGGGAAACGCCGCTGGCGCTGTCCGATATCCTCAATGACGGCGTCAACCTGGCAATCTGGCAGCGCCAACTGCCCCTGCATATCGCTGAGTTTGGCGCTTTGCTTTTGGCGCTCAATGAACCCTTGGCCGAGTCCTTGGTGGTCGAGTTGGTTAGCGAAGACTCCGTGCCGAACTTGCAGGGTTTGGCGTCCAGCTGTCGCGATCTTGAAGGCTACGATGGGTTTATCGCCGATGTGTCGTGGCTGGTCAGTGCATTCGCCTGCCTGCTGGGCGCCAAGCGCATCGGCGTGCGTCTACGGCTATTGGACAAGGCCATGTGCCCGCGTTTTCACGTCGATCACGTACCGGTTCGGCTGATCACCACCTACGCCGGTATCGGCAGCCAATGGTTGCGTGAAGGCGTCATGGACCGGCGCGCATTGAGCCAGGTGGATGCCGAGCCCACGGAGCGCATCGAGCAGATCCATTGCGGTGAGGTGGCGCTGCTTAAAGGCACCAAATGGCATGGCAATGAAGGGCATGGCCTGATCCACCGCTCGCCGGCGCTCAAGGCCGATGAACGACGGTTGATCCTGACGCTGGATTGGCTGGCATAACCGCGTAGGATCAAACGCTCTAAACGGCCTGAACCATGCCTCTTATGCTGCAGAACATTCCCACCCATGTGATTGCCGGGCCCTTGGGCGCCGGCAAGACCAGCCTGATCAAGCACCTGCTTGCCCAGCGCCCGGCCAACGAGCGCTGGGCGGTGCTGATCAACGAGTTCGGCCAGATCGGCCTGGATGCTGCCTTACTTACCCAGGACGATGACGGTATCGCCCTGGGCGAGGTGGCGGGCGGCTGTTTGTGTTGTGTGAACGGCGCACCGTTCCAGGTAGGGCTGGGCCGCTTGTTGCGTAAGGCCAAGCCGGACCGGCTGTTTATTGAACCCTCAGGCCTGGGCCATCCGGCGCAATTGCTCAAGCAACTGCGGCAGGCGCCATGGCAAGACGTGCTGGCCGTTCAGCCTTGCGTGCTGGTACTCGATGCCCAGGCTTTAGCAGCGGGCAGGCCATTGCCGCAGGCACAACAGGAGGCGTTGGCCAGTGCCGGTCTGCTGGTGTTGAACAAGGACGAGACGCTGACCGCGGGGCAATGTCAGGCGATTGAAGCGCAATTACCCGATTGCCCGCTCCATTGGACACGCCAGGCGCAACTGCCACTCGACCGGTTGCCCGGTTTGAAAGCACAGGCCCAAGTAGCTGTGGATAATTTCGGCGTGCCTGAAGCGGTGGGGCAAATGCCGGCGATCTGGAGCGACCCGGGGCTGCCGATCTGTCTGAGCCAGAGCCAGGAGGGCGGCTGGAGCATCGGCTGGCGCTGGCACCCAAGCCAGCGATTCGAGGTCAGCCGTCTGCATCAGTGGCTAGCGAGTCTCGACTGGCGCCGTGCCAAATTGGTTATCCACAGCGTTGAGGGCTGGGTGTCCGCCAACGCGGTGGATAACAGCCCACTGCACTGGCAACCCAGCGCTTGGCGGCGCGATTCACGTGTTGAGTTGATCTTCAGCGCACCACAGGACGTGGCCGCATTGCAGAGCGCCCTGGCAGCCTGCCGTTACTGATGTTTCTTGCTGGCGTGGTCCTGGCGCCACTGGCTCAATTCGATGATCTCGGCGCTGGGCAGCGGCTCCTTGGTTTCGAACGGGTAGGGCGCCAGTTCGATCTGCGCGCTGTGGGCGCCGAATTGGGTGATGACCCCGGCATGCCGGGTTTCGCCGGTTACCGTAAACTCGAAATTATAGATGCGCGCCAGGCGTCGACGGCCATTGGCATCCTTGACGAAACCGATGCGTTTGAGCGCCACGGCACCGTCAAGCAGCTCGATATCGAGCTTGGCGCAATGCTGCTTGACCCGCGCCAACGCCCGTTCACGCAGGCCGTGGTTGTGCCAAACCCAGGCGGCGCCGGTTGCCAGCAGCATCAAGACGAAGATGTTTCCCAGGGTCAGCATTCCATGAACTCCAACAAAGTGAGCGCAGCTTAACTGTGTCGCCGGTCTGTCGTACAGGCTGCGTTTAGTCGCATACTGCTCGGCCAGAAATTCAACGGTTTTACGGAAATCTCCCGCATGAAACGTACACCTCACCTGCTTGCGATCCAGTCTCATGTGGTCTTCGGCCACGCCGGAAACAGCGCCGCCGTGTTCCCCATGCAGCGTGTCGGGGTGAATGTCTGGCCGCTCAACACGGTGCAGTTCTCCAACCACACCCAGTATGGACAGTGGGCGGGCGAAGTGTTGGCGCCGCAGCAAATTCCTGCGCTGGTAGAGGGTATTGCCGCGATTGGTGAGCTGGGCAATTGTGATGCGGTGCTGTCCGGATACCTGGGCAGTGCAGACCAGGGCCGCGCCATCCTCAGCGGTGTGGCGCGCATCAAGGCGATCAACCCCAAGGCGCTGTACCTGTGCGACCCGGTGATGGGCCACCCGGAAAAGGGTTGCATCGTGCCGCAGGAGGTCAGCGATTTCCTCTTGGATGAAGCCGCCGCCATGGCGGACTTCCTGTGCCCCAACCAACTGGAGCTGGACAGTTTTGCCGGGCGCAAGCCGCAATCGCTGTTCGATTGCCTGGCGATGGCCAAGGCCTTGCTGGCGCGCGGGCCCAAGGCTGTGTTGGTCAAGCACCTGGATTACCCAGGCAAACTGCCAGAAGGGTTTGAAATGCTGTTGGTGACGGCTGATGGCAGTTGGCACTTGCGCCGGCCCCTGCTGGCGTTTCCGCGTCAGCCAGTGGGTGTGGGCGACCTGACGTCCGGCCTGTTCCTGGCGCGGGTACTGTTGGGCGATAGCCTGGTGGCTGCCTTTGAATTCACCGCCGCGGCCGTGCATGAAGTGCTGCTGGAAACCCAGGCCTGCGCCAGTTATGAACTGGAACTGGTGCGGGCCCAGGACCGTATTGCCCACCCTCGTGTGCGCTTCGAAGCCACACCGATCAGCCTGTAATGACACAGATCCCAATGTGGGAGCGGGCTTGCCCGCGATGGCGGAGTCTCAGTCAAAGAGATATCGACTGAACCACTGCTATCGCGGGCAAGCCCGCTCCCACATTTTGATTGGGTTTACAAATTACGGCGCGTCGGCTTTGATTTCCCGGTAGCGCTTTTCCAGTTCCTGGCGAATCTGACGACGCTGCTGAGCCTGCACAAAGCGGCGCTTGTCCTCGCTGTTCTGCGGCTGCAACGGCGGTACGGCGGCAGGTTTGCGCTGGTCGTCCACGGCCACCATGGTGAAGAAGCAGCTGTTGGTATGACGCACCGAACGTTCACGGATGTTCTCGGTCACCACCTTGATGCCCACTTCCATCGACGTATTGCCGGTGTAGTTGACTGACGCCAGGAAGGTCACCAGCTCACCGACATGAATCGGCTCGCGAAAAATCACCTGGTCCACCGACAGCGTGACCACATAACGACCGGCATAACGGCTGGCGCAGGCGTAGGCCACTTCGTCGAGGTACTTGAGCAGTGTGCCGCCGTGCACATTGCCAGAGAAATTGGCCATGTCAGGGGTCATCAGTACCGTCATCGACAGCTGGGCGTTTCCGGGTTCCATAGCACACTCACGGGTTGTAGGCATTGGTTGGGGGGGAAGGCACCTCTGCGGGTACTCATAGTCTTTGCAGCGCCATCCCTAACGGGACGCCGTCAGGCGGCTTGCCGTCACGCGCGCAGCGATCTGTTTCCATATATTGCACCGGCTTTCCAGCAGAAGTCGCGGTGTTACCCTTCAAAAGCCCTTCTCAGGGCTTTTCTTACGATCAAGGCAGACTTTTCCGACCCTTCAAAGGCGCGGCCGGAAGTGGGAAAAGCGCCTGCACCTCAAGGAGCCCCTCGCCATGCACGCCATCAGCTTTATCCAGGACTTGGCCGTGATCATGCTGGTGGCAGGGGTGGTCACCATCCTGTTTCACCGCTTCAAGCAGCCGGTGGTGCTGGGCTACATCGTTGCCGGCTTCATTATCGGCCCCCACACCCCGCCGTTTGGCCTGATCCACGATGAAGACACGATCAAGACCCTGGCGGAGCTGGGGGTCATCTTCCTGATGTTCTGCCTGGGCCTGGAATTCAGCCTGCGCAAGCTATTCAAGGTAGGAGCGACGGCGTTTATCGCGGCGTTCCTGGAAATCGTGCTGATGATCTGGATCGGCTACGAGATCGGCCGCTGGTTCGACTGGAGCACTATGGACTCGCTGTTCCTCGGCGCGATCCTGGCAATCTCCTCGACCACCATTATCGTCAAGGCCCTCAACGACCTGAAGATGAAAGACCAGCGGTTCGCCCAGCTGATTTTCGGCGTGTTGATCGTCGAGGACATCCTGGGTATCGGCATCATTGCGTTGCTGTCGAGCATCGCCGTGAGTGGCACGGTCAGCTCCGGCGAAGTGTTCTCCACGGTCGGCAAGCTTTCGCTGTTCATGATCGTTGCCCTGGTGATTGGTATTTTGCTGGTGCCGCGTCTGCTGGCTTATGTGGCCAAGTTCGAAAGCAATGAGATGCTGCTGATCACCGTGTTGGGCCTGTGCTTCGGTTTCTGCTTGCTGGTGGTGAAGTTGGAATACAGCATGGTGCTCGGGGCCTTTCTGATTGGCGCGATCATGGCTGAATCCCGCCAGTTGATTAAGATCGAGCGCCTGATCGAGCCTGTTCGCGATATGTTCAGCGCAATTTTCTTCGTGGCGATTGGCTTGATGATCGACCCGCAGATCCTGCTGCAATACGCCTGGCCCATTGCGGTGATCACCGTGGCGGTGGTGCTGGGCAAGATGCTGTCTTGCGGGCTGGGCGCGTTTATCGCCGGTAACGATGGTCGCACCTCGCTGCGGGTGGGTATGGGACTGTCACAAATTGGCGAGTTTTCTTTCATCATCGCGGCGCTGGGGATGACCCTGCAGGTCACCAGCGACTTCCTGTATCCGGTGGCGGTGGCCGTTTCGGCGATCACCACGCTGCTGACGCCCTACCTGATTCGTGGCGCGGACCCACTGTCATTGAAGATCGCGGCGGTGATGCCCAAGCGTATGAGCCGAGTGTTCGGCATGTATGGGGAATGGTTGCGCAGCATTCAGCCCCAGGGCGAGGGGGCGATGTTGGCCGCGATGATCCGCAAGATCATCCTGCAAGTCGGGGTAAACCTGGCGTTGGTGATCGCGATCTTCTTTGCTGGTAGCTTTTTCGCGGAGCGCATCGGTGGGTATCTGGAAGGCTGGGTCAGCGATCAAAGTTGGCAGAAGGCGTTGATCTGGGGCGGGGCGCTGCTAGTGTCGTTGCCGTTCCTGATTGCGGCGTATCGCAAGCTCAAGGCGCTGTCGATGCTGCTGGCGGAGATGAGCGTGAAGCCAGAGATGGCCGGGCGTCATACCCAGCGTGTGCGAAGGGTGATTGCGGAGCTGATCCCCCTCTTGTCGCTGCTGGTGATCTTTCTGCTATTGGCAGCCTTGTCGGCCAGTATTCTGCCGACCAACAAGTTGCTGGTGTTGATTGCCGTGGTCACGGCGGCGGTGGCTGCAGTGCTCTGGCGCTGGTTTATCCGTGTGCATACGCGGATGCAGGTTGCGTTGCTGGAGACGCTGGATAACCACAAGGATACGGAGCACTGACTGGCGTTGACGGGGCTGCTTCGCAGCCCAGCGGGAGCAAGCTCCCTCGCCACAAAAGCCGGTTGCCAGAGGTTAAGGGACTCAGCTTTCCAGCCAGACGTCCCGTGCCCAGTGCCACACCGATTCCCAGGTTTCTTCGGTGACCAATTCTTCTTCGGCCGACCACAACACCACGGTGCCGTCTTCTTCGACGCAGTAGTAGTCGTCGCCGTCCTGGCAAATAGGGATCAGGCTGCGATCAACACCGGCATCCCAGGCGTTGGCCGCAACGTCCGGCAGGTAGGTGTGGGACTGCGGGTCGGTGACGGTCACGGGTTCCAGGCTGCCATAGACTACGTCGCTGACGGTCAGCAAAAATTCACGGAAGACAAAGGGGATGTCGATGAACAGTTGTTCCTCGATTTCCACCAGCAGGTCTTCGTCAGGTAGCTCCAAAGGAACCGGGACCGGTTCGTTGGCTTCACGCAGTTGTTCGATGATTTCTTCCACGGCCGGGATCCTCTTGCTAGATGGCGCGGTTTATAGGGGCGTTTTATACAGTAGCTCGCTATAAGTGCAACCGTGAAATAGAAAACCCCGGACACGTCCGGGGTTTTTGTTACCGCTCGCTCAAACGCGCAGGTATTAGCCGTTCTGGCGGATACCGGCGACCAGCCATGGCTGGTCGTCGCCCTGGGCGCGTTCCATGTTCCAGCTTTCGCTGAACACTTCGCCCTGGTCGAAACGCGAGGACTTCGACACACCGCTGAACGTCAGGGTGGCGATGGTCTTGTCGGCACGATCGTCCACGCCATCGAGCTGTACGCGCAGGTCGTCGATGTAGGTCGACTGGAAGGCGTCACCGATCTCGGCGCGTTCGCGCTTGAGGAACTCCAGTAGTTGCGGGGTCACGAACTCGGAGATCTTGTCCATTTCGTTGGCGTCCCAGTGCTGTTGCAGGGACTGGAAGTGGCTGCGGGCTGCTTCGACGAAACGCTCTTCGTTGAACCAGGCCGGTGCGTTGATCACCGGACGGGCGGCAGGAGCTGCCGAACCACCGAAGATCGAACCCATGGCAGGCTTTTGCTCGAACGCTTCACGCTGCATCGGCGCGCCGGCTGGAGCCAGGTGCTCCTGCTGCTTGCGGCGACGGGCGGCGATAAAGCGGAAGACCAAAAAGGCGATGACGCCCATGATCAGGATGTCGAAGATCTGCATGCCCTGGAAGCCGTCGCCCATGAACATGGACGCGAGCAGGCCACCGGCGGCGATGCCGGCCAGTGGGCCCAGCCAGCGCGAAGCACCGCCGGCCTTGGCAGCAGCGCCAGCAGCACCGGCTGCGCCTGCAGTAGCCGCAGCACCGCCCGCACCGGCGGATGGAGCCATCTGGCTGGTCTGGTGAGTCGGTGCCGCGCCCGAGCTTTTGCCGCCACCGAAGCGTTTGGCGTTGGCGTCGAGGCTCATCGTCAGGCCGATGCACAACGCCATGGCGATGCTAAGAAAACGTTTCATATAGGGAATTCCCATTTGTGGATTGCACGCGCGCCATGTTGCACAGGTGTCGTGGCAGTGGCTAGCGGCATAATGTTTCGGGCTTTTGCGTAAGACCAAATCCGAAGGGTCTGTAGGACTAATTACAGATATTGGCCCGCACTCGTGAAATACAAGGGCGCAGCCGTCCCTTCATGCTGAACCGCTCTCTGTAGGAGCGAGCTTGCTCGCGAAAAACGTCAACGATTACGCGGGCATTCTGGATGAACGCATTGTCTGGGCGTTCTTCGCGAGCAAGCTCGCTCCTACAGGAATGGAGTTCACACCGCTTCGAGCTTGGCGTAACCCATCATCAGCCACTTGCTGCCCTCGGCGAAGTTCACCTGCACCCGGGCCTGGGCGCCGGCGCCTTCGAAGTTGAGGATCACGCCTTCGCCGAAGATCGCATGCTTGACCTGTTGGCCCAGGCTGAACGGGGTTTCCGGTATTTCGGAGCCGGCAAACATGCTGCTGGAGTTCTGTTGCTGGCCACCGCCAAACGGGCGGCTGACGCTGTTGGACAAGCGTACTTCCTGGATCAGCCCCTTCGGCACCTCACGTACGAAGCGCGACACCTTATTGTAGGTTTCGCTGCCGTACAGCCGTCGGGTCTCGGCGTAGGTCATCACCAGGTTCTGCATCGCCCGGGTAATGCCCACGTAGGCCAGGCGGCGTTCTTCTTCAAGACGGCCAGGTTCTTCCAGGCTCATCTTGTGAGGGAACAGGCCTTCTTCCATGCCCACCAGGAACACGTAAGGGAATTCCAGGCCCTTGGCGCTGTGCAAGGTCATCAGCTGGATGCTGTCTTCATGCTCATCGGCCTGGGTATCGCCGGCTTCCAGCGAGGCGTGGCCCAGGAAGGCGGCGAGTGGCGTCAGCTCTTCGTCGTCCTCGGTGTTTTCGAACGCACGAGCAGCGCTGACCAGTTCCTCAAGGTTTTCTACCCGGGCCTGGCCTTTCTCGCCCTTTTCCGCTTCGTGATAGGCGATCAGCCCGGACTGCTCGATGACGGTCTGGGTCATCAGGTGCAGCGGCATTTCCGCGCATTTTGCGGCCAGGTTCTCGATCAGCTCGACAAACACCCCTAACGCCCCGGCAGCACGGCCAGTCAGGCCTTTGTTGGCGATCAGCAAGCGCATGGCTTCCCACATCGACACATCGGCATGGCGCGCATGGTCGCGGATCGCTTCGACGGTTTTCTCGCCAATGCCACGCGCCGGGATATTGATCACCCGCTCCAGCGCTGCATCGTTACCACGGCCTTCAAGCAAACGCAGGTAGGCCATGGCGTTCTTGATTTCGGCGCGTTCGAAGAAGCGCTGGCCGCCATAGATGCGGTACGGGATGCGCTCGCGCAGCAAGGCCTCTTCCAGCACCCGCGATTGGGCGTTGGAACGGTACAGAATCGCGATATCGCTGCGGGCCAGGCCGGTTTTCAGTGCGCTTTCGATGGTTTCCACCACGTAGCGCGCTTCATCGTGCTCATTGAACGCCGCGTACAGGTTGATCGCTTCGCCTTCGCCGCCGTCGGTCCACAGCTCTTTGCCCAGGCGCCCGGTGTTGTTGGCGATCAAGGCGTTGGCAGCCTTGAGGATCCCGGCGGTGGAGCGGTAATTCTGCTCCAGGCGGATGGTCACCGCGTCCGGGAAGTCTTCGGAATACTGGTAGATGTTCTCGATTTTCGCGCCACGCCAGCCGTAGATCGATTGGTCGTCATCGCCCACCACCATCAGGCTGTCGCCGCCTTTGGCCAGCAGGCGCAACCAGGCGTACTGCACGGCGTTGGTGTCCTGGAACTCGTCCACCAGGATGTGGCGGAAGCGTTTCTGGTAATGGGCCAGCAAACCGGGATTGTCGCGCCACAGGTCGAGGGCACGCAGCAGCAGTTCGGAGAAGTCGATGACGCCAGCGCGCACGCAGGCCGCTTCATAGGCTTCATAAATGCTGCGCATGGTGGCCAGGAACAGGTCGCCGCTGGCCTGGATATGTTGCGGGCGCAGGCCCTCGTCTTTCTGGCCGTTGATAAACCACTGCGCCTGACGCGCCGGCCAGCGTTGTTCGTCCAGGCCCAGTTCGCGGATCACGCGCTTGACCAGGCGTTGCTGGTCGTCGCTGTCGAGAATCTGGAAGGTCTGGCTCAGCCCCGCTTCCTGCCAATGCGCCCGCAACAGGCGGTGCGCCAGGCCGTGGAAAGTGCCCACCCACATGCCGGCCGGGCTGATGCCCATCAACTGCTCGATGCGATGACGCATCTCGGCAGCCGCCTTATTGGTGAAGGTCACCGACAGGATGGAATGCGGGGACGCGTTTTCGACCTGGATCAACCAGGCGATACGGTGCACCAGCACTCGGGTTTTACCGGAGCCAGCACCGGCCAGGACCAACTGACGGCCAACGGGGGCCGCTACGGCCTGGCGTTGGGCATCGTTGAGGGAGTTCAGCAAAAGAGAGAGATCATCGCGCATCGACGCATTCTATGGGCCTTGGGGGGCCTGGGCAAATCCCAATGCCGGATGGTCGATGCAAAACGCCTGCAAGCTACCGACGCGGCGAACATTCTGGCGGGGGTGATGACCGGTTGGTCATCGGTCGCAACCCGTGCCGTGTCTTGCTCAAGCGGTCTGGGCCAAAGGTTTGCGGCAAATCGCAGCGGGTTTTTTATGACTTGTAGCAGTTTGGCCCAGGCGCTTGCTTGTGTATGCTCCGTCGACGTTTCGGGCTCACCATTATAAGAACACCGCCTATGACCCTTAGCACCGACCTGTTTGGCCCCTCGCCGGCCCCAGCACAGGTCATCTGTAAACACTATGCAACCGAAATCGCGGTTGAGCGCACGCGCCTGCTGTATCAAGGTTCGTTGCTGCCAACGCTACTGATGCTGGTCAATGGCCTGGTCTGCGCCTGGTTGCTGTGGAACCCCAATCAATACCTGCTGGACAGCGTCTGGCTGCTCTGGCTGCTCGCCCTGGTGGCGATGCGCGTGATTCAAGTAGCGGCCTTTGACTCGGCCATGCCCAGCCGGCAGGCCCAGCCCGTGTGGCGCCGTATGTTCATGCTCGGCTCGGCGGTCAGTGGCCTGACCCTCTCGGTTGCGGCCATTGCCCTGGTGCCCACGGACAGTTTCATGCATCAGGCCTGGGTGTTTGGCCTGATTGGCGCCGCCACCCTGTCGGCCAGCGTGGCCTACGCCGTGAGTCTTTGGGCCTACCTGTCGTTTGCCTTGCCGTGCCTGGTACCGGCCATCGTCTACCTGTTCTGGAATGGCACCCCGCAACAACAAGGCTGGGGTGTGCTCGGCCTGATCCTGCTGGCGTCCCTGAGCCTGGTGGCGTGGCAGGTCAACCGCCTGATCCAGCGCGGGCTGTTGCGCCGTTTCCAGAACCAGGCTCTGATCGAGCATTTACAGCAGGCGCAGCAACGCAGTGAGCAGTTGAACCAGGACCTGGTGCGCGAAGTCGAGCAGCGCCGCGAGGTGGAGCAGAACTTGCGTGAAGCCCAGGTCGGCTTGCAAGACCGTGTGGCGCAACGCAGCCAGCAATTGGATGCTGCCAGCCTCGCCTTGAGTAAAAGCGAAGCGCGCCTGGCCATGGCCCTGCAAGCCAGTGAGCTGGGCCTGTGGGACTGGAACCTGCAAACCGACGAGGTCCACCACACACAACTCAAAGAGTTGTTTGGCCTGGAGCCCGAGTACGTCACGGCGATGCTCAGCCACCTCAAACCGCGCCTGCACCCCGACGATCTGCCACTGCTCAAGCACGCGCTGGTAGAGCATCTCAAAGGCCGCAGCGAGGATTATCAGGTGGAATACCGGATACGTCATGGCGATGGGCATTGGGTGTGGATCGAAGACCGCGGGCGCGCTGTGGAGCGCACGACCAGTGGCCGCGTTATCCGTATGCTGGGCACGCGCCGCGACATCAGCGCCGGCAAGGCGGTGGAGGAGCAGCAACGCCTGGCTTCGACGGTGTTCGAGGCGGCCAGCGAAGGCATTGTGATCCTCGACCCGAACTACGCGCTGATCGCCGTGAACCAGGCGTTCAGCCGCGTCACCGGCTTTGACATCGACGACATGCTTGGCCGCAACGTCGTGGAACTGCCCAGCAGTCGCGATGCGCGGCGCCACTTCCCGCTGATCCGCCAGGCGTTGCTCAGCCACGGTACTTGGCAGGGTGAATTGGTGGAGACGCGCAAGAACGGCGAACTCTACCCGCAATGGCTACAGCTGAACGTGGTGCGCGATGTACGGGGAAACGTCAGCCATATCGTAGGCTTCTTCGCCGATCTGTCCGCGCGGCGCGAGTCGGAGGAGCGCATGCGCTACCTCACTCACTACGACGAGTTGACGGGCCTGGCCAACCGTTCGCTGTTTCGCGAACGGCTGCGCGAGGCTCACCAGCGCGTGCGCCAAGGCGGTCGCAGCCTTGCGCTGCTGCATATCAACCTCGACCGCTTCAAATTGCTCAATGACAGCCTGGGCCATGAAGTGGCCGACCAACTGCTGCAGAAAATGGCGCGGCGCTTGATCAACGCGCTGCCGGAGGCCGACACCATTGCGCGCCTGTCCGGTGATGAGTTCGCCGTGCTGTTTGACGCCTATGGCAACCTATCGAGCCTGGCGCGGGTGGCGACCCGGCTGCTGGCGAAACTGCGCGTGCCGGTGCACGTGGAGGGTCATGAACTGGTAGTCAGCGCCTCGATGGGCGTCAGCCTGTTGCCGGATAACGCGCGGGAAATTTCTGCACTGGTCAGCCAGGCAAATATGGCGATGCAGCACGCCAAGCATTTGGGCGGGAATAATTTCCAGTTCTTCACCGACAGCCTGCAAGCCAGCACCCTGGAGCGTTTGCAGCTGGAAAACCACCTGCGCAAAGCCATCGACGAGCGTCAGCTCACAGTGTTCTACCAACCCAAGCTGTGCCTGGCCACTGGCAAGCTGAAGGCTGCCGAGGCGTTGGTCCGCTGGGAGCATCCGCAGTGGGGCATGGTGCCGCCGAGCGATTTTATCGGTTTGGCGGAAGAAACCGGCTTGATCGTGCCGTTGGGCGAATTTGTGCTGCGCCAGGCCTGCTGGCAGGCCTGCGAATGGCAGCGCCAGGGGCTGGCGCCGATTCGTGTGTCGGTCAACCTGTCAGTGCATCAGCTGCGCCAGGGCAAGCTGGTCAGCCTGGTGCGCCAAGTGCTGGAGGAAACCGCACTGGACCCCCAATACTTGGAGCTGGAACTGACCGAAAGCCAGTTGCTCGACAGCGTTGAACACATCATCGCCACCTTCCAGCAATTGCGCGACCTGGGGGTGAAGCTGGCCATCGACGACTTTGGCACCGGTTACTCATCCCTCAGCTACCTCAAGCGCATCCCGGTGGACTACGTAAAGATCGACCAGGCCTTTATCCGCGGGCTTGGCCAGGGGCGCGAGGATGCGGCAATCACCCGTGCGATCATCGCCATGGCTCACGGGTTGGCGCTCAAGGTAGTGGCCGAAGGCGTGGAGGATCAGCAGCAGCTGGATTTCCTGCGCGGCGAGCAGTGTGACGAGGTACAGGGGTACCTGATCAGCCCGCCCCTGCGGGCCGAGGGGCTGGCAGATTTGTTACGTAAAAATGCAGATTTTTCTTAACGCAGCGTAGGCCGCGTTTATGGCTACATAGCGCCTGCCCGCTGAATCAGGGGGGAGCAGGGCGATTTAGTGATGCATCACACGGGCAAAACCACAATTCTTGTAGTATAACTACAAGCTTGCTACATCCCTGGCGCCTGCCAATAACAAGAGTCCTGCCCTTTGAACCTGTTGCAACATATCGCCCAGTCGCGCCACCTGTTACGCAAATCGGAACTCAAGGTTGCCGATCATGTGCTGCTTGACCCTGCGGCCGTGATGCACAGTTCCATGGCCGACCTGGCCCACAGCGTGGGCATCAGTGAGCCGACCATCGTGCGCTTCTGCCGCGCCATTGGTTGCTCCGGGTTTCAAGATCTGAAACTCAAGCTGGCCCAAAGCCTGGCTGCTGGTGCGAGCTTCGGCCAGTTTGCAATCCATGAAGACGACTCCGTCGCCGACTACAGCCTGAAAATCTTCGACACCACCTTGCACACCCTGATGGAAGTGCGTGAGAAGCTCGACCCGGTGGAGCTGCAAAAGGCCGTGACCGCGATGTCCCAGGCCCAGCGCGTCGAGTTCTACGGCTTCGGTGCGTCCGGCGCGGTGGCGGCCGATGCCCAGCACAAGTTCTTCCGCCTGCTGCTGACCGCCGCGGCCTACAGTGACCCGCACATGCAGGCAATGTCGGCGGTGACCTTGAAGCCCACTGACGTGGCCATCTGCATTTCCCAATCCGGCCGTTCCAAAGACCTGCTGATCCCCGCCAACCTGGTGCGTGAGAGCGGCGCGTCGTTGATCACCCTGTGCCCGAGCCAGACGCCATTGGCGGAGCTGTCCACGGTGAACCTGGCGATCGACGTGCATGAAGACACCGAAATCTACACGCCGCTGACCTCGCGCATTGCCCACCTGGTGGTCATCGACGTGCTGGCGATGGGCGTGGCCATGGCCCGTGGCCCGAGCCTGGTCAACCACCTCAAGAGTGTGAAGCGCAGCTTGCGTAGCCTGCGGTTGTCGCCCAAGTCCGTCAAAGCCCTCGACGACTGAGGGCCTGTGGGAGCTGGCTTGCCTGCGATAGCGGTCTGCCAGTTACCCTCTTCATTGCCTGATACACCGCCATCGCAGGCAAGCCAGCTCCCACAGGGAATTTGCGCCAGTTTCGCAAGATTCATCATCCTGTAATCCCCGCGCCGCCAAACCGTCATCCCCCGCGCCCATCCTGTACTCCCCCGTACTCGCATTGGGAGACTCCAAATGACCCGGCCCTACGAAGACAGCAACAGCACCGTCAAGACCCGTCGTCAGCAGGAAGACCAGCGCCGCATGGCGTTCCGTCGCGCCATCGAAGACCGTTGCGAGGAGCGCCAGTTGCTCCAGAGCATCAGTGACTACCCGGAACTGCATTGGCAGGCACCCGTGGCTGCCCAGCGAAACGCTCAGCCAACGCGCTGATCTGCACCCGTTCGCTGCGAATAAAGCCCAGGAACGCATGGGCCACCGGTGACAGGCGTTTAGCCTTGGCCTGCACCAGGCACCAACTGCGGTACAGCGGCAGTTCTTCCACCGGCAGCTCCTTGAGCCCGCCGGTGGCCAGCTCCAGGTTCAGGGCGTGGCGCGTCAGCAGGGCCACGCCCAACCCTGCCGCCACGCACTCACGCTGTGCCTCCGCCGAGGCCACTTCTACCGTCTGGGTGAAGTGCACGCGTTTTTCCTTGAAGTACTCTTCGCAGGCCAGTCGCGTGCCAGAGCCAGGTTCGCGGATGAGCAGGGTATAAGGCTCCAGGTCTTGCAGGCGCAGCGGCCCTTGCAGGCTCAACGGATGATCCGGCAGCGCCACGGCGACAATCGGGTTGTTGAGAAACGGCAGGAACTCCAGACCCATGTCCTGGGGCACCATGGACATGATCACCAGGTCGTCGCGATTGTCCGAGAGCCTGCGGATCACCTGGGCACGGTTGACCACCGTGAGCTGCAATTGCACTTCCGGATGCTGGCGCTTGAAGGCGGCAAACAGGTGCGGCACGAAATATTTGGCGCTCGATTCCACCGCCAGTTTCAGCTGGCCCTGCAGCGAGCCCTGCATGTCCGATAGCTGCATGTCGAGGTTTTCCAGGCGCCCGAAGATATCGCGGCTGGCGCGCTGCAGGGCTTCGGCCGCCTCGGTCATGTAGAGTTTTTTGCCGACATAATCGAACAGCGGCTGGCCGATCAGCTCTTCCAGCTGACGAATCTGCAGGCTGACGGCGGGTTGCGTCAGGGACATTTCCTCGGCTGCGCGGCTGTAGGAGCGCAGATCGCAGACCTCATGAAAGATCTGCAATTGACGTAATGTCAGTCTCATCAGTGACTTACGCATTATTTATATCCCCTCGCCCCAGGCTACTCTGCCAACTATAAGTCTTTGCTTATGCATGACCCAATAATTATTGATTTTTGTTAATCCCTTGGCGGGCTTAGTGTGTGTCTCGCGACTGTCATGAAACATTTGGTCACGCGCCGGCCCGGCTGCAACGGGTCGAAGCACGCAAATCGGCTCAAGGGAATTTCCAAGTGATAAAAAAGATCCTGATCGCCAACCGTGGTGAAATTGCCGTACGAATCGTGCGTGCCTGCGCCGAGATGGGCATTCGCTCGGTCGCGGTTTATTCGGACGCCGACCGCCATGCGTTGCACGTCAAGCGTGCCGACGAAGCCCACAGCATCGGTGCCGAGCCTCTGGCCGGCTACCTGAACCCGCGCAAGCTGGTGAACCTGGCGGTGGAAACCGGCTGCGATGCGCTGCACCCCGGCTACGGCTTCCTGTCGGAGAACGCCGAGTTGGCAGACATCTGTGCCGAGCGCGGCATCAAGTTCATCGGCCCCTCGGCAGAAGTGATTCGCCGCATGGGCGACAAGACCGAAGCGCGCCGCAGCATGATCAAGGCCGGTGTGCCGGTTACGCCGGGCACCGAAGGCAACGTTGCCGACATCCATGAAGCCCTCACCGAAGGCGACCGTATCGGTTACCCGGTGATGCTCAAGGCCACCTCCGGTGGTGGCGGCCGTGGCATTCGTCGTTGCAACAGTCGCGAAGAACTCGAACAAGCCTTTCCCCGCGTGATTTCCGAAGCCACCAAGGCCTTCGGTTCGGCGGAAGTGTTTCTGGAAAAATGCATCGTCAATCCCAAGCACATCGAGGCGCAGATTCTCGGTGACAGCTTTGGCAACGTGGTGCACCTGTTCGAACGTGATTGCTCGATCCAGCGTCGCAACCAGAAGCTGATCGAAATTGCCCCCAGCCCACAGCTGACCCCCGAACAGCGCGCCTACATAGGCGACCTGTCGGTGCGCGCGGCCAAGGCTGTGGGTTACGAGAACGCCGGTACCGTGGAGTTCCTGCTCGCCGAGGGCGAGGTGTACTTCATGGAGATGAACACGCGGGTGCAGGTGGAACACACCATCACCGAAGAAATCACCGGCATCGATATCGTTCGCGAGCAAATCCGCATCGCCTCCGGCCTGCCGTTGTCGGTCAAGCAGGAAGACATCCAGCACCGTGGTTTCGCGTTGCAGTTTCGTATCAACGCTGAAGACCCGAAGAACAACTTCCTCCCAAGCTTCGGCAAGATCACCCGTTACTACGCCCCCGGCGGTCCCGGCGTGCGTACCGACACAGCGATCTACACCGGCTACACCATCCCGCCGTTTTACGACTCCATGTGCCTGAAACTGGTGGTGTGGGCGTTGACCTGGGAAGAAGCCATGGACCGCGGCCTGCGTGCCCTGGACGACATGCGCCTGCAAGGCGTGAAGACCACCGCCGCCTACTACCAGGAAATCCTGCGCAACCCGGAATTCCGTAGCGGCCAGTTCAATACAAGCTTTGTGGAAAGCCACCCTGAGCTGACCAACTACTCGATCAAGCGCAAACCCGAAGAGCTGGCCCTGGCCATCGCCGCCGCCATCGCCGCCCACGCAGGCCTGTGAGGAATATAACAATGAGCAAGAAGATCTTCGTAACCGACACCATCCTGCGCGACGCCCACCAATCGTTGCTGGCCACCCGCATGCGCACCGACGACATGCTGCCGATCTGCGACAAGCTCGACAAAGTCGGCTACTGGTCCCTGGAGGTCTGGGGCGGCGCGACCTTCGACGCCTGTGTGCGCTTCCTCAAGGAAGACCCGTGGGAGCGCCTGCGCCAACTGCGCGCCGCACTGCCTAACACACGCCTGCAAATGCTGCTGCGCGGCCAGAACCTGTTGGGCTACCGCCACTACAGCGACGACGTGGTCAAAGCCTTCGTGGCCAAGGCGGCGGTCAACGGTATCGACGTGTTCCGCATTTTCGATGCAATGAACGACGTGCGTAACCTGCGCGTGGCCATTGAAGCGGTCAAAGCCGCTGGCAAACATGCACAAGGCACCATCGCCTACACCACCAGCCCAGTGCATACCGTGGAAGCGTTCGTGGCCCAGGCCAAGCAATTGGAAGCCATGGGCTGCGACTCCATCGCGATCAAGGACATGGCTGGCCTGCTCACGCCCTACGCCACTGGCGAACTGGTCAAGGCACTCAAAGCCGAGCAGAACCTGCCGATCTTTATCCACTCCCACGACACCGCCGGCCTGGCCGCGATGTGCCAACTCAAGGCCATCGAAAACGGTGCCGACCATATCGACACGGCCATCTCCAGCTTTGCCTGGGGCACCAGCCATCCGGGCACCGAGTCGATGGTAGCGGCCCTTAAAGGCAGCGAGTTCGACACCGGCCTCGACCTGGAACTGCTGCAAGAGATCGGCCTGTACTTCTATGCCGTGCGCAAGAAGTACCACCAGTTCGAGAGCGAATTCACCGCCGTCGACACCCGTGTGCAAGTCAACCAGGTGCCAGGCGGGATGATCTCCAACCTGGCCAACCAGCTCAAAGAGCAGGGCGCTCTGAACCGCATGAGTGAAGTGCTGGCCGAGATCCCACGGGTCCGTGAAGACCTCGGCTTCCCGCCGCTGGTAACGCCGACGTCGCAGATCGTTGGCACCCAGGCGTTCTTCAACGTGCTGGCTGGCGAGCGCTACAAGACCATCACCAACGAAGTGAAGCTTTACCTGCAAGGCGGTTACGGCAAGGCACCAGGCACGGTGAACGAAAAACTGCGCCGCCAGGCCATCGGCAGCGAAGACGTGATCGACGTGCGCCCGGCGGATTTGCTCAAGCCGGAAATGACCAAGCTGCGCGGCGAAATCGGCGCATTGGCCAAGTCCGAAGAAGACGTGCTGACCTACGCCATGTTCCCGGACATCGGGCGCAAGTTCCTCGAAGAACGCGACGCCGGCACCCTGGCCCCTGAAGTGCTGTTGCCGATCCCGGAAGCGGGCGGTGTGGCCCGTGCTGGCGGCGAAGGCGTACCGACCGAGTTCGTCATCGATGTGCACGGCGAAAGCTACCGCGTGGATATCACCGGTGTCGGTGTAAAGGCCGAAGGCAAGCGCCACTTCTACCTGTCCATCGACGGCATGCCGGAAGAAGTGGTGTTCGAACCGCTCAACGAGTTTGTCAGCAGCGGCGGCAGCAAGCGCAAGCATGCGACCGAACCGGGGCATGTCAGCACGGCGATGCCGGGCAATATCGTCGATGTGCTGGTTAAGGTCGGCGACGTGGTCAAGGCCGGCCAGGCCGTGCTGATCACCGAAGCCATGAAGATGGAAACCGAAGTGCAGGCAGCGATTGCCGGCAAGGTTACTGCTGTTCATGTGGCCAAGGGCGACCGGGTCAACCCTGGCGAAATCCTGATTGAGATCGAAGGCTGATCACAGCCTTCGAGACTGACGTTTAATCCTCGGGGGGGCAGGTGCCCCCCTTTTTTTCGCCTGCAATTTAAGTGTTTGGCAGGGTTAGAAGCTCATTTTCCACTGGCCGGTCAGACCTTGGTCGTGGCCATGGTTGCCGGCTTGGCTGGTGTAAGTCAGGCCGACGCTGTGTTGGTTGGACAAGGCAAGGTCCAGGCCCGCTTGCAGGTCGAGGCTATCGCGGTCCAGGGCGGCGCCGGTGATGGTGTAACCATCGATCAGGCCTGGCGCATAGCGCGAGGTTTGACGGACCTGGCTGTTGACGTCGCCATACAGGTGCTTCCAGCTCGTACTGAGGTGGGGCGTGAGGCTCATGTTGTTGTCGAAGCGATACAACGTTGCCAGGCGCACGCCGACGGTGCTGCTCAGGTTTCGCTGGGTTTGTGGGCCGACGTTCAATGCGGTTACGCCGCCGCTCTCTTTGAAGCGCTCGCGTTGATAGCGTTGGTAGCCCAGGCCGATGAAGGGTTCGACACTGGAGCCACCGCTGCCCAGTTGATAGCCCAGTTCGGAGAACAGTGTCTGGCTACTGGCGTTGTAATTACCCTTGAGCGAGTCGTTGTAATTGAGCAGGCTGACGCTGCGTTTGTTCTGCCCGGCATGGTTGCTGTAGATCGCCCCCAGGCGCAGGGCCAAGGGGCCGTCCTGGCGCACGGCGTAGCCGCCCAAGTGCCAACTGTCCAATTCGGCGGCATAGCGCGGGGCCTCGAAGCGGCTGGAGGTTTTGGCGCCCATGACACCCACCCGCCAGGCATGGTCGATCGCCCAGTCACCGCCCAATAGCAGGCCTTGGGTATCGTGTTTCAGGCCGGCGCTGCCGTGTTGTGCGTCAAGGCTGCCGCCGTTGCCCAGGCCTTGCACCCAGAAGTGGCCGCCGTCGTCATTAGGCCGTGTGCGCAGGGTGGCGAGCAATTGGCGGCTCAGGTGCTGCGTGCTGGCCTGGGTCGCGGTGGCCAGGTTGGCGTTTTGGCTTGCGGCCAGCTGCTCAAGGGCTGCGCCGATCCCCCCGGGCTGCTTGCTCAATTGCTCGAGTGATTTCTGCACTTGCTTGAGGTCTTCCGAGTCCAGTTCGCCGGAGGCCACCAGTTGAATCAATGCCGGTTCCAGTACTTTGGCAACCTGCAGGCCGTTGTGCGAAGTGGCCTGCTGGGTGAGGAATCCGTCGAAGGGCGGTGGAATGGGCGGCGCTTCGAACTCGGGTATAAACGCCTCGCTATAGTCGGCGGCGTCGTAGGGATGGTTGCCATAGGGCCTGTATTCGATATCGCCTCGCGCGTGGGCGGGCTGAAAACTTGCCGCCACTGCCAGGCCGATGACGATTGCGATTCTTTGAAGTGTAAAGGGCATGAATTCCCAACCTCTGATGAATGAGGCCGGGAATTTAGGCGAGGTGCGGGGGGATAACTGTCAGGCTATCGACCACCGTTTTGCGGGAGTTGTCTCTAGTACGGTGCGATTAAAAACTCATCTGCCATTGGCCGGTCAGCGCATGGTTGCGGCTGTTGCTGCCCACTTCGCCGGTATAGCCCAGGCCTATGCGATGGCGGGCGGATAAACCTACATCCAGGCCCGCTTCCAGCAACAGGCTGTCCCGATCCAGGGCACTGCCTTGCACATTGAAGGCGGTGCCCCCGGCCAGGAAAGCCTGGCGTGTGGTGCTGTCGACATCGCCATAGGTATGTTTCCAGCCAAGGCTGGCACGGGGTGTGAGGCTGATGCCGTTGTCCAGCTGGCTCAGGTGGGCCAGGCGCAGGCCGAAGGTGCTGCTGAAGTTGTCCTGGGTCTGGCCTTCCACGTGCAACGCAGCGGCGCCGCCTTTTTCGTTGTAACCGTCGCGCTGATAGCGCTGGTAGCCGAGGTTGGCGAACGGCTCTGCGCTCAAGCGACCACTGCCCATGGCGTAGCCCAGTTCAGCGAAAGCCTGCTGGCTGTTGGCGTCATAGTCGCCTTTGGGGCGGTCGTTAAAACCGCTGAAGGCCAGCGTGCGTTTACTGTCGCCCTGGTGCCCGCTGTAGGCCGCACCCAGTCGCAACGCCAATGGGCCGCTCTGGCGCAGGGCATAGACGCCGGCGTGCCAGCTGTCGACGCTGCCGTCGACACCGGTGGTGTCCAGGTCGGTCTTGGAGTAACCCCCTAGCACACCCAAGCGCCAGTCGCTGTCCAGCGCCCAATCGGCGCCGAGCACGGTGCCTTTGGTGCGTTGGGTCAAACCGTAACTGCCGTGCTCGCCATCAAGCTTGCCGTAGCTGCCAATGCCTTGCAGCCACAGGCGGCCGCGGGCGTTTGGGTCATTGAGGTTGCGCACCTCGGCGGGTACGCCTGTGGCCGCCAGTGCGGGTGTGTCTTTGCCATCCCGCCCCACCAGCAATCCCGCACCGCCGCCCGCCTGGTGCATGGCGGCGAGCATGCTGTGGCCCACTTGAGCGCTGGCATTAAGGGTAGCGCTGGTGAGGCTGGCAGTGCTGCTGCCCGCCAGTTGCTCGATGGCTGCCCCGGCTGTGGCGGTGGTGGTATTGAGCAAGGCGTTGTACAGCGGGTTGTTCGTGCCCAGGCCCGCCAGGCTGTTGGCGGCGCTGGCACCGTTGGCGGTGCTGGCGAACTGGTTGAAGGCGATGTCGTTACGGGTGTACGTAAGGCCGACCTGAGTGGGGCTGTAATCCAGGGTCGGGGTCAGGAAGGCGTAGTCGCTGGTGACCTTGCCAAACGTGCCGTTAATACTGCCGGCTTGCAGCACGCTGTAGTGGCTTTGCCAGGGGTAGGTGCCTTCGCCGGGGTTGACCGCCAGGGTCGCGCCATTGAGGTAAGCGGTGCCGCCGACCTTGATCGGCGCGCTGCTACCGTCGGCGTTGACGCCATAGGCCAGGGTCGAGCCGCTGCCCATGTGCACGTCACGGGTGATGGTGGCGGTGCCCAATGCGGTGTTGGTCTGCAGGGTGCCGTTCAGCACCAGGCCACCCACCGAGCCGCCGCCGGCATACACACCACCTGCGTCGACCGTCAGGTTACCGGCAATGCCGCCTTTGTTGACCAGCTTGGCACCGCTGGAAATCTTGCCGCCGTCGCTGAAATCACCCTGGCCGGTCAACGTCCATGTGCCTTGCTTGATCTCCAGCCATTCGAAGTTGCGGCTGTCGCCAAAGCTGCCGCCTGCAACGTCGCCCAGGGTCAGTCGGTCATAACCGCTGCCACCGTCCACCGTGCCGTTAAAGCGGCTGCCGTTGCGCAAGATCAGGTGGTCATCACCGCCGCCCAAGTCCAGGGCCAAGCCATTGCTGGCGCTGATCGTGCCGCTGTTGATGACCGTGTCGGCGTAGTTGCCGACGAACTTCACGCCAAAGCCATCCAGGCCCTGAATCGTGCCGTGGTTCTCCAGGGTGGTGGCCGCGAGCCCCGGCCCGTCGCTGCCGTCGTCCACCAGGATGGCATTGTTGGCACCACTGATCAGCGCGCCCTTGGCGTTGTAGATAGCGCCACCGCCCAGGGCGATCCCTTCGCTGCCGTTGGCGAAGCCGTTCTTGTCGACACCACCGGCGCCGACACCCTGGATGACCCCGTAGTTTTCGATATGGGCGATCTTGTCGATGTCCACGCCGTCACCGTCGCCATCCGGTTGCAGCCCGGAGAACGCGCCGGTGATGGTGCCGTGGTTGATCACGCTGCCGTCGCCATCGGAACCAAAGCCCGAGCCGTTGCGGCCGATCACCGTGCCGTAGTTGGTCAGCGTGGCACCCTCGTCCGTGGTGATGCCATGACGGCCGCCGGAAATCAGGCCGTAGTTGGTGACCGTCACGCCGCTGGCGGAGTCGATGTCCACGCCATCGAACTTGTCATCGCGGGAGAAGGTGTTGCCGGTGGAAATCTCGCCGTAGTTAGTGATAGAGGCGTTGGCGCCGGTCTTCATGCCGTCGCTGGCCTCCCCGCGAATCAAGCCACCGGCACGGTTGATGATCGTGGAGGTGACGTTGCTGCTGCGCATCGCATCCAGGTCCAGCCCTTGGCCGGTGGCCGAACGAATGGTGCCGCTGTTGTCGATCAGCAAGTTGCCACTGGCAAAGCTACTGTTGATGCGCAACGCATCATTGGCGCCTTGGATCACCCCGCCGGCAAGGTTGTAAATGCTGTACCTGCGCTCCCCGCTGACACTCCCCGAACTGTCGATACCCCGCCCGCCGCTGGAGACCAGCTTGCCCGCGTTAGTCACCACCACCCCCGAACCGCTGGTGCCGTCCTTGAGCGTCACCGCCACCCCGGAGGTTGTAATGCTGCCAGGCGCCGACGTGGTCAACGTATCACTGCCACCCAGGGTTTGCCCCTGGGTGGTAGGCGTGTCGATCTGCAGCGTCTTGGCTGCGGCTGCTTCAATGAAAGCGCCGCTGGCCAACAGCGTGATGGCGAGCGCGAGGCGTTGAGGACACGGGGGCATGCTGGGCGACCTTGTTATGGCAAGCGAGTCGACCTGTATAACGGAAGGTGGTTGCAGGAATGTGTCGCAAAAATGAAGGTTAAGATGTCTGCATTAAATTGCATATTTTTAGGTAATTGACGTCTATATATGCATTTTAATGCGTATGTAAGGCCTATCTATTGATGAAAAATGCACTATATTGCAGGTGCTCCTCTCGTCGCCGCTTAGCAGGTGCACTAAATTGCATAAAGACACCGCTTACTCTTTGACGCTGCAGATTTTCGCCGCCGGGCACTGGCGTGATGCTATGCGACTTGAGTTTCCTGAACCGCAAAAGGGTTTTGTCGGGCCCTGCAGGTTTCATTACAGCCAGGATTATCTTGTCGATCACCTCGAAGATATCCAGCAGCCTTTCCGCAGCGCTGTCAGTGCCCGGTTCCCACTGGATTGGGACGTTACAGTGCTCAAGTCAGCCCCCGCTTTTTTGCACGATATCGCGCCAGCCGGCGCGGCAAAGCGCTTTTTGATGCAGCGTCTTGGTCGTGAGAAACCCCAGGCCATCGATGCCGATTTGTTTTTGTTGGGGCGCAGTACGCCAGCGCCAATTGGCAACATGCGGATCAAGGAGTCCATACAAGCCCTTGGCGGTGAAATACCGATGGGATTTGCGCGGCATGATGTCATCAGTCGCGATAACCGCTTCCTGGAATATGCCTATGAACAAGGTGCTGCCATAGGCGGTGCTACCGGAGCAGGTGGCGAGGCACCGAAATTGTTGATGACCCAAGGCGTAGATGGCTTGTTGTATCCAGACGCGATCCTGAATGACGATGACGTCGCTCAGCACTGGTTCATCAAGTTCGCGCGCAACCAGGCCACGCAGACTGATCAAGATATCCTGAGAAGCGAGTATCACTATTACCGGGCGCTTGAGTCTCTTGGCATCGAAACGGTTGCCACCGAAGGGCTGGCGCTGGAAGAGGCGACAAAACCCAGCCTGTGGATGCATCGTTTTGATCGCAGGCTGGGTGAGGGCGGTGTTGAGCGGCTGGCTGTCGAGTCGATCTATTCCTTGGCGGGCGTGACGAACCCTGGCAGCTACATGGATCATCTGGAAGTGGTGAGGCTGTTGGTTGCTCAATGGCGAGCCGTGGGGCAAGAGGACCAAGTCGCAGATCTGGTTGCAGAGTACCTGCGCCGGGATTTGTTGAATAAAGTGCTGGGTAATTCGGATAACCACGGTCGCAATACGTCGATCATCCGGGAACCCGAAGCGCTGCGCCTAGCCCCTATTTATGATTTGGCGCCCATGGTAATGGATGCTGAAGCAGTCACTCGAACCACCAAATGGCCCAAACCCTTGGAAATCGCCGGGGATATCAATTGGAGAGCGGTATGCGAGGCTCTGGCCGACCTCGTCGACCCCGAGCAAAGCTTTGAACGCCTGCGACAAACAGCCGAGCACCTGCGTGCATTACCGGATCTTTTGGTGGCCAGTGGCGTGCCCGCTGTGACCTTGAATCACCCCAGCATCCCATTGGGGAAACTGGACGTGCGCCTCAAGCAGTGGGGGTTGAGATGACGATCAGCATGGATGCCCGTGCGTTGTTGATCGAAAGCGTCGAACAAGGCTTGGCCGATGGCTCGCTCGAGCTGGGCGCCGCCGTACGCCGCCTTCGCACCGAAGTGACCGGCCTGCACCAAAGCCAGTTCGCCAGAATGTGCAAAATTTCGGTGCGTACCCTGGTGCATATCGAACATGGCGATGGCAACCCAACCCTGAAATCGCTGAATGCCGTGTTTCGGCCCTTCGGTTTGCAGATGGGCGTGATCAAGGTACGGCGCAACAGGCCCTGACCGTCAACCGCGCCGCACGTAGCCCTTGCCGAAATGCCGCTCCATCCGCGCCTGGATCAATTCCAGCCCCAGGGACATCACCCAATAAATGATCGCCGCGGTCGTGAGCATCTCGATATAGCGGTAGCTTGAGCGGCCATAGGACTGCGCCAGGAACATCACTTCCCACACGCCCATCACCGAGATCAGCGACGAATCCTTGAGCATCGAGATGAACTGGTTGGTGGCCGGCGGGATGATGGTGCGCATGGCCTGGGGCAGGGTCACGTGCCAGAAGATCGCTCTGTCACGCATGCCCAGGGCCAGCGCAGCCTCGCGTTGGCCATGGGGCACGCCGAGGATGCCGGCCCGGAAAATCTCGCTCAGGTAGGCGCCGTAATTCAGCGACAGCGCGATGATCCCGGCGACGATGGCGCCTGGTACCAGCCCCAGTTGCGGCAGGCCCAGGTAGATCAACAGGATCTGGATCAGCAGCGGCGTGCCGCGAAAGAACGAGGCGTAGAAACTGGCGATGCCGAACGCCACCGCACTTTTGGACAGGCGCCCCAACGCGGTGATAAAGCCCAGCACCGATGATGCGACGATGGCGCACAGGCACAAGAACAGCGTCAGCGCCGCACCTTGCAGGAAGCCGTTGGGCGCAAGGTGCAGGCCGACCAGGTTGGGCAGCTTGTCGAGGATGATCGAGAACTTCAGGTCAAAGCTCAGGAAAAAACTCGCAAACAGGGCGAACAGCGCCGCCCAGGTCAGGTAAAGCCGTAGGCGAAAACTCATCGGCTGATATCGGCGCCGATCCATTTTTGCGACAGCGCGCTCAAGGTGCCGTCCTGCTTGAGCTGGGCGAAGACCTCACGCACTTTGCTGTCCCACTGCGGGTCGCCTTTCTCGATGGCCACCGAGTTGGGCTCCGAGTACAGCGGCGCACCGGCGAGCTTGAAACGCTTGTCCTGGGTCAGGCGCGGCTGCGCGGTGACCAGGTTGGTGAGGATCGCATCCAGGCGCACGCCGGCGCCCAGGCCCAGATCCTGGAACGCCACATTGTCGGTGTCGTACGGGGCGATCTGCACATCCTCGAACGGGTACTGCAACTGCGTGTCTTCGGCGCCTTCGATCACCAGGTTCTTGTTCAGGTAGCTTTCATAGCTCGAAGCGCTGGTGAGGCCGACTTTCTTGCCGCTCAGGTCCCGGGCGTCGTGGATGCGCTCGTCCTTGGCATTGACCACGATCACGGCGGGCGAGGCGTAGTACTCCACCGGGAAGTCGAACACCTCGGCGCGTGCCTTGCTCGGGGTCATGGAGCAGATGCAGATGTCGTAGCGCCCGCTCCAGCGGCCGGCGGCGATCACGTCCCAGGACGGGGTTTCCAGGCGTAGCTTCACGCCCAGTTTTTGCGCCACGGCCTTGGCCACGTCCACGTCGAAACCGTCGAGCTGGTTCTGGTCATTGAGAAATGAAAACGGCGGATAGCTTTCCATCAGCACGCCGACCAGCTCTTTCTTCTGCTCGACACGATCCAGCGTGGCACCGCCAAAGGCTTGGGTTGAAGCAGCCAACATCGTCAGGCCCAGGGCCAACAGCGGTCTGAATTTCAAAATCGAACACCTGAATAAAAAAGAGGTTGTTATTAACCGAACGGTACGCATTAAATAGTTATAAGAACGACTCTCATAGTGAGTTATTTTCATAAGCATATGAGTAAAAAGCATATGGGCACAGTAAGCACAGTGATTCTCGATGGTGGCATGGGCCGTGAACTGCAACGCCGTGGTGCACCGTTCCGTCAGCCGGAATGGTCGGCACTGGCCTTGAGCGAAGCGCCGCAAGCGGTGGAGGCGGTGCACGCGGCCTACATCGACAGCGGCGCCAATGTGATCACCAGCAACAGTTATGCGGTGGTGCCGTTCCACATTGGCGAAGCGCGGTTTGCCCAAGAAGGGCAGGCGCTGGCCGCCCTGGCCGGTGAGTTGGCGCGACGGGCGGTGCAGGCCAGCGGTAAAGCTGTGCAGGTAGCCGGCTCACTGCCGCCGCTGTTTGGCTCTTATCGCCCAGATCTGTTCCAGGCCGAGCGCGTCAGTGAGTTGCTGACCCCCTTGGTGAACGGCCTGGCCCCGCATGTCGATCTGTGGCTGGCGGAAACCCAGAGCTCGATCGCTGAAGCACGGGCGATCCATGCCGGGCTGCCTAAGGATGGCAAGCCGTTCTGGCTGTCGTTTACTTTGAAAGACGAAGACACCGACGAGGTGCCGCGCCTGCGCTCCGGCGAACCGGTGGCGGACGCAGCCGAGGCGGCGGCGCAACTGGGCGTGCAGGTATTGCTGTTCAACTGCAGCCAGCCGGAAGTGATCGGCGCAGCCATTGATGCGGCGCGGGCAACCTTCGAACGATTGGGTGTAGCGATTCAGATCGGCGCCTACGCCAACGCCTTCCCACCGCAACCCAAGGAAGCCACGGCCAACGATGGTCTGGACCCGTTGCGCGACGACCTCGACCCGCCTGGTTACCTGCATTGGGCGGCTGATTGGAAGACGCGTGGCGCCAGCCATTTGGGGGGGTGCTGTGGCATCGGGCCGGAGCATATTGCGGTGCTGGCCCAGAAGTTGGCTGGCTGAGCCTAAGTTCCGAGAGTGGCCACCCTCCAATGTGGGAGTTGGCTTGCCTGCGATGGCATCAACTGGTTTTGCCTGATACACCGAGGTGTCTGTATCGCAGGCAAGCCAGCTCCCACAAATGTGAGCCTTAATCCCGACACTCTGTGAGTGTCTTCAACTGGCCCGAACCACTCTGGTTCGCCTCCGACAACCATGCCTCAAACCCGGCACCGACCTTCGGCCATTCCGAATCCAGGATCGAATACCACGCCGTATCGCGGTTCTGCCCCTTGACCACCATGTGCTGGCGGAACACCCCTTCAAAACTGAAGCCCAAGCGCTCGGCTGCGTACTTGGACCGCGCGTTGCCGTTGTTGCACTTCCACTCCAGCCGACGGTAGCCCTGCTCGAACGCATACTTGGCCAGCAGGTACACCGCTTCAGTACTTTTGGGCGAGCGCTGCATCGGTGCGCCGAAGGTGACGTGGCCAATTTCGATACGGCCTTGCGCCGGGACGATGGACATCAGGCTGAGGATGCCCTGAACCTGGCCCGTCGCACGGTCGATCACGCTGAAAAAGTACGGGTCGCTGTGGGCGGCGTGGTTGTTCAACCAGGCGTCGAAGGCACTGCGCTCGGTGAACGGGCCGTAGGGCAAGTAATCCCACAGCTTCGGGTCGGCCCCTGGGCCTTCAAGGGCTTGCCACAGTTGATCGGCATGGCGCGCCGGGTCGAGCTTTTCCAGGTGGATAAAACGCCCTTCGAGCCGTTGCGCAGTCGGCGCCGGGACGCCTTTCCAATCAGCGAGGGAATTGATCATGCTGTGCTCCTTAAAGACCTTTGCGAAATTGGATGAAGCCTGGGCGTTCGGCGATGCGCTCGTAGAGCTGGATCGCCGTGGCGTTGGTCTCATGGGTCAACCAGTGCACCTTGCAGCAGCCATCGGCCTTGGCGGTGGCGTAGACGAATTCGATCAATTGGCGACCCACGCCCGTGCCACGTTGGGTCGGGTCCACCAGTAAGTCCTGCAGGTAGCAGGAATTCTCGATGCTCCAGTTGGAGCGATGGTAGATGAAGTTGACCATGCCCACCGCCTTGCCATCCTGCCAGGCCAGTGCCGAATGGGTCGGCTCGCTGGGGTCGATCAGGCGTTGCCAGGTGCTTTGACTGACGGCGTCCGGCAGTTCGGTGTTGTAGAACGCCAAGTAAGCCTGCCACAGCGGCAGCCAGGCGGCGTGGTCGGCAGCGGTGACCTGGCGAATGTCGATCAAGCTCATTCTGAAGCTCCTTGGGGAATAAAGCGGGCGAGGGTCTGGTCACGTACATCGGCACTGGCGGCCAGGCCGTCACGTACACCGGCCATGTCGGCGGCGCTGCGGTTCTGGCTGAGTTTACGTTTACCCACCAGGCGTTCTATCGGCAGGGCAAAGCCGACGATGGCCTTGAGCATGCCGTCAATGTAGTCCGCCGGTGCGTCGCTGACACGCCAGGGCTGGGCGCGGCCGCTTTCATGGCGGTCGGTGAGGGCGGTGACCACCTTGAGCAAGCGCTCGGCGTCGCTGAATACCGCAGGCGTGCCATAGGCGTGCACGGCGATGTAGTTCCAGGTCGGTACCACTTTGCCGTGCTCGGCCTTGGCGGGGTAAAACGCCGGGCTGATATAGGCGTCGGCACCGGCGAAGATCACCAGCGCTTCACCGCCATTTTGCAGCTCGCGCCATTGCGGGTTGGCCTTGGCCAAGTGACCGTACAGCGTGCCATTGGGCCCTTCATCGGGGTTGAGCAGCAAGGGCAAGTGGCTGGCTTGCAGGCCGTTTTCACCCACGGTTACCAACTGCGCCAGACGGGTGTGCTGGATCAGTTGCTGGATTTCGGGCAAGTCATCGAGAGCAAAGGCGCGGGGTGTGTACATGGAGATTTTCCTTGGCGAATGCCTGCATCCTAGGCAGGCTATTGGTTCGTTGTAAGAGCCATCTAGCCCTCATTTCATAGGTCCAATATGCCGCCCGTCGTCCCCTCGATGTCGTTCGACCCTACTGGCATCGAGTTGGATCGCCGCCAGGGACTGACACGCCAGCTGTACGACGCCCTGCGCCAGCGCGTGCTGGATGGGCGACTGGTCAGTGGCACGCGCTTGCCTGCCACCCGTGATATGGCGGCGGCGTTGTCGATCTCGCGCAACAGCGTGGTACGCGCTTACGATCAGTTGTATGCCGAGGGGTTTATTGAAAGCCGGGTGGGAGACGGCACCTACGTCTCACAGCTGCCCACAGCAAAAAAACTATCCACAAAACCATCCACAGGGTTTTCAACAGGCTTACCCACAGCCTTATCCACAAATCGTCGGGATTATGCACAAAATCAGGCCAACGAAGTTATCCACAGTCGCGGCCTGGACAGGGTTAAACATAACCATCTTGCCCAGCCTCCTTGCGGTCCGCCGCGGGCTTTTCGCGTGGGGGTTCCGGCCTTCGATCTATTCCCTTTTGAGGTGTGGGCCAAGCTTAACGGGGCGTTCTGGCGCAAGCCGGACCTGGCGCAGCTGTGTTACGGCGACCCGGCCGGTGACGAGCGTCTACGTGGTTTGATCGCCGCCTACCTGCGCACTGCGCGAGGTCTGCAGTGCACGACTGAGCAAATAGTGATCACCAGTGGTGCGCAACAGGCAATCAGCCTTTGTGCACAGCTGCTGGTGGAGCCTGGGGATGGCGTGGCGGTGGAAAACCCGGGTTATCGCGCGGCCGGCCATGCCTTTGCTTTGGCAGGTGGCCGATTGCAGGGCGTGCCGGTGGACGGCGATGGTATTGACTGCAAGGTCTTGAACCGCCTTGAGGATTGCCGGGTGGCCTATGTCACGCCGTCCCATCAGTACCCGTTGGGCGTGGTGATGAGCCTGGCGCGGCGCCTGGAGTTGCTGGCCTGGGCCGAGCGTACTGGCGGCTGGATCGTCGAGGACGATTATGACGGTGAGTACCGTTACACCGGTGCGCCCCTGTCGCCCCTGGCGGCGCTGGATCGCAATGGTCGGGTGCTGTACGTCGGCACCTTCGGCAAGGTGGCATTTCCGGCTTTGCGCCTGGGCTACCTGGTATTGCCGCCGGGTCTGGTAGAGGCCTTCAGTCGGCGCCGTGCCGTTGACATGCGTCATTCCGAAGTCAGCACTCAGGCTGTAATGGCCGAATTCATGGCGGCGGGGCATTTCCAGCGCCACGTCCGGCGTATGCGGCGTGCGGCGTTGAGCCGTCGCAATGCCATGCTGGCAGATTGGCCAGATGATTTAACCGGTGTCGGCCCCTTGCCCAGCGTCGAGGCGGGGCTGCACTTGACGGTGCGTGTCGACAGCCTGCGCCGCGAGCAGCAGTTGCTGGAGCAGGCCCGTGCGGTGGATGTCGAGATCAACGGCTTGAGCACCTATTGGCTGCCAGACTCCAGCACACCGCCGGATCAACGCGCCGGCCTGGTGCTGGGGTTTGCTGCCGTGCCTGAGTCGGGCATTGCCCAGGGGCTGGCGCGTTTGCGCTTGGCCTGGCTGCCATAAGGCGATCAGGTGTTGAAGAACAGCGACTTGGCCAATTGCTTGCCGATACTGCGGCGATGGATGTCTATTATGTCCCAGTCACTGGGCCCGGTGCGTTGGTGGGAACCACCGAGGCGTCGTTGTTCGCGGGTCTTGAGATGGTCCTTTTTGAAGTCCTCCAGCGCGGCATCCTTCGTTTCATAGTGAAAGTGCGCGTACCACAGCACGGCGCCGCTCTCTTTATCGCGAATCTCGTACTCGTCCAGATAATCCTTCCTGGGCCCCTTGAGCGCGCGACGGCTAACGACCTTGACGATAGTGATCAGCCCTTGACTGTGCAGCCAGTCCACCCGCTCGACGGTGGGCGATTGCTGCTTGATCATGTCAATGTAGGTTGTCTTGCCTAGCTGATAGAAGCGTTGTACCGCGTCGTTGAGCTTGCGGTTGGTCAAGGCGGCGGAAGCATGGTCGCTTTCTGTGAGGTTGCGCCGGGTCAGCGCTTGTTCGATGTTGTTTGAAGCGTTTTCCAGGTCCTTTGCATAGCCATCGAACATATCTTGAATATCTTGTGGTGCATACGAGGGCTTGCGGGAAAAACCCTGGAGTTTGCGGATTTCAGCTTGTTCGCCATCCAACAACGTTTGTCCGGTGTTGATGTTGGTGTCCAAATCCACAGAAGCTGGTGCGGGTGGGTTTAGCGGGTTTTTCTGCCGTTTGACCCAAACCCCTGGTGTCTTCTCATGGAACGTGGCGATCACCTTGCCGGTCATGCCTGCCTTGACGTCGACCAAGGAACTATCGGTTTCACGGGGCTCCCCCATCACCAAGCCGTGAAGGCGTGTCCTGATCACTTTGCGCCTTGGGGGGAGAGCGGCCTTTGAGCTACCGGGCTTGGGCTCCAAGGCCTTTTTTTCTCGCAGCAGGGAGGCCAGGTCGCGGACTGCCCACTGGCTGAACTCGCCAATCTGCTGGCAAAAACTTTCCAGGCGGGTTTTCAGCAAGTGTTGCGGGTGTTCGGCGTGCAGGTCCAGCAGGCGTTGCTCGACGCTGGAAAATTGCTCAACCAGGCTGTTGAATACATCAATACGTTCATCCAGCGATGCGCCGTTGCCTCGCTCCACAATCTCACTGAAGCTCTCGACATTGAGTTCGGCTGTATCGACGACCTCGCTCATCTGCTCACGCACCGTGGCTGGGATCTGGCTTTGCTCTTCATCGATACACAAGTAGCGGCCCAAACTGATCTCCAGAGATTTGAGTTCAACGAGGGTAAACTGCGGCAACTCCTTCATGCTTCTGCGAATGACCTTCGCGCCCTCATCTCCCAGCTCATTGAGATTGTTGAAGCGGTCGTTGATGAACTCCAGGCGCTTGATAATCCCCTGGTTCAGGGTGGACAAGGTTTGTGCGCTTTGCGCCTGGTTTTTATAGTCGATGTCTACCTCGGCTTCGAAAATGTGGGACGACGACTGCAAGGCCTCCCTATAGCTCACCAGTTGTTGTTCCATGGCAAGCTGTGTCAGTTGCACCTGTTGTTGCAGGTAACCGCTCATGTTGCTCTGGTAGGTGGGCACGGTGTCGATGATGCTCAAGGACTTCAGTTGGCTGACCGCTTCGTCGTACTCCGCGAGCCGGCTATCGACTTTACCCAGATACTCCGTGCGCCGCAGGTCTGTGGAAGGCCCGGGGGCTGCGTCCAGCGCGGGCTTTGACGTAAGCACGTCTATTTGTTTGCTGACGGCGACTGCGTTGAAGGCGTTGAGCTTGGTCATGAGGGCGTTAATGCGCGCAGGCTGATCGACCTTGACCGCTCGCCGCCGGTTCCGAAGACCTGCGCCGCGCAGGCGCAGGCGGACGTCGACAAACCATTGGCCTGCCAGGTTGCCGATCAGCGGCGGGCCAGTACGCGAAGGTGCTTTCGGGTCGATGATGATGACACAGTCGTTGTCATCCACCCTCACCTCGAACCAACGTTCGCCAACCGGTGCATACCACTTGTCTGCAAGCGGGTAGAGATTCAGGTGGCGCCCGGGGGTCTTGTCTTGTTCGCCAAGCTGCTTGGGTTTGGCGATGTTGAAGCTGTCGAGTGTCTTGGCCAGGCCCTGGCGGCCCTGACTCAGAGCCCCGCGGGTGTGCACGGCACCTTGATGCTGGGCGGGAAGTTGGCTGTCGGGAATATTGGCTTGTTGCACCGCGTAATATTTATTTTCGGCAACGGACGGTTTACTTGCCGTTTCGATCGTCGTTGGCTTGGATTCGGTCTCGACCCCGAAGCCCTCGAATGGCGTCTGCGGGCGAGGTTGGCGCAGGGCTATGTGCAGAGTCAGGGCCATACCCAGGTTAAGAAATATATCCACCAACGCTGTCCAGGAAGCAGGCTGGTCATCCTTGTCCACGGCCTCCTCGGCGGCTTGCAGATCGTCCATGATTTGCCAGATCCAGGCCGCGGTTCCGAGGGTGCGGCCCATGAACGGCAGTGCGGCATTGAATATTTGCCAGCCGGCATGTCGAAAGGTCGCCCAACGTTTCTGCACGTTGGACACCGACTGACGTGTCGCCAACTCGACCAGGGCATTGGCGTTGGCCTTGAACAGTGTCGCCAGGATGTCATTCCTGACTTCTTCATCGGTCAGCGTCACCGGGCCGCTCATGTACAGCACGGTAAGCGGTTCGACCAGCGCGCGCACCACCGTCCAGGGCGAGGGCAGGGTGTCGGGGAAAACGTACTGGGCATAGTTGAACCTTTGCGCTTCAGGCAACCAGGCCAACACCGATTCGCGTAAGGAACGCTCGTGTTTGATGGCGTACAGCAGGTTTTGCTGCGACGCAAATTGCATCAGGGCCGGTTCAAGCAGGGGCCGATAAAGCAGACAGGGGCCGGTGTCGGATTGCCTTGGGCTGATCACGAACATATTGGCAGCCACGTCTTGCTCATGGCCGGGGCGCAAGGTGGGCACGAACGCCAGGCAGCGAATGACGATGGGCTGCCCATCTACGTAGCGCTCATCTTCATCGCTGCGCATCACTGCGGCGATGTAGCGGTAACCGAGTTCATCAATGCCGCCCTGGTTGCGGATTTTCATCTGCAAAGCCAGTAGTGGCAGTTGCGTCTGTAGGTGAGTGGTGTAGAGCCGCTGTCGGTGGCTGGATTGCAGCGGGTCATCGAGTAACTTCTGTTTGATCAGGGCGGGGTAGTACTGGCCTATATCGATTTCTTCGATCACGTCTTTCAGATAACGGTAGGTCAGCCAGGCGGGTACACCGTTGTCCTTGCCGTTGTAGTGCACTGTCGTGTTGCCGGTGGGCAAACCCGTGAGGTTTTCCAGGGCCATGTCGATCAGGTTGCGGCGGGTAGTGTCCACGGCCCCCGGTACGATGAACGTGCCCCACAAAACCGGGCTTTCGATAACAATCTCGATTTTGTCCAGGTTCAGCCTCACGTCCTTTTCCGGGGCTCGGATACGGCTTTTCAACTGTGTTTTGGCAAATTCACGAATGGGCGGAATGCCGTCCTGAAACGTCTCGCCTTGGTAATGGGTATGCAGGTGAGCCAGGTCGATCAGATAGCGGCTGTAGGCGGCGTTATCGGAGTCCGTCGCCGAGGCCAGCCAATCCGGGAGTTGTTGGTGAATCTCACGGATATTCGACAGTTGGTGATCGCTCATTTCTTCGATGCTGGGCACGATGCTGGCGACGGCAGGATCGCGCTGTTCCGGCAGAGCGGATCCGCCGAAACTGCCAATGACCTGGATTTGCAGCGAGATCAGCGTGCAGGCCAGCGCATCGAAGAAGTTGCCGTCGGGCTCATACAAGCGCCATTGCAAGGTAGAGTCTCGCTCTGGCGCAGGCATCCGTGCTGGCAGCGAGGCACCGAACTGGGCCAGTGACTCGAACGTCTCATACCCGCTCACCAGCGAGTGCGTCAGGACCATCTGGCGCTTCTCGTGCTCGCCCACCAATACGGTGATGTCCAGAAAGCTGGCGTGGGTGGACTGTCCGTCCTGGAGAATATCCACATCAACCAGGTAGGCATGGCTTTTATAAGGGTCTTTCAGTGAACGTCTGGCCAGGTCGGGCTCCTGGAAAATCGCGCGGGCCATGGCGCATTCGTGTTCACCCAGGCCTTGCTCTTCGGTGATGTTCCACACCTTCCTCAGAGCGTTGGAGAAGGCCTGCCAGCGGTGGCCGGTGGTGCCGTTGGACGTGTTCCAGAAGTCCAACTGCTGTTCCTGGAAAGCGGTGAACAACAGGTCGGATAACTCGTTGATCAGACGTGCGATTGCATCGACTTTCACCGCGAGGTGTACAGGATCCGCAGCGTCCGGTTGCAACGTGAGGAAGTGTTGGCCGTCGATGTAGGTCACTCTGTCGCCGGATAATGCTTGGCGAGCCAGTACCGAAGTGAGCGATTCGACAATGGCCGGTGCACGTTCGACGGTGCTACCGACGGCCTCCCATTGAGGGCTGACCACCACGGCCAGATCGGGGTCGATATTCAGCGCTGGATACAACTCTTTGAGTGCCGAGCGCAGTGTGGTGACGGCGACTTCCCGGGTAGTGGGGCCGGTGGTTAATTGGATGAGCAGTTCATAGGTACTGGGCGGGCGGTGGTTATTAGCGGTGTCATTGGGCATGTGCAGCTCCTCTGCATTCGATGGCCCGGACGGGCTTCGGGAATGGGCAAGGTAGCGAGCGGCGTTGCGGCGAGGGTGGTAGATACGTCGAGGCGCAGCCGTTCAGTGTGGGACAAGCACCCTCGCCACGGGTTGGTGATTTATTTCACGTTGAAAAACAACCGTTGTGCCTGTTTCAGATTGATTTCGCTGAGATAGATCGAGGTTTTCTGCTTCTCGCTAAGGCCGTCGAGGGTGTCGGCATCTGCGCCCCGGGCTTGCTCCAATTTCTGTGCGTGCTGGTGATACAGCCATTCAATGCCGATGGCGCTGCGCTGCGCGTTGGCGACTTGTTCGGTGGCACGTTGCTTGAAGGCTTGCAACTCGTCCAGCAGGTCCTGGGCCTGATTGACGCAGGTGGCGAGATCGAGGGTGGTGGTGGGCGGTGTTTCGACGGGGTTCTCGCGCTGCACCCAGACGCCTGCGGGTTTTTCATGAAAGGTGGCGATGATCTCATCGCCGATCAATTGCCAGGTGGGTGTACCGACCATGGCGATGTCCGGGTCAATATCCTGCGTTGGGTAGTGTTCTCGCAGCGACTGGCGCAACAAGTGGGGCGCGGTCTCCCTGAATGAGGGACCGACGTAGAGTTCGGTGAACAGCGCTGAGCGTTCATCCAGGCGCTTTGCGTTCGTAGAGGGCGTGTTTGCAGCGGCTGAGGTCATGAGGCTTCCCTGTCTGGCCGATTGATGGAAATAACCCGAGGTACAGGCTCGGGATTTCCATGCTAGGGCTCGGCCAGCCGGGGAGGCGGTGCTTACGTAGGCCTACCGTGAAATCTGCAGGGCGTTACCTGCCGGATTTGATCTTGGTCCAGGCCCGCGTCCTGGCGCGTTCGGCTTTGCTGTCCAGGGGTTTGAGGGTGTAGAGCGTGGCCATGGCCGCGTCGGTCGGGTACAGGTTGGGGTTGTTACGAATGGTCGGGTCGACCAACCCGCTGGCGTCCTTGTTGGGGTTGGGGTAACCGACAAAGTCGCTGATCGGCGCGATTATGTTGGGTTGCAGCAGGTAGTTGATAAAGGTGTAGGCGTCGCCCGGGTTGCTGGCGCCCTTGGGGATGGCGAGCATGTCGAACCAGATCGGCGCGCCCTCCTTGGGCAGGCGCATGTCCACGGTCACACCATTCTTGGCTTCCTTGGCGCGGTTGGCGGCTTGGGAAAAACTGCCGGAATAGCCCACCGCCACGCAGATATCGCCGTTGGCGATATCGGCCATGTATTTGGAAGAGTGAAAGTAGGTGATGTACGGGCGGATTTTCATCAACAGCGCTTCGGCCTTGTCGTAGTCCTTGGGGTTGCTGCTGTTGGGGTCCAGGCCCAGGTGCTGCAACGCCAGGGGCAGGATCTCCGAGGGCGAGTCCAGCAGTGCAACGCCGCATTGCTTGAGCTTGCTGATGTTCTCTTCCTTGAAGATCAGGTCCCAGCTGTCCACGGGGGCGTTGTCGCCCAGGGCCGCCTTGACCTTGGCTGGGTTGAAGCCGATCAGGATGGTGCCGTACATGTAGGGAACGGCGTATTGATTGCCGGGGTCGTTGGCCTCGATCAGCTTCATCAGCTTGGGATCGAGGTGGTTCCAGTTGGGCAGTTGGCTGCGGTCCAGAGGTTGGAACACGCCGGCTTCGATCTGCTTGGCCAGGAACACGTTGGACGGCACCACCACGTCATAGCCGGAGTTGCCGGTGAGCAGTTTGGCTTCCAGGGCTTCGTTGGTGTCGAAGATGTCGTACACCAGCTTGATCGACGGGTGCAGGGCCTTGAAGTCTTCCAGCGCCTTGGGCGTGATGTAATCGAACCAGTTGTAGACCTTCAGGGTTTTTTCTTCGGCCTGGGCTGCGCCGCTGACAACCACGGCGCACAGGGCGAGCGACTTGAGTATGTTCATTGGGCTGCTTCCTCAAAACCTTCCAGCACGTTGACGGCGTTGACGCCGATTTCCTCCACCGCGTAGCCGCCTTCCATCACGAACAGCGTGGGCTTGCCCAGGCGGGCAATGCGCGCGCCCATGGCCAAGTAGTCCGGGCTGTCGAGCTTGAACTGCGAGATAGGGTCGTCCTTGAACGTGTCCACACCCAGGGACACCACGATGATGTCGGCGGCGTAGCGCTCGATCTCGGCGCAGGCCTGTTCCAGCGTGGCGCTCCAGGCCTGCCAGCCGGACCCGGCCGGCAACGGATAGTTGAAGTTGAAACCAACGCCCTCGCCCTCGCCGAGCTCATCGGCGTAGCCGAGGAAGAACGGAAATTCTGCCTCTGGATGGCCGTGGATCGAGGTGAACAGCACGTCGCTGCGCGCATAAAAAATCGACTGTGTGCCGTTACCGTGGTGGTAATCCACGTCGAGGATCGCGACATTTTTGAAGCCCTGATCAAGGAACGCCTGGGCCGCGATGGCCGCGTTGTTGAGGTAGCAATAACCGCCCATCAAATCGCTGGCGGCGTGATGCCCGGGCGGGCGGCACAGGGCGAAGGCACTGTGGGCGCCTTGCGCGATGGCGGCCTGCGCCGTAAGGGCCACTTGCGCTGCGCTGTAGGCCGCTTGCCAAGTGCCGGCGGTGATCGGCGCGCCACCGTCGAAACTGTAATAGCCCAACTGGCCGTGCAGGCTGGTGGGCAGCACGCGGCGCAACGTACGAGCGGGCCAGGTGTAGGGCAACAGGTCGCCGTCCTGGCCGTACTCGGTCCAGCGTTGCCAGGCGCCTTTGAAGAAGTCGAGGTAGTCGCTGCTGTGGATACGTTGCAGCGGTGCCAGGCCGAAGTCCTGAGGGGCCTGCACGGGGCCCAGTTCACGGTCCTTGACCCGTTGCAGCACATGATCGGCACGCGAGGGCATTTCGAAGCAGGGCATCAGTTGCCCGTCCATCAGTTCACAGCGGCCGTGGTGCAGGTGGTGATCGTCCGAGTAGATCGTCAGCATTTGTTGTTCTCCGCAGGCTGTATCGGTGCATGCAGTCTTGCGGCGGGCACGGTTTATGAGAACGACAGGAGCGGCCAAAAGGGGATCAATATGGCCAAAGTATGTGTCCGCAATTCGCCCCTCATTGGCGCGTCATGCACGAAATTGGCTCGGCGTCACGCCGCTCCAGCGCACGAACGCATGCCTGAAACTCGCCGTTTCGCTGAACCCCAGCGTCTCGGCAATCCGGTGGATCGGCCACAGGTGGTCAGCCAGCAACTGTTTGGCGCGTTCAAAGCGCAACTCATCGAGCAGTTCCTGATAGCTGCAGCCCAGGTTATGCAGGTGCCGGCGCAGGGTACGCGCCGAACAGTTCATCTGCTGAGCCAGGCCATCGAGCCCAGGTGCGGCGTGCAGTTGTGTGGCCAGCAACTGGCGGATTCGCCCCAGCCAGGCCTCGCGCCCGGTGAACTCGGTGTTCTGTTTGCGGCAACGTTCGACCATGGCCTGATGGGTGACCGCGTCGGCCAGGGGCAAAGGTTGGGCGAGCCAGCGTTTATCAAAGGCGAACGCGTTGGCGATGGCCTGAAACTGGAGCGGGCAGTCGAAGCTCTCGGCGTAGCGGGTCTGATAATCCGGCGCATCGTGCTCGAACCGAGCGCCCAGCAACGGCAGTGGATGGCCGAGCAAGTCGTCGCAAATGACCTTCAGTGATCCCAGGCACAGCTCGACATTGAAGGCAGTCAGTGCCGGGTTTTCGCGGTAATCGCCGGCCGTGAACCAGATACGTTCGCCGTCCTCTTCCAGGCTCAGTTCGAAGAGTGTTCCCAACAGCGCCGGATACCGCAGGGCCAGGCGCAAAGCGTCACCGAAAGTGGCACTGGTGAGCAGGGCATAGCCCAATAGGCCGTACGAGGAAACATGCATACGCCGGCCAACGATCAAGCCGATATCACGCTGACGGGCCACGGCATTGGCACACACTTGCATCTCCTGATGCGTGGCGATACGCGTGTCGGCGCGGCTCAAATCCGCCGCACAGATGCCGCTGCCGGCCAGCAATGCTTCATGGGGCAAGCCTTCGGCCTCGAAGGTACGCAGCACCAGGGACACGGCATTGAGGGTGGTGAGGTGGGAATGCAGCATGGGAACTTCCAGCCAGGGGATGGCTGGAAGTAGAGCAAGTTACATGCCGGTCAGCTCAGTTCGCCGCACAGGTCCAGTTCCACCAGGCGGCGGACTTCGGCGCTGTCCAGCCCCGCACCAATCAAGGCGTTGAGCTTGCCGAAGGCCGCTTCTCGGGTCATGCCGCCGCCGGACAGTACACCCACGCCGCGCAGGCGGCTGCCGGCTTCGTAGACATCCAGTTCCACGCCGCCTTCATGGCATTGGGTGATCGCGACCACCACCATATCCTGGTCCTGCGCACGCTGGAGACTGGCCAGGAAGGCTGGGTTGTCACTTGGGCCGGTGCCGCTACCGAAGCACTCGAGCACCAGCGCCTGGATGCCGCTGTCGATCAGTGCATCCAGTTGCGCGGCAGTGATGCCAGGAACCAGCGGCAGGACGCCGATGTTGGCCGGGGCCTTGTCGTTGCAGTAATCCAGGGCGGCGGGAAGCTTGTTTGCCAGGGCGACACCGCCATTGCGTTGCAGTGCGGCAAACGGGTTGCGCCCAAAACTGCGAATTTTCGCGCAGCGAGTCGGCGCCATCAGCGCGCCGTGGAAGTACAAGTGCACACCCGGCTTCAGGCCTTCGCCCAAGGCCGTCAACGCACCGCTGACGTTTTCCCAGGCATCGCTGTCGGGCACACCGGCGGGCAGCATCGAACCGGTGAACACCACCGGCGCCGGCAGGCCCAGCAGCTGAAAACTCATGGCCGCCGCGCTGTAGGCCAGGGTGTCGGTGCCGTGCAGGATCAGCACGGCGTCGCAGCCAGCGTCTACCGCCTCGACCACGGCGCTGCGCAGGCGTTGCCAGTAGGCAGGGTTCATGTTGGCGCTGTCGATCAGTGGTGACATTTCCCGGAAGCGCCACGCGGGCAGGTCTGCGTCGGCAAACTGTTCTCGCATGCGCACTTCAAAACCAGACGCGGGCGCCAGGCCATTGGCGCTGGCCTGCATGCCAATGGTGCCGCCGGTATAGAGCACCATGACGTTGTTAGCTGATTGCATCGAAAATCTCCTGAACGAAAAACGCCGCCGGGCCCAGAGCATGCCCAAGGCCGGGCGGCGTGTCATCTAGCCGTGATTAACGTTGCGCTTGAGCGCTCAGTTCAGCTGCCGGAGCCGCCTCGGTTTTCACCGGGTTGGCCGGCCATGCCTTGCGGTCCAGGTCCAGGTCGGGGAACTGGCTGGAGTCGAACACCGGAGTCTTGATGCCCGCTGCGCGCTGGTTGTCGTAGTCGTTGAGGATGCGCATGGCAATCTTGAACAGGAACGCCAGGGCGAACAGGTTGACGAACGCGAGCATGGTCATGGTGATGTCGGCGAAGGCGAACACGGTGCTCAGGTTCTCGATGGAGCCCCAGAAAATCAGCACCAGCACCAAAGCGCGATAACCCATCAGCACCTTGCGGTTGTTGCCGACCAGGAAGCGCAGGTTGCTCTCGCCCAAGTAGTAGTTGTACATGATCGAGGTGAACACGAACAACGCCAGGGCCACCGAGATGAACATGCGGCCCCAGTCACCCACTACCGCCGCCAGGGAGTTCTGGGTCAGGGCAATGCCGTCGCCTTCAAAGCCTGGGGTGTAGAAACCGGACAGCAGGATCAGCAACGCCGTGCAGGTGCAGATCACGAAAGTATCGAGGAACACACTGAACGCTTGCACCACGCCTTGGGCGATCGGGTGTTCTACCGACGCCACTGCCGCCACGTTAGGCGCACTGCCCAGGCCTGCTTCGTTGGCGAACACGCCGCGCTTTACACCCATGATGATCGCGCTGCCCACCAGGCCACCGAAGGCTTGGTCGAGGCCGAACGCGCTCTTGACGATGGTCGCGAGCATGGCCGGTACGTGGTCGAATTGCAGCACGATCACGTACAGGGTCACGGCGATGTAGACCAGGGTCTTGACCGGCACCAGCAGGTCGGCGATCGAGGCGATACGCTTGATCCCGCCGATGAACACCAGGCCCAGCAACACCGCCAGCGCGAGGCCGGTGTAGGTGGTGTCGAGGCCGAAGGCGTTGTTCAGCGAGTGGGTGACAGCGTGGGCTTGCAGGCCGTTGAAGGCAAAGCCGAAGGTCACCAGCAGCAGGAACGCCATGACCATCCCCAGCCAGCGCTTGTGCAGACCGTGCTGGATGTAATACGCCGGGCCGCCACGGTAGGTGCCCTCAGCGTCGGTGCGCTTGTACAACTGGCCGAGGGAGCACTCGATAAAGCTCGAAGACATGCCCACCAGCGCGGTGACCCACATCCAGAACACGGCACCCGGGCCACCCAACGTCACGGCAATGCCGACACCGGCAATGTTACCGGCCCCCACGCGGCCCGCCAGGCTGAGCATCAGCGCCTGGAACGAGCTGAGTTGACCGGCGCTGCTCTTGAGGCTGTCTTTAAACACCGAGAACATGTGGAAAAAGTGACGCAATTGAACGAAACGCGAGCGGATCGTGAAATAACCGCCGAGCCCGACTATGAGCACGATCAGTACTTTCCCTGAGAGGAAGTCGTTGATGACTTCGAGCATGGAGTGTTCCTCGCTGATTTTTCTGATGGCAAACGCAGGACGGTCCGACGCATCGCTCGGCACCAGGCAGTGCACGACGCTCGATCCCCATCCTTTTGCGGGTGTTGTTATTCATGCGCTTTCGCGTGGTTCCCGGGCCTCGTTACCGACAGCCGCAGACGCGAAGAGGGGCGGCACTATACCTAGGCGAGCGTGATCCGTCTGCACGGGGCGATTAAAGGTTTCAGCGCGGTCGCGTAAGGCGAGGAAGGTTTGCGGTGCGATATTAGATTTTTTATGGGCGTCATGGAGCAACCTCAAGGCAAAAAAAAGGGCCTGAAGAACGAGCCTTCAGGCCCTCAAAAGGTGAGAGGTGTCTAGTCCCTCAACCTGGTGAGCGGTGCAACAAACGCTTAGGCCTTCAGCGGGACCAAGCGTGGGGCAATCATGTTTTCGGGGCGCAGGATGTCGTCGAGCATGGCGTCGTCGAGCAAGCCTTCTTCACGCACCAGTTCCAGCACGCCGCGCCCGCTTTCAAGAGCGATACGCGCAATGCGGGTGGCGTTTTCATAGCCGATGTACGGGTTCAGCGCGGTGACCAGGCCGATGGAGTGTTCCACCAGTTCGCGGCAGCGCGCTTCGTTGGCGGTGATGCCGACGATGCAGTGCTCGCGCAGCATGTCCATGGCGCGTTGCAGCAGGCGGATCGAGTCGAAGATCTTGAAGGCGATCAGCGGCTCCATTACGTTCAACTGCAGTTGGCCGCCTTCGGCTGCCATGGTCAGGGCCAGGTCGTTACCGATGACCTGGAACGCTACCTGGTTGACCGCTTCGGGGATCACCGGGTTGACCTTGCCGGGCATGATCGAGCTGCCAGGCTGGCGAGCCGGCAGGTTGATCTCGTTGATGCCGGTGCGTGGGCCGCTGGACAGCAGGCGCAGGTCGTTGCAGATCTTCGACAGCTTCACCGCAGTACGCTTGAGCATGCCGGAGAACAGTACAAAGGCGCCCATGTCGGAGGTGGCTTCGATCAAGTCGGCCGCCGGTACCAGCGGCTGGCCGCTGATGGTGGCCAGGCGTTGTACGGCCAGGGCCTGGTAGCGCGGGTCGGCGTTGATGCCGGTACCGATCGCGGTGCCGCCCAGGTTCACTTCAGTGAGCAGTTCTGGCGCGAGAGTTTTCAGGCGGGCCAGGTCTTCACCCAGGGTGGTGGCGAAGGCGCGGAATTCCTGGCCGAGGGTCATCGGCACGGCGTCTTGCAACTGGGTGCGGCCCATTTTCAGCACATGGCTGAACTCGGCACCTTTGGCGGCGAACGCCTGGATCAGGCTGTCGAGGCTGGCCAGCAGCGCGTCGTGGCCCAGCAGCAGACCCAGGCGGATCGCGGTTGGGTAGGCGTCGTTGGTCGACTGCGCCATGTTCACGTCGTTGTTGGGGTGCAGGTACTGGTATTCGCCCTTCTGGTGACCCATGGCCTCCAGCGCGATGTTGGCGATGACTTCGTTGGCATTCATGTTGGTTGAAGTACCAGCGCCGCCTTGAATCATGTCCACCACGAACTCTTCGTGGAAATCGCCGCGGATCAGACGAGCACAGGCTTCGCTGATGGCGGCGTGCTTGGCTTCGCTGAGCTGGCCCAACTCGCGGTTGGCGTCAGCCGCTGCTTGCTTGACCATTGCCAGACCGACCACCAATTTCGGGTAATGCGAAATCGGAACGCCCGAGAGACGGAAGTTATTCACCGCTCGCAGGGTCTGGATGCCGTAATACGCTTGAGCCGGTACTTCAAGTACGCCAAGCAGGTCTTTTTCGGTACGGAAAGATGCAGCAGAGGACATGACGGAAATCATCTCAATATGGACCCGGAACTGGCCGGAACGCTGCGAATGCTAGGCTTGTAGAACTTTTTGGGCCAATGCTGTTAAACACTGGCCTATGCACAAACGGCATAATGTGGATGTGACCCAGTTATCTTGGCGGGCGTGTGTGCCAAAATGGTGCATTCCGTGGGAGGCAGTGATGAACCTTGAGAGCAAGTGGTTGGAAGACTTCAGCGCCCTGGCAGCGACGCGTAGTTTTTCCCAGGCGGCTGAGCGGCGCTTTGTCACCCAGCCGGCGTTCAGTCGGCGTATCCGTAGCCTGGAAGCCGCGTTGGGGCTGACGCTGGTCAACCGTTCACGCACGCCGGTGGAACTGACGGCGGCCGGGCAGTTGTTTCTGGTGACGGCGCGCACGGTGGTCGAACAGCTGGGCGAAGTGCTGCGCCATTTGCATCACCTGGAAGGCGGGCAGGGTGAAGTCATGCAAGTGGCGGCCGCTCACTCCTTGGCCTTGGGGTTCTTCCCGCGGTGGATCGCGCAGTTGCGCAACGAGGGCTTGAATATCGCCACTCGGCTGGTCGCCACCAACGTCGGCGACGCCGTGCACGCCCTGCGCGAAGGCGGTTGCGACCTGATGCTGGCGTTCTACGACCCGGACGCGGCGATGCAAATGGACGCCGAGATTTTCCCGTCGCTGCACCTGGGCAACACCGAAATGCTCCCGGTGTGCGCCGCCGATGCCGACGGCAAGCCGCTGTTCGACCTGGAAGGCGAGGGCAGCGTGCCGCTGCTGGCCTACAGCGCCGGCGCGTTCCTGGGCCGTTCGGTGAATTTGCTGCTGCGCCAGCGTGCCCTGCGCTTTACTACCATTTACGAAACCGCGATGGCCGACAGCCTCAAGAGCATGGCGCTCGAAGGCTTGGGTATCGCCTGGGTGCCGCAGTTGAGCGTACGTGCAGAGTTAGCACGTGGCGAACTGGTGGTGTGCGGCGGGCCGCAATGGCATGTGCCGCTGGAGATTCGCTTGTATCGCTGCGCGTTGGTGCGCAAGGCCAATGTGCGGTTGTTGTGGCGCAAGCTGGAAGGTGGGGCGGCGCAAGGAGATCGAGGTCTCGCTTGAATGAAATTGAGTGGTTTAGTGCTCAATAGATCGATTTTTGTCATTTTTTGATCATTTTTCTGCCCAAAAAGTATTGTTCAATATGTGATCACTTGCCGGATAAATATTGGCTAGAATACTGATCAAAGGTTTGTGTAAATCCATCTTTTGATCAGGGAACTGCACAAAATGCGAATGACGACGATGAGTGAGCAAGCTATCGCACAAGCGATTGGCTCGCGCGTTGAAGCCTTGAGGGTGAAGAAGAACATCAATCAGGAAACGGTTGCCGAGGAGGCGGGTATTTCCCGCACGACGTTACGGCAGTTGATGGCGGGCAAGGGCACCTTGCTCAATCTGATTGCGGTATTGCGGGTGATCGGGGAACTGGATCGGTTGAGCTCTCTGGTCGAGGAGGTGCGTTCAAGCCCCATCCAGATGGCGAAAATGGCCGGGAAAAAACGTCAGCGCGCCTATACCACCCGCAAAGACTCATCCGAAACCACCTCAGTACCGGGCCAGAAAAAGCGCCTTGTGCCCGACGCAGTCAAGAAGGACACCCGTTGGTGATTGCACAGATCTATTTATGGGGTTTATACGTCGGAGCGCTCAATTGGGACGAGACAACCCAGGTGGGCGAGTTCGAGTTTTCACCCGAGTTTGTCTCCACGGGGCTTGAGATCTCGCCCATTCACATGCCCGCCCGCGCCGGGTACACCTACGCCTTCACTAACCTGAACCGGGAAACCTATAAGGCGCTTCCGGCAATTTTTGCCGACTCGCTTCCGGATGACTTCGGTAATGCATTGATCAACGCATGGTTGGCGCAGCAGGGTCGCGACAAGCTTTCGTTCACGCCGGTGGATCGACTCCTCTACCAAGGTAATCGCGGTATGGGCGCGCTGGAATATCGGCCGGCCATGAACACGGAGGCTAATGAAGCCCAAACCATCGAGATCGCGGCGCTGGCCCAGTTGGCTGGGGAGGTGCTCTCGGGGCGGCAAAGCCTGGAGGACCGGCTGACATCCAATGACCCTAGCGTCGACGACGCCGCGTTGCAGCGCTTGATCCAGGTGGGCACAAGTGCCGGTGGCGCTCGCGCAAAGGCGATCATTGCCATCAATCGCGAAGGGCATATCCGGTCAGGGCAGGTTCCAGCGCCCAAAGGCTATAGCTACTGGTTGCTCAAGTTCGATGTCGCAAAAAACACTGACGTGCTTGCTGACAGCCTGGGTTTTGGTCGCATCGAATATGCCTACCACCTGATGGCCAGGCAAGCCGGTGTGGTAATGACGGAGTGCCGTCTGCTTGAAGAGGGCGGGCGTGCTCATTTCATGACCAAGCGATTCGACCGCACCGATGACGGCGACAAGATTCACACCGCGACCTTGTGCGCACTGGATCATGCCGACTACAAAAAACCGGGTGAGTACTCCTACGCCGAGGCCCTGAACGTGTTTAGGGCGCTGAAACTGGGGCGTCGGGAGGCGGAACAGTTTTTCAGGCGCATGGTGTTCAACGTTATCGCTCGAAATCAGGACGATCACACCAAGAACATCAGCTTTTTGCTGGACACTGACGGTACCTGGTATTTGTCGCCTGCCTATGACATTACCTGGTCCTATATGCCTGGAAACTTCTGGGTCGACAGCCATCAGATGAGCATCAACGGTAAGCGCGACAATTTTGTGGTGGATGACCTGCTCAGTGTGGGCAGCCAGATCAAAGGGCTGAAGGCCAGGCAGATCATCCGTGAGGTGCATGAGGCGGTGGTGCAATGGCCTGTGATCGCTGCAAAAGTGGGGGTCTCGTCGGTGGTGATCGATGCCATTGCCAAGACCCATCGACTGGACCTCGCGCCTGACTCTTAAGTAAAAAAAACCGCCACTTTGCGTCGCTAGACAGATGGTCATCCCAGGGGCTGTTTATCTGGATTATTACGGTATACTGCGCGGCCTTCGGCCGGTCCAACCGGCCGCGTTTCGAGGTCAGAACTCGCCGAGCGAAGATCAGGCAAGGCAAAAACAAGCGAGGAAGCGGAGTTGGCTTTAGCCAATGAGCATTCCGAGTTTGTTTTTAACGCAGCCTGATTGAGCGCAGGCAGTTCTGGCCCGAAACTAATTCGTACAACAAGCCACGCCGGTCTCCCGCGTGGCTTGTTGTTTTTTGACGCGCCTGCGGGCGCCCAGAGAGAAGAGGCACGACGATGAGTGCATTGGTTGGCGTGATCATGGGCTCCAAGTCCGATTGGTCCACCCTTAGCCACACCGCCGATATGCTGGAAAAACTCGGCATTCCGTACGAAGTGAAGGTGGTCTCCGCCCACCGCACCCCGGATTTGCTGTTCCAGTATGCCGATGAAGCAGAATCCCGTGGCATCGAGGTGATCATCGCCGGTGCCGGCGGCGCGGCGCACTTGCCTGGCATGTGTGCGGCCAAGACTCACCTGCCGGTGCTTGGCGTGCCGGTGCAGTCGTCGATGCTCTCGGGCGTGGATTCGCTGTTGTCCATCGTGCAGATGCCGGCCGGCATCCCGGTGGCAACCCTGGCGATCGGCAAGGCCGGCGCGATCAACGCAGCCTTGCTGTCCGCCAGCATCCTGGGCGCCAAGCATCCGCAGTTTCATGCGGCGCTGAAAAAATTCCGTGCTGAGCAGACAGACAGCGTGCTGGACAATCCAGACCCACGCATCGCCTGAGGTTGTTGACGATGAAAATCGGTGTAATCGGTGGCGGCCAACTGGGCCGCATGCTGGCTTTGGCGGGTACGCCGCTGGGGATGAACTTCGTTTTCCTGGACCCGGCGCCGGACGCCTGCGCCGCGGCCCTGGGTGAACACCTGCGCGCTGACTACAGCGACCCGGATCACCTGCGCCAACTGGCCGATGAAGTCGACCTGGTGACCTTCGAATTCGAAAGCGTCCCGGCCGAAACCGTGGCCTTCCTGTCGCAGTTCGTGCCGGTGTACCCGAGCGCCGAAGCCTTGCGCATCGCTCGCGACCGCTGGTTCGAAAAGAGCATGTTCAAGGACCTGGGCATTCCGACGCCGGCCTTCGCCGACATCCAGTCCCAGGCCGACCTGGACGCCGCGGTCGCCAGCATCGGCCTGCCGGCGGTGTTGAAAACCCGTACCCTGGGTTACGACGGCAAGGGTCAGAAAGTCCTGCGTACCGCGGCCGATGTGGTCGGCACTTTTGCCGAGCTGGGCAGCGTTGCCTGCCTGCTGGAAGGCTTCGTGCCGTTCACCGGCGAAGTCTCGCTGATTGCCGTACGCGCCCGTGATGGCGAAACCCGCTTTTACCCGTTGGTGCACAACACCCACGACAGCGGCATTCTCAAGCTCTCCGTGGCCAGCACCGACCACCCGCTGCAGGCCTTGGCCGAAGATTATTCCAGCCGCGTACTCAAACAACTGGATTACGTCGGCGTGATGGCGTTTGAGTTCTTTGAAGTCGACGGTGGCCTCAAGGCCAACGAAATCGCCCCGCGCGTGCACAACTCCGGGCACTGGACTACCGAAGGCGCCGAGTGCAGCCAGTTCGAAAACCACCTTCGGGCGGTGGCGGGCTTGCCGTTGGGCTCCACGGCCAAGGTCGGCGAGAGCGCCATGCTCAACTTCATCGGCGCTGTACCGCCGGTGGAGCGTGTGGTGGCGATCGACGATTGCCACGTGCATCACTACGGCAAGGCCTTCAAGGCCGGGCGCAAGGTCGGCCACGCCAACCTGCGTTGCAAGGACCGTGCGACGCTGCAGGCGCAGATCCTCAAGGTTGAAGCGCTGATCGCTGAACAATAAGCCTGGCCACGGCGGGAACCATTGGGGTTCTGCGTCTCTCTGATTGCAGGATGCCAAAGCCTGACTAGGCTTTGGCATGACTCATACCAATCAGAGGGAAATGCCATGGGTATCATCGGAACCATCTTTATCGGCTTGATCGTCGGCCTGCTGGCGCGCTTCCTCAAGCCTGGCGACGACAGCATGGGCTGGATCATGACCATCCTGCTGGGCAGCGCCGGTTCCTTGGCTGCGACCTACGGCGGTCAGGCCCTGGGGATCTACCAGGCAGGCCAGGGCGCAGGTTTCATCGGCGCGCTGGTGGGTGCCATCGTGTTGCTGGTGATCTACGGCCTGATCAAAAAGAAGTAATCAGCCGACAAAGTCCTCTGCGCTGCGCAGGCGCAGAGGGCTAGAATGCTCGGCACTTGTATTTGCCGAGCCTCTCCATGCGCCGTCTTCTGTTAACGCTTCTTCTGCTGGGCTCTGGCCTGGCGCACGCTGGCGAACTGCCGGAAACCGACTGGCTCGACCTGATGCCGCTGTCGGATCAGAAAGCCCTCGAGGCCATGCCCGAGATCGACCATAACTCCCCCGAAGCCCAAGGCACGTTCACCGACAAGGGTGGCTTGAAGCAGAGCAAGGGCCTGCCTGCGGTGATGTATTCCACCAAGACCGTAGCGGCCATGAACGGCAAGAATATCCGCATTGGCGGCTATCCGGTGCCGCTTGAAACGGATGCCAAGGGCCGCAGCACGCTGTTCTTCCTGGTGCCTTACCCGGGCGCGTGTATCCATGTTCCGCCACCGCCGCCCAACCAACTGGTGCTGGTGCGCTATCCCAAGGGGCTGAAGCTGGATGATATCTACACGCCGCTGTGGGTCACGGGCACGTTGAAGGTGGAGAAGGTCAATAACGACTTGGCGGATGCCGCGTATGCGCTGGAGGCCGGGAAGGTGCGGGTGGTGCAGGAGTCTGATCTCTAAAGCCCAAAGCATAACCCCTGTGGGAGCTGGCTTGCCTGCGATAGCAGCGCCTCGGTGTTCCTGACACATCGAGTTGTCTGCATCGCAGGCAAGCCAGCTCCCACATTGGATTGGGTTTACAAGGCCAGGGCCGTGATGCTCACGCCCAAGGTGTGGCTTTCACCGGGCGCGAGGTTCACCACATCGTCCAGCACGTTGGCCGTCTCGATGCACAACATACCCTGCCAGCCGTCATCGGCCATATCGTCGAAAGCCTTGGCGCGTTCGGTCCAGGGGTTCCAGACCACGGTGGATTTCGAGCCTTCGCTGATGAGCTGGATACGGCGCTGCCAATCGCTATCGACGATATTCAGCTGTGCCGGCGTATTCAGGTAAATGCGGTCTGTTTCGGCGCTGAAGTGCAGCAGCCCGGCTTGCTGCTTCTCGGTCCACCCGTCGGCGGTATCGATGTAATCCACGCCGTCCAGGCCCTCGACCTGCACCTTGCGCACATCGCTCACGGCGAAGTAGGTGTGCAATGCCTGGCTGAGGGTCACGGTGTCGGCGCCGCGGTTGTGGCTGGTCAGGCGGATGTGCAGTTGGTCGTCCAGCAGCAGGCTCAGCGTCAGGTCTACCTGATGGGGCCAGCCTGGAAAACCGCCAGCCGGCACCGGCAATACCAGGTCCACTCGCAGCGTCTGGCCGTCGAGTTCGGTGGCGGCCAGTTCCCAGCGGGCGGTGCGCACAAAACCATGGGCGCCGGCAGGCTGGTCGCTCTGGCGCATGGCTTTGACGCTTTGCGGGTTGCGGTCGAACACCCCGAACCACGGCCAGCACACCGGTACGCCAGTACGAATGCCTTTGCCCTGCTTGAACACGGCCTCAGGGTTCGGCCAGATCAGCGGCTGTTCGCCCTCGCGCTGGTAACTGAAGATATGCGCACCCTGTTGGGCCACCATCAACTCGGCGCCGTTGTGGCGGATGCGCCAGCAGTCCAGCTCGTCGACTTTTACCGTCTCAACGTGGGGCGTAGGCATAACAAAGCTCTCTTAGTGGCAGGCAATGGGGCAATTGACCGTCAAAACCCGGCGAGGTTTAACGCGCCCGTGACGGTACCGAGCGCGTGCGGCCGCTGCCATCGATGGCGACGAACACAAATACGGCTTCGGTCACCTTGCGCCATTCGCTGGACAACGGATCGTCGCTCCACACTTCGACCATCATCTGGATCGAGCTGCGGCCGATTTCCAGGGCCTGGGTATAGAAGGAAAGCTGCGCGCCCACGGCCACCGGCACCAGGAACGCCATGCGATCGATGGCCACGGTGGCCACGCGCCCACCGGCGACCTTGCTGGCCATTGCCGTGCCGGCCAGGTCCATCTGCGCGACCAGCCAGCCGCCGAAGATATCGCCAAAGCCGTTGGTTTCACGCGGAAGCGCGGTGATTTGCAGGGCGAGATCGCCTTGCGGGATAGGATCTTCTTGTTCGAGTTCGATCATGCCGAGGGTGCCTCTGACCCGTGACTCTTGGACTATGTAATCGGTGAATAGCCGTCTTGGAAAAACGATTCAGCCCCGAACATACTACGTTCGTCACGTTTTTCGAAAGGCGCCTTGAGGGAAACTCTGCGAAATCGGCTGGCCGGTGCCAACGACGGTTTCGCGCAACTTCCACGCAATAGACAGGTGCAGGGCTGGGAGTATATCGGTCGATAGCCTGCGCGACGACCGTCTGCTCCTGATTTTGTGCATCTATATAAACGAGTTCCAGGCGTCAAAAAAATGGCCAAAACGGTCATTCAACTTGAGGGGTTTGACCATTGTTTCTTTTTAACGCTGGCCCTCAGTATTTGATGGCGTTTTCGGCGCCCCCCATAATAATTCGGAAAGGGAATAAGTGACTTCGCAAGTGGGGATGCTTGCGAGGTGATGCTGATACGGCGCAAGGGTTTGGACTGTGCTTTTCCGGGCAATTTGCTATCGTGCCGGACCTGCCAGGCGCAAACCCACGCTGTTGCGGATTCCTGATCTGACTAATAAGAGAAGCCTTGCCATGACCACAGTGCCTTCAAGCATTGCGCCGCCCGCACGACCGCTTAACCGCAACGACTACAAAACCCTGTCGCTGTCTGCCCTGGGTGGGGCGCTGGAGTTCTACGATTTCATCATCTTCGTGTTTTTCGCCACCGTGGTCGGGAAACTGTTCTTCCCCGTCGACATGCCCGAATGGCTGCGCATGATGCAGACCTTCGGCATCTTCGCGGCCGGCTACCTGGCGCGCCCCCTGGGCGGCATCATCATGGCGCACTTCGGTGACCTGCTGGGCCGTAAGAAGATGTTCACCTTGAGCATCTTCATGATGGCCGTGCCGACCCTGATCATGGGCCTGCTGCCGACCTACGCACAGATCGGCCTGTGGGCGCCGCTGCTGCTGTTGTTGATGCGCGTGATCCAGGGCGCGGCGATTGGTGGCGAAGTGCCGGGCGCCTGGGTGTTCGTCTCCGAACACGTCCCGCCGCGCCACATCGGCTATGCCTGCGGCACCCTGACCAGCGGCCTCACCGCCGGTATTCTGCTGGGCTCGTTGGTGGCTACCGCTATCCATAGCGCCTATACACCGGAACAGGTCTCTGATTACGCCTGGCGGATTCCTTTCCTGCTTGGCGGTGTATTCGGTCTGTTGTCGGTGTATCTGCGCCGCTGGCTGCATGAAACGCCGATCTTCGCTGAGATGCAGCAACGCAAGACGCTGGCGGCCGAGCTGCCGTTGCGCGCGGTGTTGCGCGATCACCGTGGCGCCATTGTATTGTCGATGCTGTTGACCTGGCTGCTGTCGGCCGGCGTTGTCGTCGTCATCCTCATGACGCCGACCGTATTGCAAACCGTCTACCACTTCAGCCCCACGGTGGCGCTGCAGGCCAACAGCCTGGCCATCGTGACCCTGAGCCTGGGCTGCATTGCCTCGGGTGCCCTGGCCGACCGTTTTGGTGCCGGTCGCGTATTGGTCACCGGTTGCGCGCTGCTGCTGGCAACCTCTTGGACGCTGTATCACAGCCTGATGGCGCATCCCGACTGGCTATTCCCGCTGTACGCCTTGACCGGTCTGTTTGTCGGTACCATCGGCGTGGTGCCCTACGTGATGGTCAAAGCCTTCCCGCCGGTGGTGCGCTTCAGCGGCCTGTCGTTCTCCTACAACGTCGCCTATGCCGTATTCGGTGGACTGACGCCATTGGCGGTGTCGCTGCTGATGAAGGAGAGCCCGATGGGCCCGGCTTACTATGTGGCCGTCCTATGCGTGATGGGGATGCTGGTAGGTGGGTATCTGTGGAAACGCGGCCGCTAAAGCCAGCCTGATCCACTGTGGCGAGGGAGCTTGCTCCCGCTGGGTCGCGAAGCGGCCCTTAAAGATGGGACTGCTGCGCAGTCCAACGGGAGCAAGCTCCCTCGCCACAAGGAACGTGTCTGTTCCGTTTTTACTTCGCATACCCTCGCTTCCCGATAGTGGCCTTTCATCTAATTGTCATATTTCAGACATAGAGTGTTCACACGGCCTGCCGATACTTGGCCCCGATCCAATTATCCCTATCTGCTAGGAGCAAGGCATGAAACTGAAACGTTTGATGGCGGCAATGACTTTTGTCGCTGCTGGCGTTGCGACCGCCAACGCGGTGGCCGCTGGTGTTGATCCGGCAATCCCGGCGTACGTCAAGACCACTGGTGTGTCGGGTAACCTGTCCAGCGTCGGCTCCGACACCCTGGCTAACCTGATGACTTTGTGGGCTGAGGGTTACAAAAAGGAATACCCGAACGTCAACATCCAGATTCAAGCTGCCGGCTCCGCCACCGCGCCACCTGCGCTGACTGAAGGCACCTCCAACCTGGGCCCGATGAGCCGCAAGATGAAGGACACGGAACTTGCGGCCTTCGAGCAGAAGTACGGCTACAAGCCAACCGCTATCCCGGTTGCCGTGGATGCCTTGGCGGTGTTCGTGCACAAGGACAACCCGATCCAGCACCTGACCATGGAGCAAGTCGACGCGATCTTCTCCTCGACTCGCCTGTGCGGCGCCAAAGCTGACGTTAAAACCTGGGGCGACCTGGGTGTGACCGGCGACCTGGCCAACAAGCCAGTGCAATTGTTCGGTCGTAACTCGGTATCCGGCACCTACGGCTACTTCAAGGAAGAAGCCCTGTGCAAAGGCGACTACAAGCCAAACGTGAACGAACAACCGGGCTCGGCTTCGGTCGTGCAGTCGATCAGCTCCTCGCTGAACGGCATCGGTTACTCGGGCATCGGCTACAAGACCGCCAGCGTGAAGACCGTGCCACTGGCCAAGAAAGGCAGCACTGACTACATCGAAGACTCCGAAGAAAACGCCCTGAACGGCAAATACCCGCTGTCGCGTTTCCTCTACGTGTATGTCAACAAAGCCCCGAACAAGCCTCTGGCGCCGCTGGAAGCTGAGTTCGTGAAACTGGTGCTGTCCAAGCAGGGCCAGGAAGTGGTGGTCAAAGACGGCTACATCCCACTGCCAGCCAAAGTCGCCGCCAAGGCCCTGGCTGACCTGGGTTTGAAAGAAGGCAACTAAGCCTGCGATACCTGATGTAGACGCATGCTTTTTTGTGGGAGCGGGCTTGCCCGCGATGCTGGCGACGCGGTTTAGCGTTGAAATCGTGTTGATGCCATCGCGGGCAAGCCCGCTCCCACATAAGCAGTCTGCATCCCTAATTTTTTATCCGCTGCCAGCCCTGCTTCGCGGCGGATTTGTTGCGTCACTGCACTGTCATCTTTCTGTCATACAGGATCGCTAGGGTGTGCGCATGAATGATCTGGCCAATTCCACCATGACGACGACTTCCCCTCCCAAGCGCATTGATTTCAATACGCCTGAGCTGCAACGCAAGCGCCGCATTCGCGCGCTCAAGGATCGCTTCACCCGTTGGTATGTGCTGGTCGGCGGCCTCGCCGTGCTGGCTGCCATTACCCTGATCTTCTTCTTCCTCGCCTACGTGGTCGCGCCCCTGTTCCAGGGCGCCTCGTTGACCAAGGAAGACGCGTTGACGCCCGCCTGGATGCAAGACGCCGGCAAGCCGTTGATGATTTCCCTCGAAGAACAGAACCAAGTCGCCATGCGGGTTTCCGACAAAGGCCAGGCGCTGTTCTTTGCCGTGGACACCGGTGCCGAGCTCAAGCGTGTCGACCTGCCGATTCCCGCCGGTACCAGCGTTGCTTCCATTGGTGAAGACCAGCCGGGCAGCCCGCTGGTGATCCTCGGCTTGTCCAATGGCCAGTCCCTGGTGTTCCGCCACACCTATAAGGTGTCGTACCCGGACGGCAAGAAGACCATCACCCCGGCGATCGAATACCCCTACGGCGAAACGCCGATCGTGCTGGATGACGCCGGCCGCCCGCTGGAACACGTTGCGCTCAACGCCACCGACACCTCCCTGGTGGTGGCCGGTTCCGCCGGTTCGCACTTGAACGTGCTGACCCTGAGCCGTGAAGAAAACATGATGACCGGTGAAGTCACCAGCGAGCAGAAGCGTGTCGAGCTGCCGCAGATGACCGAGCCGGTGAAGGCGATCTTCATCGACCCACGCCAGCAGTGGCTGTATGTGATCAACGGCCGTGCCCTGGCCGACGTGTTCAGCCTGCGCGACAAGAGCCTCAACGGGCGCTACAAACTGCTGGAAGACGCCGACACGGAGATCACCGCCAGCACCCAGTTGGTTGGTGGTATCTCGCTGATCCTGGGTAACTCCAAAGGCGGCCTGGCCCAGTGGTTCATGGCCCGTGACCCGGATGGCGAACAGCGTCTGAAGCAGATCCGCACCTTCCAGATGGGCACTGCGCCCATCGTCGAGATCAGCGCTGAAGAGCGCCGCAAAGGCTTCACCGCCCTGGATGCTGCTGGCCAGTTCGGCGTGTTCCACAGCACCGCCCACCGCACCTTGCTGGTGGACCCGGTGGTCGATGGCGAGGGCCTGTTCGGCATGTCGCCACGGGCCAACCGTGTGATCGTCGAGGCGGGCGGCAAGCTGCAACCGCTGTTGCTCGATAACCCGCACCCGGAAGTGTCGTGGAGCGCGTTGTGGAGCAAGGTCTGGTACGAAAACTACGACGAGCCTAAATACGTCTGGCAGTCCACGGCCGCCAACACTGATTTTGAACCCAAGATGAGCCTGGCCCCGTTGACCTTCGGTACCTTGAAGGCCGCGTTCTACGCCATGTTGCTGGCGGCGCCACTGGCGGTTGCCGCAGCGATCTACACCGCTTACTTCATGGCGCCGAGCCTGCGCCGCAAGGTCAAGCCGGTGATCGAGCTGATGGAAGCCATGCCGACGGTGATCCTCGGCTTCTTCGCCGGCCTGTTCCTGGCGCCGTATGTGGAAGGCCACCTGCCGGGCATTTTCAGCCTGTTGATGCTGTTGCCGATTGGCATCCTGGTGGCTGGCTTTGTCTTCAGCCGCTTGCCTGAGTCGATCCGTCTGCGCGTTCCCGATGGTTGGGAAAGCGCGATCCTGATCCCGGTGATCCTGTTCGTGGGCTGGCTCTCGCTGTACATGAGCCCGTACCTGGAAACCTGGTTCTTCGGCGGTGACATGCGCATGTGGATCTCCCACGATCTAGGCATTACCTACGACCAGCGCAACGCGTTGGTGGTCGGCCTGGCCATGGGTTTTGCGGTAATCCCGAACATTTACTCCATCGCTGAAGACGCCGTGTTCAGCGTGCCACGCGGCCTGACCCTGGGCTCCCTGGCCTTGGGCGCCACGCCGTGGCAGACCATGACCCGCGTGGTCATCCTCACCGCCAGCCCGGGCATCTTCTCGGCGCTGATGATCGGCATGGGCCGCGCTGTGGGCGAGACCATGATCGTGCTGATGGCCACCGGTAACACCCCGGTGATGGAGATGAATCTGTTCGAGGGCCTGCGCACCCTGGCGGCCAACGTTGCGGTGGAGATGCCCGAGTCGGAAGTGGGCGGCAGTCATTACCGCGTGCTGTTCCTCTCGGCGCTGGTGCTGCTGTTGTTCACCTTCATCATGAACACCCTCGCCGAGCTGATTCGTCAGCGTCTGCGCAAGAAATACTCGTCGCTTTAAGAAAGGTAGAAGTCTGTGAAACAGAACTCCCTGAATGGATGGTTCAAGAGCGGCGCCCCAGGCGTCTGGATCAGCGGTGGCGCGGTGTCCATCGCGGTCATCATGACCATTGGTTTGCTGGCGGTGATTGCGGTGCGGGGCCTGGGCCATTTCTGGCCGGCCGACCTGATCCAGGCCAACTACAACGTGCCAGGCCAGGCCAACCACATCGTCATCGGCGAAGTGGTGCAGAAAGAAGAAGTGCCGCGTGAGCGCCTAAAAAGCGCAGGCCTGCCGGTACCGGACCAAGGCCCGGAATTCATGACCCGCGAGCTGATCAAGGTTGGCAACCGCGACCTGAACGGCAACGACTTCACCTGGATTGTCGGTGAGTGGCTGAAGGACCAGACCAAGCCTGCGAACCTGATGGCCATCGAGCGTCGTGAGTGGGGCAACTTCTACGGCACCCTGGTCAACGTCAAGCAGGACGGCAAGGTGATTGCCGAAGGCGAGGCTGCGTGGCCGGAGCTGCAAGCCCGAGTGGACCGCGTGAACAAGCTGGCCGCTCAGCTCAAGAGCCTGGAAAAAACCGATATTGGCGCGATCAACGCAGGGCTGGAGCGCATCCGCCTGCACGGTCGCAAGCTGGAATTGGAAGGCAAGCTCGACGCCGCCGCCCAGGCTGACATGGACGCCGACCGCGCCGAGCTGAACGCCCGCTACCAGGACATCGAAGCGCGCCTGGCCGACCTGCATGCACAGTTCAACCGCGACGCTCTGACGGCGCGTGACGGCAACGGCAAGGAAGTGGAAATCGGCATCGGCAAAGTGGTGCACGCCTACCAGCCGAACGCCATGGGCACGATGACCAAGATCGGTTTCTACTTCAGCAAGGTCTGGGAATTCCTCAGCGATGACCCACGGGAAGCCAACACCGAAGGCGGGATCTTCCCGGCCATCTTCGGCACCGTGATGATGACCTTGATCATGGCAATGATCGTGACCCCGTTTGGCGTACTGGCCGCGGTGTACCTGCGTGAATACGCCAAGCAGAACACATTGACGCGCATCATCCGCATCGCCGTGAACAACCTGGCCGGTGTACCGGCTATCGTCTACGGCGTGTTCGGCCTGGGTTTCTTCGTGTATGTATTGGGGGGCTCGGTCGACCGTCTGTTCTTCGCTGAAGCCCTGCCGGCGCCGACCTTCGGTACGCCGGGGCTGCTCTGGGCCTCGCTGACCCTGGCGCTGCTGGCGGTGCCGGTGGTGATCGTGGCCACCGAAGAGGGCTTGGCGCGCATTCCCCGCACCGTGCGTGAAGGCTCCCTGGCACTCGGCGCGACCAAGGCGGAAACGCTGTGGAAGATCGTACTGCCGATGGCCAGCCCGGCGATGATGACCGGCATGATCCTCGCCGTGGCGCGTGCCGCCGGTGAGGTGGCACCGCTGATGCTAGTGGGTGTGGTGAAGCTGGCGCCGTCGCTGCCGCTGGATGGCAACTACCCGTACTTGCACCTGGACCAGAAGATCATGCACCTGGGCTTCCATATTTATGACGTCGGCTTCCAGAGCCCTAACGTCGAAGCCGCACGGCCGTTGGTGTACGCCACCGCCTTGCTGCTGGTACTGGTGATTGCCACGCTCAACCTGTCGGCGGTGTGGATTCGTAACCACCTGCGCGAGAAGTACAAGGCGTTGGACAGTTAATGCGATCCAATGTGGGAGCTGGCTTGCCTGCGATGCAGACGACGCGGTGTATCAGTAAGACCGCAGTGATGCCATCGCAGGCAAGCCAGCTCCCACAGGCACAGAATTTGAGTAAGCCGCCCCGGCGGTTCAACGAAATGAATTGGTAGCACAGGGAGCATCCCATGCAACACGAAACCCAATCCCACGGCATCAACATGTCTGCCCTGGGTCGCGACAAGCAGAGCCTGAGCCTGGCCCAGGAAACCGTGGCCATCGAAGTCCCTGGCCTGAGCCTGTACTACGGCGACAAGCAGGCGCTGTTCGATGTCAGCATGAACATCCCCAAGCAACGCGTGACCGCCTTCATCGGCCCGTCCGGCTGCGGCAAGTCCACGTTGCTGCGTACCTTCAACCGCATGAATGACCTGGTGGACGGTTGCCGTGTGGAAGGCGCGATCAACCTCTACGGCACCAATATCTACCGCAAGGGCGAAGACGTGGCCGAGTTGCGTCGCCGCGTGGGCATGGTGTTCCAGAAGCCCAACCCGTTCCCCAAGACCATCTACGAAAACGTGGTCTACGGCCTACGTATCCAGGGCATTAACAAGAAACGCATCCTCGACGAAGCGGTTGAGTGGGCGCTCAAGGGCGCGGCATTGTGGGACGAGGTCAAGGACCGCCTGCACGAATCGGCACTCGGTTTGTCCGGCGGCCAGCAGCAGCGCCTGGTGATCGCCCGTACCATCGCCGTAGAGCCGGAAGTGTTGCTGCTCGACGAACCGTGCTCGGCCCTCGACCCGATCTCCACCTTGAAAGTCGAAGAGCTGATCTACGAGCTCAAGTCCAAGTTCACCATCGTCATCGTGACCCACAACATGCAACAGGCGGCACGGGTTTCCGACTACACCGCGTTCATGTACATGGGCAAGCTGGTGGAGTTCGGCGATACCGACACCCTGTTCACCAATCCGGCGAAGAAGCAGACCGAAGACTACATCACCGGTCGTTACGGCTAGGAAGCTGTGGTTCTGATTGCACTGACGCTGCGGTTCTCCGCACCTTACCGGACGCTCCAAGGACGCCAACATGATTAGCAAAGAAGGCCTTACCCACCACATCTCCGCGCAGTTCAATGCCGAGCTTGAGGAAGTGCGCAGCCACCTCCTGGCGATGGGCGGGCTGGTGGAGAAGCAAGTCAACGATGCGGTCACCGCGCTGATCGAGGCCGACTCGGGCCTGGCCCAGCAGGTGCGCGAGATTGATGAGCAGATCAATCAGATGGAACGCAATATCGACGAAGAGTGCCTGCGTATTCTTGCCCGTCGCCAGCCGGCGGCCTCGGACCTGCGTTTGATCATCAGCATTTCCAAGTCGGTGATCGACCTGGAGCGCATCGGTGACGAAGCCACCAAGATTGCCCGCCGCGCCATCCAGCTGTGCGAAGAGGGTGAAGCCCCTCGTGGCTACGTGGAAGTGCGTCATATCGGCGATCAGGTACGCAACATGGTGCGCGATGCCCTCGACGCCTTCGCCCGCTTTGACGCCGAACTGGCGTTATCGGTGGCGCAGTACGACAAGATTATCGACCGCGAATACAAGACTGCGCTACGCGAGTTGGCCACCTACATGATGGAAGACCCGCGCTCGATCTCGCGGGTCTTGAACATTATCTGGGTGCTGCGTTCCCTGGAGCGTATCGGCGACCATGCGCGCAATATCTCGGAGTTGGTGATTTATCTGGTGCGCGGCACCGACGTGCGGCACATGGGCCTCAAGCGCATGAAGGCCGAAGTTGAAGGCACTGCTGATCTAATCCCTAATGTTTCGGGCGAATCTGACGATAAGTAAGGTTGCCCGAGAAATTAACGCCCGGCCTCTGGCCGGGCGTTTTCGTTTGTGGCATCTGAATTTTTTGCACAGCAGGCGCCATAAAGTCCTTCTGTGACCCGCGAGTTTTGGCAAAATGCCATCAGTCAGGCGTTTTGCATGCCGACGTTTTTATAGGATGAAGGGTCGATGAGTAAAGTCAGTGTGTTGGTGGTGGATGACGCCTCGTTTATTCGCGACCTGGTGAAGAAGTGCCTGCGCAATTACTTCCCCGGAATCAAGATCGAAGATGCGGTGAACGGCAAAAAGGCGCAATCCATCCTCATGCGCGAAACCTTCGACCTGGTGCTGTGTGACTGGGAAATGCCGGAAATGTCCGGCATTGAGCTGTTGACCTGGTGCCGCGAGCAAGCGCACCTGAAGGCCATGCCGTTCGTGATGGTGACCAGCCGTGGCGACAAGGAAAACGTGGTGCAGGCGATTCAGGCGGGCGTTTCCGGCTACGTCAGCAAGCCGTTCACCAACGAGCAGTTGCTGAACAAGGTCAAGCAGGCCCTGCACAAGATCGGTCGCCTTGATGCACTGATCGCCAGCGCGCCGACCAAGATGAACTCAGCCTTCGGCAACGACTCCCTGAGCGCCCTGACCGGCGGCAAACCCGAAGCGGTCAAGCCAGCGTCGGTGGCGGCGCCCAGCAAAGGCCTGCTCAACACCCCGCCAGTCAAGGCCCCCGCAGCAGCGGCGCCGGCTGGCAGTCGCGGTCAGGGCCAGTTGCGCCTCGCAAGCGGCACCCAGCAATGCGTGATCAAGGCCCTGAGCATCAAGGAAGCGTTGCTGGTGGTAAAGCGTGGCGAGGTCCTGCCTCAGGTGCTGGAAAGCGCCGTGCTCGACCTTGAACAGGGCGACAACGCCGAAGTCGCACGGCTCAACGGCTACCTGCACGCCATCGTCGCCTACGAGCCCAAGCCCGACAGCGACTGGTTGCAGCTGACCTTCCGCTTTATCGACCAGGATGCGCAGAAGCTGGACTACATTTCCCGCCTGATCGCCCGTGGCACGGCGCAGAAGCATTTTGTGCCGGGTGCCTGATGGCCTGAATCAAGCAACCGACCGGTTGTCTGATTCCTGCTGGATGGCTTGATTTATATCTGTTCCGATATAGGCTCTCGATAACGCTTCAGTGTTGTCGAGCCTTTGCTATGCCTTGAAACAAAGCTGCACCGCCTTTGGTTGAGTCGTCGATTACGCTTTTTCTTTCCAGGAAAGGAGAAATCAATGCCAAGGCACAAGGATGTGGTGTTTCTAGGAAGCTCGCTCAAGGATCTCAAGGATTTTCCTCTCGACGCCCGAAGGGCAGCCGGTTTTCAGTTGGATCTGTTGCAACAGGGTGAGCAGCCCTTCGATTGCAAGCCGATGAAAACGATCGGAAGGGGGTCAATGAGATTCGGATCACTGAAGAGTCGGGAGCGTTTCGAGTGTTCTACGTGGTCAATCGGCCGGAAGCTGTCTATGTGCTGCACGCGTTGCGCAAGACCACACGGAAAACCGAAGGGCGGGATATCGAATTGGCGCGTGCCAGATTGCAGGAGTTAGGTTAAGCCCATGACAAATCAAAAGTTACATACCGAACGTTTCAACTCTGTGTGGGATGCTCTGGAGGACACGCCAGCGCAAGCCGCCAATATGCGCCTACGCTCAAAGCTGCTGTTGGAGTTGTGCAACACCATTCGTAGCTGGGAGCTGTCCCAGAAGGATGCGGCACTAAGGCTGGGTATCAGCCAGCCTCGCTTGAACGACGTACTCAACGGCAAGATCGACAAGTGTTCTCTTGATGCGCTAGTCAATCTGTCGGCCGCGGCGCGGATGAATGTGGATATCTGTTTCAACGCGCTGCCTGCGTGACGATCATTTAGGTCGTCACGACGCTCGGGATATTGCCCAATTTTGCATTGGGCAATCGAAGGTCAGTCCAGCAGCAAGACCTTGGCCAGTACTATCTTCGGCCCTTTCATCTTCTTGATGATGATCCGCAAGCCTTCAACTTCCAGCACTTCTTCTTCTTCCGGCACGCGCTTGAGCGTGTCGTAGATCAGGCCGGCCAGGGTTTCGGCTTCGATGTGGTCCAGGTCGACGCCCAACAGGCGTTCCACCTTGAACAACGGCGTGTCGCCACGCACCAACAGTTTGCCGGGCTGGTAGGCGAGGATGCCGCGCTCGGCCTTGCGGTGTTCGTCCTGGATATCGCCCACCAATACTTCCAGCACGTCTTCCATGGTCAGGTAGCCGATGATCTTGCCGTCGGCCTCTTCCACCAGGGCGAAGTGCGCGCCGCCTTTGCGGAACTGCTCCAGCAGTTGCGACAGCGGCATATGCCGCGAGACGCGTTCCAGCGGGCGGGTCAATTCGGCCAGGTTGAACGATTCGGGGATATGGTCCAGGGCCGCCAGTTCCAGCAGCAAATCCTTGATGTGCAGCAAGCCGACAAACTCGTTGCGCACCGCGTCATACACTGGGTAGCGGCTGAATTTATGGCGACGGAACAGCGCGAGGATTTCCTTGAGCGGGGCGTTGAAGTCCAGGGTCACCAGGTCTTCCCGGGAGTTGGCCCAGTCCACTACTTCCAGCTCGCCCATTTCCACGGCGGAGGCCAGTACGCGCATGCCTTGGTCGCTGGGGTCCTGGCCTCGGCTGGAGTGCAGGATCAGCTTGAGTTCTTCGCGGCTGTAATGGTGCTCATGGTGGGGGCCAGGCTCGCCTTGGCCAGCGATGCGCAGAATGGCGTTCGCACTGGCGTTGAGCAGGTAGATGGCCGGGTACATCGCCCAGTAGAACAGGTACAGCGGCACGGCCGTCCACAGCGACAGCAGCTCGGGTTTGCGAATCGCCCAGGATTTGGGGGCCAGTTCACCGACCACGATGTGCAGGTAGGAAATCACGAAGAAGGCGGCAAAGAACGACACGCCCTTGATCACTTCCGGCGACTGCACGCCGACCGCGCCCAGCATCGGCTCGAGGATATGCGCAAAGGCCGGTTCACCGACCCAGCCCAGGCCCAGGGACGCCAGGGTGATACCCAGCTGGCAAGCCGACAGGTAGGCGTCGAGCTGGCTGTGCACGGTACGCAGGATCTGCCCGCGCCAGCCGTTCTTATGGGCGATGGCCTCGACGCGGGTGGCGCGCAGTTTGACCATGGCAAATTCCGCCGCAACGAAGAAACCGTTGAGCAGTACCAGGATCAGTGCAAAAAGAATCATGCCGAAATCGGCGAAGAGTGTCGCGAGGGTGATGCCAGGGGAAGGGTCCATGATGGGGTTTTGCAGGTTCCGTGTGTTCAATAAGGGGTGACAGGTGGGCCTGAAAGGCAGGCACAAGTCGGCCAATGTAGCGGCTGACGGGGCGCTTGCCTAGTGCCCGCTGCCGGGCGGGGCTGCAAAGTCGTGTCGCAGAGCCCGTGTGGGAGCTGGCTTGCCTGCGATGGCGGCCTGCCTGCTACCGATGATTTGGCTGACCCGCCGCCATCGCAGGCAAGCCAGCTCCCACATTAGGTCGTGCTCACTTCAACTTAATTATCGGCCTCGACCGCTCGCTCACGGGTCACCTGCGCCGGCGGAAAATGGCAGGTAAAGGTACTGCCATGTCCCAGCACGCTGCTGATTTCCAAACGGGCCCGATGGCGCAGCAGCACATGCTTGACGATGGCCAGGCCCAGCCCGGTGCCGCCGGTGTTGGAGTTGCGGCTGGAGTCGACACGGTAGAAGCGCTCGGTCAGGCGCGGCAGGTGCTTGGCGTCGATACCGATACCCGAATCCTGCACACTCAGGTGCGCGCCGTGCTCGTCGGCCCACCAGCGAATGCGGATATTGCCCTTGTCCTGGGTGTACTTCACCGCGTTGAACACCAGGTTGGAGAAGGCGCTGCGCAATTCGCCTTCGCTGCCCTTGAGCAATACGGTTGGGTCGGCCTCCAGCGTGATCTGCTGCCCGCGTTCGCCCGAGAGCGCCAGGGCATCGTTCTTGATCGTCTGCAACAGGCTCTGCACCGCCACGGGGTGGTTGTCCGAGGGGTAGTCCGTGGCTTCAAGCTTGGCCAGCAACAGCAGGTCGTTAAGCAGGGTTTGCATGCGTGAGCCTTGCTGCTGCATCTGCTGCAGGGCGCGGCTCCAGCGCGGGTTGATCTCGTCGACATTGTCCAGCAACGTCTCCAGGTAGCCGCAGATCACCGTCAACGGCGTGCGCAGCTCGTGGGAGACGTTGGCGACGAAGTCTTTGCGCATCTGTTCCAGCTGATGGATGCGTGTCACATCGCGCACCAGCATCAAGTGCTCGTTGTTGCCGTAGCGGGTCAGGTACAGCTGGATGCGCACGCGGTCGTTGGTGGGCGAGGGGATTTCCAGGGCTTCTTCGTAGTTGTCCTGCTCGAAGTACTCCTTGAAGCGCGGGTGACGCACCAGGTTGGTCACCGGCTGGCCGCTGTCCTGGGGCGTCTTGAGGCCCAGCAGGGTCTCGGCGGCACGGTTCCACCACTCCAGGTTGCCGTCGCTGTCTAGCATGATCACCGCGTCCTTGAGCGCGGCGGTGGACTCCTGCACCCGGTCGATCACCGCTTGCAGGCGCCCGCGTACCCGTTGGTCGCGGCGTTGCAGGTGGTAGATGCTGTCGAACACCTCGCCCCACAGGCCGTAGCCATCGGGGGGGGCTTCATCGGGTTTGTGCTGGCGCAGCCATTCATGCAGGCGCAGCAACTGCTTGAGGGTCCAGCCCAGGTACAAGGCAATGCCCACGGCCAGGCTCCAGCCGTAGTAGCCGCTGACCAGCCCCACCAACAGGCAGCCGGTGACCAGCAAGAGCATGTGGCGGATCAGGGTGCCATGCCAGTTTTGGTTCACTTGAACATGCGTCCTTGTCAGCTGTTTAAGTCAGGCGATTAAGTCACGAAACGGCTGGTTCAGCCTTTGGTAGAAAACCGATAGCCGGTACCGCGCACGGTTTGTACCAGATTCTCGTACGCATCGCCCAAGGCTTTGCGCAGACGGCGGATATGCACATCCACCGTGCGCTCTTCCACATAGACGTTGCCGCCCCACACCTGGTCGAGCAGTTGGCCACGGGTGTAGGCACGCTCCTGGTGGGTCATGAAGAACTGCAGCAGGCGGTATTCGGTCGGTCCCATCTCCGCAGGCTTGCCGTCGATGGTCACGCGGTGGCTGATCGGGTCCAGGATCAAGCCGTCGACTTCGATAGGCGCTTCGCCATCGGTCGGGCCGGCGCGGCGCAGCACGGCTTTGAGGCGCGCCACCAGTTCCCGTGGGGAAAACGGTTTGGTGATGTAGTCATCGGCGCCGACTTCCAGGCCCTGGATCTTGTTGTCCTCTTCCCCCTTGGCGGTGAGCATGATGATCGGGATATCCCCGGTCAGCTCGTCACGCTTGAGACGGCGGGCCAACTCGATGCCCGAGGTGCCGGGCAGCATCCAGTCGAGCAGGATCAGGTCCGGCTTGCGGTCGACGATAATGGCGTGGGCCTGCTGGGAGTTCTCCGCCTCCAGGCAGTCATAGCCGGCCATTTCCAACGCGACGGCGATCATTTCGCGAATGGGCGCTTCGTCGTCAACGATCAGAATGCTCCTGCCAACCATGCTCAATCCTCTTGTCATTTAACTGTCTTGCGCCGCATTAGATAACGGAATTATTGCAGTCGTGTGACAGTAATTTAGTCGCTTGGGCAATTAACGGCACTCTGGACTACCCTTTGGGTCCGAATCCTGACAACCACAAAAGGAAGGTTCCGATGACTTACAGCACTGTTTCCTGGAAAGCCCTGCTGGTATCTGCGGTATTGACGCTGCCAGGCCTGGCGTTTGCGGCAGAGCCGGCGATGACCAAAGACGGGATATTGGTGGATCACAAGGGCATGACGCTCTACACCTTCGACAAGGACGCTGATGGCAAATCAGTGTGCAAGGACCAGTGCGCGACCAACTGGCCACCGCTGAAAGCAGAATCCACCGACACCAAGACCGGCGATTGGACGGTGATCACCCGCGACGACCAGACCAGCCAATGGGCCTACAAAGGCAAGCCGGTCTATACCTACAAGGACGACAAGAAAACCGGTGACAAGACGGGTGATGGCAAGGGTAGCGTCTGGCACATCATCAAACCCTGACCACGCGGAGGCTGTGAGACTTTCGCGAGCAAGCCCGCTCCCACATTCTGATGTGCGAATACAGTCAAATGTGGGAGCGGGCTTGCCCGCGATGGCGTCCCAACAGTCACCCAAAATCTTCAGCGAACCGCGTAATCCACCACAATCCCGACAAAAATCGCCAACCCCGCCCAGTGGTTGTGCAAGAACGCCTTGAAGCACTTCATGCGGTCCCTGTCCCGTGTGTACCAGAACTCCCAGGCAAAACAGCCAGCTGCCGCCAGCAACCCCAGGTGGAACCACCCGCCCAGCTCGAACCGTGCACCGGCCAGCAACAGGCACGCCAGCGCCAGGCCTTGCAGGGTGAGGATGATCACGCGGTCGGCATCGCCAAATAGAATGGCGGTGGATTTCACCCCGATCTTCAAGTCGTCATCGCGGTCGGGCATGGCGTAATAGGTGTCGTAGCCCACCGTCCACAACAGGTTGGCGATGTACAGCAGCCACGCCGTGGCAGGCAAATGGCCGGTCTCGGCGGTAAACGCCATCGGCATGCCCCAGGAAAACGCCGCGCCCAGCACCACTTGGGGGGAATAGGTGTAGCGCTTCATGAATGGGTAGCTTGCCGCCAGAGCAAGGCCACCCAGGGACAGCAGGATGGTGCTGGCGTTGGTCAGCAGCACCAGCAGGAAACTGATGCCCATCAGCACGGCAAAAAACACCAGCGCTTCTTTCGAACTGATCTTGCCGCTCACCAGCGGGCGTTGCTCGGTGCGTTTCACATGGCCATCGACCTTGCGGTCGGCCCAGTCATTGATCACGCAGCCGCCGGCCCGGGTGAGCACCACGCCCAGCACGAAAATCACGATATTGGTCAGCGACGGCGAACCCTTGCCGGCGATCCACAGCGCCCACAGTGTCGGCCACAGCAGCAGGTAGATGCCGATGGGCTTGTCCATGCGCGTCAACTGAATGAAATCCCAGACCCTGGGGTTCAGGCGGTTCAAGGACTTGAGCAGACGTTGGTACATCAGCAGTTCTCCGGATGATCATGCAGCGCGTGCCAGAAACTCGGCAGGAAGACTTCCGCCACCAGCACGCTCAGCGCCTCGCGGTCGAAGCGCGAGCGGCGCGCCCACAGATTATCGGCCTGGTCCGCTGTCGGCAGCCAGGCACGAGGGTAGTGACACACTTCAATGGCCTGACGGGTAAAGGCGCGGTCGCAGAACAGCAACTCGCCCAGCGAACGGCTGCCCAACTCGTCCATGTGCAGCCCATCGCCCTGCAAGGCACTGCGGGCCGCCACGCTGCGGGCGAACACCCAAGGCTGGCCGTGCCCGCGCAAATACACCTCGCGTACCCAACCGATACTGGCCGGCGGCAGGTCCAGGGCGGCGCATTCATCGTCGCGCAACGGTTGCCAGCCTTCGAACAGCGGCGTCACGCTGAAACCCTCGTTGGACAGCCACGTCAGGCGTCGCGTCAGCGAGCCTTCGTCAAACAGCCAGTTAAGGGTCAAGGGCGTGGGCAAGGGGCTCAGAAGGCTCTGGGTCAGCCATTGGCAAGCATCGGGGAGGGCGATTGAGTGCGGCACGGTGAGTCAGTATTGGCAGCAAAAGAGGCGGCGAGCTTACCATGACGTCCTGATATTTTACCGTGCCAAACAGGCCGTTTGCGTCGAACATGCTTGCATCTGCCGGCCCCGATCAGTACAAAACGCCCTGAGCCGCGCGGCAACGCTGGATCCACCGACCGCCGGCCAACACGCCTGAACCTGAGGAAGCACGTAATGAAGAAGTGGCAATGTATCGTCTGTGGCCTTATTTACAACGAAGCGGACGGTTGGCCGGATGACGGCATTGCACCAGGCACTCTGTGGCAGGACGTCCCGGAAGACTGGCTGTGCCCGGACTGCGGCGTGGGTAAGTCGGACTTCGAAATGATCGAAATCGCGTAATCCCGAATTTAAGAAACGTACTACAAGGAGAAAGGAATGAACGCACCTGTCGTGATCATCGGCACAGGATTGGCCGGTTACAACGTCGCCCGGGAGTTTCGCAAGCTCGACAGCGAGACCCCGTTGCTGCTGATCACTGCCGATGACGGACGCTCCTACTCCAAGCCCATGCTCTCCACCGGCTTTGGCAAGAACAAGGAAGCCGATGGCCTGAGCATGGCCGAACCCGGCGCCATGGCCGAGCAACTCAAGGCCCAGGTGCGCACCCATACCCGTATCAGCGGCATCGACCCAGGCCACAAGCGCCTGTGGATCGGCGAGGAAGCGGTGACCTATCGCGACCTGGTCCTGGCCTGGGGCGCAGAAACCGTGCGTGTACCGGTCGAAGGCGATGCGGCTGAGTTGATTTTCCCGATCAACGACCTGGAAGACTACGCGCGCTTTCGCGCTGCCGCTGCCGGCAAACGGCGGGTGCTGCTGCTTGGCGCTGGCCTGATCGGCTGTGAGTTTGCCAATGATCTGATCCTGGGCGGCTATGAAATCGATCTGGTCGCACCTTGTGAGCAAGTCATGCCGACCCTGCTGCACCCGGCGGCAGCCGCAGCGGTGCAAGCCGGGCTGGAAGGCATCGGCGCGCGTTTCCACCTGGGCCCGGTGCTCAATCGCCTGCAACGCACGGCTGATGGCCTTGAAGCGCACCTGTCGGACGGTGAGGTGATCCACTGTGACCTGGTGGTGTCCGCCATTGGCCTGCGCCCGCGTGTAGACCTGGCCGCAGCGGCCGGCCTGCAAATCAACCGCGGGATCATGGTGGACCGCCATCTCAAGACCTCCCACGCCAACATCTACGCCTTGGGCGACTGCGCCGAGGTCGATGGCCTGAACCTGTTGTACGTGATGCCATTGATGAGCTGCGCCCGTGCCCTGGCGCAAACCTTGGCCGGCAATGCCACGGCGGTGAGCTATGGGCCTATGCCGATCACGGTGAAAACCCCGGTCTGCCCGCTGGTGGTATCACCTGCGCCGCGAGGCACCGAAGGTGTGTGGAGCGTCGAAGGGCAGGGTGCCGACATTAAGGCCCTGTGCCGCGATGCCAGCGGCCACCTGCTGGGTTATGCACTAACCGGCAGCGCTGTCATGGAAAAACTGGCGCTGAACAAAGAACTTCCGCCGTTACTGGCGTAAATACCACCCGTTCTGTCGCAAACATCACGTTCATACCCCGAGAAAGGCCGCCGCGAGACTGGCGCGGCGCCCGAGGGCATGCCATCCTCACTCCCGTCTGCCGCAGAGTAGAGCCTGCGGCGCCTTGGCGCTGCTCCACCAGAGAGCAGCACGGACATAACAACAAAAAACCGTCAAAGAGGCTTCACATATGCGTAAACCAGATCTCGCAGCCGCCATCGCTGAAAAAGCCGATCTCACCAAAGAACAGGCCAACCGCGTCCTCAACGCCGTCCTTGAAGAAATCACCGGCGCCCTGCACCGCAAGGACAGCGTCACCCTGGTCGGCTTCGGCACCTTCCTGCAACGCCACCGCGGCGCCCGCACCGGCAAAAACCCGCAAACCGGTGAGCCAGTGAAAATCAAGGCGAGCAACACCGTAGCGTTCAAGCCGGGCAAGTCGCTCAAAGACAGCGTTAACCCGTAAGTTAAGCGGTACCGTCTCGAAGGGAGGCGGGGCGGTAAAGAAGATGGGCACGCCGACGGGGTCGGGTGCCCATTTTTGTTGGGCGTTAGAAGCGTTTCCGGTGGAATAACAGTAGTTGCCACTTGCTTAGGTATTAATAAATACAGTAGCGACTATTTGAATCACTGTTTTATGGTTTATGTTTTTTACTTCACTGTGGAACTACATCTGTACGAGAAGACACATATAACGCGAGACAGCAGGGAGCGGCTCTAACTAATTTTAGAGGTGTATATATGAAAATTGATCAGCCCTTTGTTCCATCGCCCCTTTTACCCCAAGAGAAAAAAGTGGAGGCGAATGCTCCCTCGGCTTCGAGTAATGCGCACACAGCAGCAGGTAGTTCAAACGATAAACTGTATGACAGCCAGGGGAATATGCGCGCTCAATACCCGCAAGCAAGCCCTGAAGAGCTCGTGAATCGAAGTAAGCGTGCTGCGGGAAGATTTAATCCGCCACAAGTCGGCGTCAAACTCAAGCCTCCAAAACCTAAGACTCCCGCGCCCAGCAAGCCAAAACCGAGTACTCCCAAACCGGGCCCTTCAGCACCTAAACCTGCCAAGCCTAAGGGACCTACTCCAAAGCCAGCGGGCGGATCGAACGGTCCTGGGGGGGCACGTAATACTGGAAATAACATTGCCAGCTTGCAGCAAAGTAATGCCTTTCCGCCGGTTTCTCCTTCAGCGGCCACGACTGTGCGTAATGCTTTTTTAACTGCGGGTACTAACAACTTGGTCAATAGCCCCTTCACTGTGGGGCAGCAAATGGCGTCGGGCGCCCTCCAAGAGAGAATCGACGCTCATTCTAAAATGCCTGGCGCAGAAGTAAATAAGCCAGACGGCACTAAGGGCACCGTAGACCCTGCTGCGACGCCAGAGCAAAAAATGCAGGCGCGCCTCACGGGCGCTGAATTAAATACCGAGACATTGACCAACACCATCATTTTGATCAACGAAGGCCCAGGCGCGGCCGCTGTAGGAGTTAGCCCCAACGCGCCAACGGATACGCAGGGGCGCCTGACTAACCTTGAGAAGAGAATGGATGCGATAGAAGGGCACATGCCAGATATTGCTAAGCGCTACGGGCTTGTCTACACACCGTATGTGGCGCCTGAGTCATCGGAGGCACCGACTGACACATCGCGTATGGAAAATATAGAAAAGCGCTATGCGTATATGAATAAGATGATCAAAAAACTGGTTGCGGCTAAACAGATTGAAGCAGACGCTGACTAGGTTTTTAAAGGTAAGGGGGGCAGGGGACAGATTTATTCAATTCATTTGATCGTCTTTGATTTAAATAATCTGTCCTCTTCTTGCACCCTGTAACTAATTCGCTCAGCGGCGGTCATCACGATTTTTTGATACAGGGCTGCCTTAAGTATTCTGAAGAAGCGCAATAAATTGTTTGGTGAGTTCCGGCCCTTGGTACTCTTCAAGATTCTTGATGTTGAAGAGTGCACCTCGTTGCGTTGTGAGTTTTTGCAGGCGGCGTTTCAATAACTTATTGATCGAATTTTCTGGCTCAGAGATAATCAATGCGAGCGCTTTGCGGGCGCGAACAGACACGTCTTTGAAAAAAATGTGCTGGGGATCTGCGGGGGGAATGATCTGCTCAAGATCACAGTCTATAAACGTTACCCAATCCAGTTTGCACAGTTCAAAGTCAATAAGAAGGGGGGTGTTGGGTGGTTCGGATATAAAACTTACTTCTTGTAGTTTTCCCGAAAACGTGACATTGGCTGTTTTGCTGGCATTGAACGAGTTGTCAATGATCTTGCACTGTGTAAATGCGCAGTTGCTGAATTCGCAATCTTTCAAAGACGCTTCTCGAAAGTTGCAGCTTTCTAAAACACATTGATCAAAAATCGGATCGGAGAGCTTCGCATTTTTTAATTTACAATCAATGATACGTTGTTTTTCAAAACGCGTTTTTTAGGTAATACAAGCCCGTCCTGCTGTATGCCGGACAGCACAAATGATGGCATTTTGTCATTCGCCATAATATTCCTTCATAACCATTGCCCCAGTCCCCATAACGCCGCTGATGCGTGCCTCTTTTTCAATCAGTCTTTTGCAAAGGGGACGGACATTATTCATTTGATGGGCGTTCATTTAAATAAACTGCCTCATGAATAAGACTGCGTTACACAAGGGCAATAGAGTGAAATTCCAAAAAAGAATGATCAAAGTCAAGGCTCAGTAACTTATCTTTATACGCTTCGCAAATGACGATGTTGAAAGCTCCGCCCCAGCCCTCTAAGCGAAAAACCTCTGTGTTTTTTGGAATTTTTTCTCTGCTTAACGTTGGGTTGAAAAAGAAACGACCTCTTGGATTTTGCCACTCTTTGACCACATGTGATTCGGGCCACGCCTCGTATTCTGACAGCGCCCAATCGACGCAATCGACATGTTTGTAAGCGTGAAGAAGACGATAACGCACGTTTTGTTTTTCGTGGCTGATGGGCAAAAATTGCACATGCTCCGTCAGCAAGTTATCCAATCCTTGGAGAGCTTCGTCGAATACAAAAAAGTCAGCCCCGATGGTGTTGACCGGAGCTGTTTTTCCATCTACGAGAATCTCGTAGTGCAGGGGTTCGAAGGCACAAGGCGTTCTACTATTAGACAGCTCGACATCGTCTAATTCCTCTCCTTTATAAAAGAGCCCTCCCAGGTTTACATAACCTTCCCACTTTTTACTGGTAACGTTTGGATTAAGTTTGAAGTAATTCATAAGTCTACTTTCCTCAAAATCTTATTAAGCGTGGAGGTAGGGTCCAGTGCCTCCTTCCTAAGCTCTGCGAGCTCGGCCTTGAATTGATCAAGCCCCTTTCGGCTTGCATTTTTCAGTCGTTTATAGATCTCTGCATGCACTCCCTCAGGGTGGGGATCTTTATGTCGGTTAACGGGGGCGGATTTATTTGATTTTTAGCATCCACTTGACAGGTATTTATTAAGTAAAATCGTCTTCTTGTTTGCCGCCATTACCCGATAAGTTTGTAGTAGGCGCTTCTGTTCGTTGCAAGAAAGTCTTGCAGCTCAACATCGTCAACTGATGAGCCTTCCAGAGATGTCATCCATGTGTTGTCTTCTATCCAAAATGAATCATCATTGGCTTGAATGAGTATCTGAATTTCAGCTATGAACTTCCTCATAAAAAGCTCAAAGCACGAAGAGATGACAGTGACTTGCTCGGGTTGGTCGGGGGTGTAGTAAGCGATGAAGTGGGAGCCTTTTTTATTTTTTAAATCCAGATAGCCGAAAGCATCTCCGGCACTGGTGCCCGCGAATGCCCAAAATTTCATGGCTAATGAATTGTCTGCTTGCCATAAATCCATAATATTTTCATAAAGGTTCAAGCCCAGTTCGCGGTTTTTGAAACCTAAAAAACAGTAATCAAGAATAGACGCGCCGTTGGTCTCCATCAGGAACGACATGTACTCCTTGTCAAGCCCCCCCGTGACTTTTCCCATGTTTTTCAGTACAACCATAGTGCCATATGATCTAAATAGCTTAATCTTTTCAGGGTCAGTTGAGAGGTTTTCAATGCTTGAGACTATGTTTTTCATGGTTAATTGACCTTGTTAATATGTTCGGCGATGACTTTGTCGATTTCCATCGCTTTTTTCACGATTTGGGCACGGGTTGGCTTAGGGTTATTTTTCCTGAAGCTTGCCCCCATTGGACTCACTATTTTTCTGTGAACGTTTCTTGGCAACCTTTGCAGGTTTGACAACGAAGTTCGCATGGATTCTGGGAACAATTTTTTAACGCCGATGTACATCTGAGGAATTCGATGATGCACTTCCATTTTCAGGCGCCCTCTGAATTTTTTCATTCGGGCGTATGCTTTGAAATAAGGTCGCAGGTGACATTTAAGACCCTCAGGGTCTATCCAAGCAATAGGGTTGGGCGCATAGACGTATAGATTCTGCCCACCCAACAGACCAATCGGGTCGGGAGTCGTAAATCGGGATCATAAAACCTGAATAGGGGGCGGATTTATTTGGTTTATTTGGTCGCCTTTGATCTAAATAATCTGCCCACCTTTTGCAGTCTTTAATAAACTTGGGTCCCGATCATCAGGAAATTTTAATTCAGGGCTGTCCTAACGTTTTTTGAGCTGCCTGAAGGAGCGCAATAAACTGTTTGGTGAACTCAGGCCCTTCGTACTCTTCAAGATTTTTGATGTTGAAGAGCGCGCCTCGTTGCGTTGTGAGTTTTTGCAGGCGGCGTTTCAATAGCTTATTGATCTGGTTGTCTGGCTCGGAGGTAATTGATGCAAGCGCTTTACGGGCGCGACCTGACACGTCTTTGAAAAAAACGTGCTGGATATCTGCGGGGGGAATAATCTGCGCAAGGTCACAGTTTTGAAATGTTACCCAGTCCAATTTGCACAATTCAAAATCAACAAGAAGGGGAGTGTTGGGCGGTTCGGATATGAAACTTACCTCTTGTAATTTTCCCGAAAACTTGAGGTTGTTTATTTTGCTGGCATTGAACGAGTTGTCAATGATCTTGCACTGGGTAAATATGCAGTTGCTGAATTCGCAATCTTTCAAAGACGCTTCTCGAAAGTTGCACCTTATGAAAGTACAGTTCTCGAATTTGCTGTTGCTGAAGCCTGAAGCCTGAAAGTCAACCGTCTTGAAGTGACAATGGGCTAATAAGGTCTTATTGAAAAATCTTGAACCGGAAAAATCACTTTTCTCAAAGCTGCAGCTCTCCAATATACATTGATCGAAAATCGGATCGGAGAGCGTCGCATCTTTTAATTTACAATCGATAATACGTTCTTTTTCAAAACGCGTTTTTTTAGGTAACACAAGCCCGTCCTGCTGTATGCCTGACAGTACGAATGATGGCATTTTGTCATTCACCATAATATTCCTTCATAACCATTGCCCCAGTCCCCATAACGCCGCTGATGCGTGCCTCTTTTCCAATCAGCCTTAGTCGTGAGGTCCCACCAGGTTTTAGTTTTAGTTTCATACACATCGGGAAGACGCTGCCCTGATTTCGATACCTCCAAGTGTCCCAATGATGGATCATTTTTTACTCTGGTTTTGAAGTTTGCATCAATTCTCTGCCCTACATACCTGCGATAGCGAGAACGTGCTTGTCCGAGATCGCCTCTATCATAGGCTCGTTTCACCGCTGCTCTTTGTCTCGGGGTCAATGACCTTTGGGGGTTACTGTAGACAGCCTTCTTCGCTGCATTGGCATGCGCTTGAAGCTTAGCAGTGGTTGAGCCGCAAGGTGCCCATCCTAACGGATCGATCCATCCCGAGGGGTTAGGAGAATACTGATAAAGGTTAAAACCTCCTGCTAGCCCGACAGGGTCCGGCGTTGTAAAACGCCCCACGTCGGGATCATAAAACCGGAATGTATTAAAATGCAGCCCCGTCTCCCGATCCAGATACTGCCCTTGGAATCGTAGATTTTGCTCTTCAATGTAATGTGGCTCCCGCACCTCTTCCAAGGTATTGCCCCAGACCTGATAAGTCGCATGCCAGGTAATTTGCCCATCAGCCTCGGTCAGTCGCTCCGGGAGCCCGTTAAGATCATTGTGGTAGTAGCGGGTTTTCTGCAGGGGGCCGATGCCATCGATCCGGGCCAGGGGCTCGTAGCTTTCACCTTCGTATAGATACAGACTGGTTTGGCTGTGTTTGAACTCCTGCAACAGACGTAAACCATCCCAATTGAAACGCGTCTGGCCCAACGGGCGGCCATTGTAATCATGCTCGGTTTTTTCGATCCGCCGCCCGAGGGGGTCATAGGTCATCCTGACCACGTTGCCGCTCTCATTTCGCACTTCAACCAGCCGACTTTCCGCATCGTAGGCAAAGCGCTGCAAGCCACGAGCAGAGCTGCGTTTTTCGATCATTCGTCCTAAAGCATCATAGGCATACCGTTTGTCTTGATAGACGAGCAGGCGATTATGTCGTATGAGACCACCTTGATTTTGGCTGTCCAGCAGATTGGCCGCGGCGTCATAGGCGTATGTTTCGGTCCGGCCAACCTGATGGCTTAAAAGGATTCGGTCAGTGCTGTCGTAACCCAGATGTTCTTGACGATCGTGCAGGTGGTTTATGCGACGTCGCCCGATCAGGTTATCACTGAAGTCATAGCTATAGTCCGTCTCGACCAGGGGGGGCAACTGCCAAGGCTGGTCAATGCGGCGACGCTGTCGTGAGCGAACCCTGCCACTTCGGTCGTATGCGGTACTCGTTTTTAGTTGGCCCTGGGTACGCTGTACTTCGCGATGCAAGCGATCACGCTCAAAGTCGCTGATGACTTTTCCATCGATGTTCAACTGATGCAGGTGGCCGCTACCGTAGTACAGCCTGTTCAACCATCGACCGTCGGGCAAGCCGGTTTGAACCAGGTTTCCCAGCTCGTCGTAACGATGCTGCACAGACCCTGCCGAGCTTTGCTCCTCAAGCAGTTGCCCCAGCGCGTCATAGCTGAAACCGAGTAGCTGCTGGCGGCCATCAAGGGCGGTGAAGGTGACACCGACCAACTGGTCGTTCAGGTCGTGTTCATAGACCGTGGTGCCGTCCGCGGTGGTTTTACTGACCAGGCGGCCAACAGGATCGCGCTGAAACTGATGCGATAACGGCGCTACCGGCTCGCCCTCTGTTCCCGGTAGATAGTCCACGGCAACAATATCGTCCAGTGAATCGTAGGTGTAGCAGCGTCGGCTTTGATCCAGATCCTGCTGCTGCACCATGCGGTCGGCTGCGTCCCACTCAAAGCGATAGCTCTCGCCATTCTCGTTGGTCAGCTTGCGGAGTCGTCCGTAGGCATCATGGTCGAACATCACCGAACGGTTATGCGCATCCCAGCGTTGTTTGACCAAGCCGCGAACGTCATAGTCATAGCGTGTGGTGCTGCCGGCAGGGTCAACGTGGGCAGTCAGATAACCATTTGCGCTGCGCTGGAACAGTTCGACGCGGCCATCTGGAAGCTGGCATTCCAGTAGTAGCCCCTGAGGACCGTACCGGTAGCGTACCGATTCACCTTCGGCATTGGTCTGCACCACCAGATTTCCAAACTCGTCGTATTGATAACGGGTCGGATAACCCGAGCAATCTACTTCTTCGACCAGTTGGCTCCACACGTTCCAATGCAACGTTCTGGTTTTTCCGGTTGCATCGATGATTTGTACGGGCTGACCAAAACCGTCATAGACGTAACAAGTACGGTTACCCAGTGGGTCGACTTCCTCGATACAGTTGCCACGCTGGTCGTAGCGGTAATGCCAGCTATTGCCCGCCGGGTCGGTTTCCACCTGGGGCAACGCCCAGTGCTCGAGCCATTGTGTGTTGCGGCTCCGGGCCAGTGGATCGGTCACTGCACTCAGGTTTCCGGACTCGTCATAACTAAAGCACCACTGACCCTCGTGAGGATCAATGGCGCCGAACAGTTGGCGATCCTGATTCCATTCGAATTGCCAAGCATGGCCTAAGTTATCGACGTAACGAGTGATTTGATATTGCGCGTTCCAATGCCGTGTACTGACTCGCATCAGACCATCGGTCACACGGGTAATGCCAGCATCCAGATCGTAGTCAAAGCTGTATTCATCACCACCATCTGTCCAGTGGCGGCTCACACGCCACTCCTCACCGTATGGCCCAGACACAGCGGCCCATTGGTAGAAGCAGCACAGGCCACTCGGCAATTGGTGTTCGACCATTCGCCGAGCATTGTCATAAACAAAGCGCCGAGCGGTTATACCTTGCCCGTCCAAAACTTCAGTGAGGTTGCCGTTGCTGTCGTAGCGGTAGCTGACGAGTACATCAATGCGGGCATCGAAATGCTCTGGGCGCAGGTAACGCCGCTCGATGTAGGCTACACGCCGAGGGTGTTCGGCCGAGTAGTTCAGTTCTACGTGCATCAAGTCATGGGTGTCGCGCAGGCGATACAGCCGTCCCTGATTGTCGTAATCGAGGAAGATCCGCCCTTCATTGCGATCCCCCAGCAGTTGCAGACGCATTCGAGAGTGGTTCTGCGGGTCGAATTCGAAGAGCCGATACAGGCCGTCGGTACTCTCGATCAAGACCGCTGCGTCACCACTGCGCCTGACCGCAAGACCTTCGACTGGGTCGAATGCTCCGCCGGACGCAGGGATGTAGCCGATCTCCAGGCGCCGTCCCTGTTCATCGATATAAAACAAGTTTTCGTCTTTATCGATCTCGACCGATACCTCATAGGCAACGCTCCAGCCCGCTCCAAAGAGACCGTCGATCCGTGTGTCGAGACTGCTGTAAAAACGCTGCCAATCGATGGGAAACAGGCCAGGAAGCACGAAATCCAGTTCATCCTCATCACCTAGAATTTTGGCGCCGGTCGCACTGTGCACAGGGTTGGGGGAGCCGTTCATGGCGCTCTTAAGCGCAGAGGTTATCTTGCTGGTGCCATAGGAGACTCCAGCCCCTACAACCACACTGCCGAACAGGCAGGGCAGTTTGCTCCAAAAGCACTTCACATTGCCGCGTAGCATCAACAATGCAGTAATCGCCAGCCCCACCCCTGGCGTTTTCCCGCTACGAATCTCCTGCACCACAATGGTCTCACCACCAATGCGCACATCCGGCGAAATCAGGCCCTCAGCCGTCCCAATCTTCGCGTCGCAGGTACTGCGATCCCCGCTGCGTGCCGCAGGCTGCCCGTTGATGAACACCGAGCTGGAACCTTCGGCAATAAACTGCAGGGGCATGGGCGGGTGCTTGTTGCACGCCACGGTGTCCAGCGGGCACGGCTCGGTGCCGGGGGCGGGCGAGGCGACGGTCGGGCGCCACATCTGCGAGAAAAACTCCCCCGCCATATCCAGGAAGCTGGGTGCTGCCGGCTCGCTGGGCGCGACCGGTACAGCGGTCATCTTGCCGGCAGCGCGGGCAGCCTTTTTGCCATTGATGAACACATTGTGCGAGCCGCTGGTGATGAACGCATCGATCACCGGCGGGAACACCCAGTTGGCGGCGGACTCGCACCAACTGGATATCTTCAGGTCCGCCCCCGTGAGGCCCGCGGTAATACCGACGACCGCGCCGACCACCAACACCAGTGCCACACCGCCTGTGGCGATGGTTGCACCGGTCGCGAGGAAAACCGCTCCGGCAACGGCCAGGCAGCCCACAGTAGTGATCGCCGCATAGGCGGCCACTTCCAGCACACCGCCGAGAATGTCGGCCATCACCGAGGTGTGCAGCAGTGCGTCGCCTTCGCGGGCAGCCCAAAGATCCTCACTCATTGCTCAGGCTCGAGCTGAGCGGCTATTGGGTTCATGCGTAATAGTCGATGAAGTCTTCCAGTGAGGACTGGACTGTGTTTTTTCTGGAGGCGCTTTTGATTGATGGGATATGCGGCAATATGTTTGTTTTAAGTTCATTGGCCACGGCAGCCATGTCGTTATCGAGTGCTTCGACAGTGTTGTCCGACATGATGTCAAGCAGTGCGGCAAACAGTCGATATTCATCGCTGCCCGCCCGGTTGTCAGGATCCAACGGAGCATCATTCTGGCCTACCAAATAATCCAGAGGGTTGAACAGCTCAAAACCGAAATACTGATCCTCCGCCAGGAGTATCGTGAAGTCCTTTCCAAGGTTGACTCGGGTGAGCGCTTCTTTTTTAGTGGGAGGGCGCATGAAGCAAGACAACTGTCGGCCAAGAGGATCAAATAGTCTGAGCATGGTCGGCAGAACGTTAAAGACCGGCTTATGAAGTTTGATGCGGCCGGTTATTGTTTTATCGATCCTGAAAGTAGCCAGATGATTTTCTCCTGGTACGGAGAGCTCCAGGCAAGCCAGGTCGCCGTTTTCAGAGAATGAAAAGAGATCCGAATTCTCTGAAATCCAATGCTCGGAGTTCGTATGCGGTTTGCGTGATGTGTCGAGGCGGACCACGGAAGAATTGGTGTCGAAAACCCATCTGACAGACGCATCCTCATAATAGAGTTGCGAGGTTTCTATCAATTCAATGTCGGGGGTAATCAGCATTTTTAAAAACCGTCCATTTTGGTCGCGGGGGGGATGAACTCACCGTTTGGTTTCGGGATTTCCCCTTTCAAAATCATATCAGGTGTTATTGGCAGGCCCGGATCAGTGGATTTGCCGCCATAAATAGCCGCACCGCTTTCGCCACGGGGTCCGCCAGGCCCATAGCTGGTAATCACGTTCCCCTGAGCCCCACCCTTGCCATGGGTTACCACGATATTGCCTTCATTGTGGAATATCAGGTTGCCGTTCTTGGCTTGGTAGACCCCTTGAGGGCTACTTAAAACATGTTGCTCCAAGTCATTACCCAATCGCCCGTGATAATCCTTTCCACGTCGCACCTTTCCATTTTTGGCGTTGCCAATGATTTTGCTTATCGGGCACCCGGCGAGTCCGAGTGGGTCGATCCAGGTGATCGGATTTCTACCGTAAACGTATAGATTTATTCCTCCCGCCAAACCGATGGGGTCCGGGGTGGTGAATCGTCCTATATCGGGGTCATAAAATCTGAGTGTGTTGTAGTGCAACCCGGTTTCACGGTCCAGGTATTGGCCCTGAAAGCGCAGGTTTTGTTCTTCGATGTAGTAGGACTCACGAGTTTCCTCAGTCGTATTTCCCCAGACACGATACCGGGCCTGCCATACCTTACTGCCATCCGCCTCAGTTAGTTGCTCGGGCAGACCATTGAGATTGTTGTGGTAATAGCGAATGCGCTGATGTTCACCGGTGCCATCCACACGGGCCAGCGGTTCATGGCTACCTGCTTCATACAAATACAGGCTGGTTTGGCTGTGGTGATGTTCTTGGAGCAAGCGCAGGCCGTCCCAGTCAAATCGAACTTGCGACAGGCAGCGCCCTTGGTTGTCATGCTCTGTTTTGGCAATGCGCCTTCCGATCGGGTCATAAGTCATTTTGACCACGGTTTCCCGCTCACCCTTTAAGTTGCGTATTTCGATCAGCCGGTGCTCTGCATCGTAGGCAAATCGTTGCAAGCCGCGGGTATTACTGCGTTTTTCGATCATTCGACCAAAGGCGTCGTACTTGTAACGCTTATCTTCGTAGACAAGCAGTCGGTTGAGTCGAACCAGACTGCTTTGTCGTGGTGCGTCCAAAAGGTTGGCCGCCGCGTCGTAGGCATAGGTTTCGCTCTGGCCCGGCTGAAGGCTTGCAAGGATCCGCCCGCTACTGTCGTAGCCCTGTTGCTCTCGATGATCATGCTGGTGGTTGATATGCCGGCGCCCGATCAGGTTGTCGCTGGGATCGTAGGTGTAGTCGGTCTCCACCACCGGTGGCAGTTGCCAGGGTTGGTCAATGGTGCGGCGTTGATGTGAGCGAATCCGGCCACATCGGTCGTAGGCTGTACTCGTCTTTTGCTGGCCTTGAGTGCGTTGTATTTCACGATGCAGGCGGTCACGCTCGAAGTCGCTGATGACCTGTCCGTTGAGATTCAACTGATGAAGGTGGCCGCTGCCGTAGTACAGGCGGTTCAGCCAACGACCGTCGGGCAACTGGGTCTGAATCAGGTTGCCCAACTCGTCATAGTGATGCTGCAAGGACCCTGCAGTGCTTTGCTCCTCCAGCAGTTGCCCCAGCGCGTCATAGCGAAAACCCAGTACTTGCTCTGCACCGTCAAGTGGGGTGAAGGTGACGCCCAGCAGTTTATCGTTCAGATCATGCTCATAAAGGGTGGTGCCATCCGCAGTGGTTTTGCTGGTCAGACGTCCAACTGGATCTCGCTGAAACTGTCGGGACAACGGCGCTACCGGTTCGCCTTCCTTCCCTGGTAGATGGTCCACGCCTACCACATCATCCAACGAATCATAAATGTAGCAGCGCCGACTCTGGTCGAGATCTTGCTGCTGCACCACGCGGTCGGCCGCGTCCCATTCAAAGCGGTAGCTTTCGTCATTTTCGTTGGTCAGTCTTAAAAGCCGTCCGTAGGCGTCATGATCGAACACAACTGTGCGGTCATGTGCATCCCAGCGTTGGCTGACCTGGCCGCGCAGGTTGTAGGCATAGCGAAAAGTATTGCCGGCAGGGTCGACATAAGTTGTGAGATAACCACTGGCGTTGCGCTGAAATTGTTCGAGGCGACCATCCGGTAGTTGCCGCTCAAGGAGCAACCCCTCAGCGCTGTAGCGATGACGCAGCGATTCTCCTTCTGCATTAGTCCGAACTATCAGGTTGCCGAAAGCGTCGTATTGGTAGCGAGTGGGATAACCCGAACAATCCACTTCTTCGACCAGTTGGCTCCACTCGTTCCAATGAAGTGTCCTGGTTTTTTCCGTGGCATCAATGATGCGCACCGGCTGCCCGAAACCGTCATAGACGTAGCGGGTACGATTTCCCAGGGGGTCGATTTCTTCGAGGCAATTGCCACGCTGGTCATATCGATAGTGGCAACTATTACCCGCAGGGTCGGTTTCGACTTTGGGCAATGCCCAGTGCTCCAGCCACTGTGTGCTGGTGGTTCTGGCGAGTGGGTCTATTACCGCGCTCAGGTTGCCTGACTCGTCGTAATTGAAGTGCCACTGGCCGTTTTTCGGGTCGATCGCGCCTACCAATTGACGGTCTTCGTTCCAATCGAACTGCCAGGTATGGCCCAGGTTATCGGCGTAGCGAGTGATCTGGTACTGCGGGTTCCAATGCCGGGTGCTGACCCGCATCAGGCCGTCAGTGACGCGGGTGATGCCAGCTTCCAGATCGTAGTCGAAAGTGTATTGATCTCCTGCATCGGTCCAGTGACGACTGACGCGCCATTCCGAGCCTTGCGGTCCAGGCACCTCAGCCCATTGGTAGAAGCAGCACAAGCCACTTGAACGTTGGTGTTCGATCATGCGCCGAGCACTGTCATAGGCGAAGCGCCGCTGGGTTGCGCCTTGTGCATCCACCACCTCAGCCAAGTCGCCGGAGTGGTCATAGCGATAGCTGACGAGTATGTCGCTGCGCGCATCGAAATGGTCCTGGCGCAGGTAACGCCGTTCGATGTGGCTCACGCGCCTTGGGTGTTCAGCCGAGTAGCTCAGTTCAACATGCATCAAGTCATGGGGGTCGCGCAGGCGATACAGTCGCCCCTGACTATCGTAGTCGAGGAAGATCCGCCCTTCATTACGATCACCCAGAAGGTGCAAGCGCATCCGCGCGCTGTTCAACGGGTCGGTTTCGAAGAGCCGGTACAAGCCTTCGGTACTCTCGATCAGTACCGCCCCCTCTGCGCTGCGCCTGACGGCCAAGCCCTCGCCAGGGCTGAAAGCGCCGCCAGACAACGGGATATAGCCAACCTCTAGGCGGCGCCCTTGCTCATCGATATAGGTAAGGTTTTCATCGGCATCAATCTCTATCGCCACCTCATAGCCGACACTCCAGCCCGCGCCGAAAAGACCATCCTGACGTGTGTCAAGGCTGCTGTAAAAACGCTGCCACACGATGTTGAGCAGGCCGGGCAGGATGAAATCCAGCTCCTCTTCCCCGCCCAGTACCTTGGCCCCCGTCGCGCTGTGCACCGGATTGGGCGAGCCATTCATGGCGCTCTTGAGCGCAGAGGTGACCTTGCTGGTCGCATACGAGACGGCGCCACCGAATACTAAGCCACCCACTAGACACGGCAACTTGGTCCAAAAACATTTCAAGTTGCCCCGCAACGCCATAACCACGGCAATCGCCAGCCCCACCCCCGGCGTTTTCCCGCTACGAATCTCCTGCACCACAATGGTCTCACCACCAATGCGCACATCCGGCGAAATCAGGCCCTCAGCCGTCCCAATCTTCGCGTCGCAGGTACTGCGATCCCCGCTGCGTGCCGCAGGCTGCCCGTTGATGAACACCGAGCTGGAACCTTCGGCAATAAACTGCAGGGGCATGGGTGGGTGCTTGTTGCACGCCACGGTGTCCAGCGGGCACGGCTCGGTGCCGGGGGCGGGCGAGGCGACGGTCGGGCGCCACATCTGCGAGAAAAACTCCCCCGCCATATCCAGGAAGCTGGGTGCTGCCGGCTCGCTGGGCGCGACCGGCACGGCGGTCATCTTGCCGGCTGCACGGGCAGCTTTTTTGCCATTGATAAACACGTTGTGCGAGCCGCCGGTGATGAATGCATCGATCACCGGCGGGAACACCCAGTTGGCGGCGGACTCGCACCAACTGGATATCTTCAAGTCCGCCCCCGTGAGGCCAGCGGTAATCCCGACGACCGCGCCGACCACCAACACCAGTGCCACACCGCCGGTGGCGATGGTCGCACCGGTCGCGAGGAACACTGCCCCGGCAACGGCCAGGCAACCCACGGTAGTGATCGCCGCATAGGCGGCCACTTCCAGCACACCACCGAGAATGTCGGCCATCACCGAGGTGTGCAGCAGTGCGTCGCCTTCGCGGGCAGCCCAAAGATCGTCACTCATCGCTCAGGCTCGACTCAGGGCGTAGCAGTAAAATTGAGCGTGTTTTTGAGTGTCGCCCAATGAGCTGCCTCGGCAGAGCCCAGGGGCTGGGTCTTGACGTAGCTCAGTGCAATCAGTTGGCGGGTGCCGGGTATCTGCATTGCCAGCTGATATTGGTAAATGTTGTCGCTTCCTTTGTTGAAACGGTTCTGTACTTCAAACGCGTCGATGTCCTGCGCCGGACCGACCTTGACCGCTTGCGCCGGGGAATAGCGCAGATCCTTGACCTGCTGCTCGAGCTTTTTCAGCTGGCCCTCGAAATTGCTTTGCAGGCTCTCGCCATCGGCCAAGGGGCTGCGGCTCACCACCAGGGTAGTGCCCAGCTTGGCGAACTTGAGGATATTGATCGAGGTGTCCTGTACCTCGGCATCGGGCAGGGTGAATTGGGCTTCGTTGATCAGGTAGTTCATGGTGGCGAAATCTCGTTATTGACCAGCACCGGGCTTACCGGAAAATTTTGATTCGACGGCGGACTTGATCGTGCTTTGCACGCCTTGGGCACCGGGCGATGTGCCCTTGTCACTGCCCAGGTTGATGTCCAATTTTCCCTTTGTCTGGATCTTGCTGCTGCCGGTGGAAAACAGGTTGAACGAGCCACAGGTCAGGTTGATGTCGCCGCCAGCCTTGAGCTCAATCACGCTGTCGCCGCACACCAGGCGAATACTCTCGCCGGCCTCGATGGTGTAACTCGTGGCGGCGCTGTCGGACTTGGCTGCGCCCACGATCACCGTGTCGTTATTGCGCACAACCCGCAGGCGGTTGCTGCCGATGGTCACCGTCTCGTTATGCCCAATACTTTTATTCCGGTCATGCCCCACCGAGTGGCTTTCATCCACCTCCACGACGATGTCCTGGTTACGCTCGGCATGGATGTACAACTGCTCCAGCCCCTTCTTGTCTTCCATGCGGATTTCATTGAAGTTGGCCGGCGTGCCGCCTTTGCTGGAGCGGCTCTTCATGCCGCTCTGGGTAGCGTTCTCCGGCAAGTCGTAGGGCACCGTCTGCTCAGCGTTGTACACCCGCCCGGTGATGATCGGTCGGTCGGGGTCGCCTTCGAGGAAGCTGACGATCACCTCTTGGCCGATGCGCGGAATCTGCATCGAGCCCCAGTTCTTGCCGGCCCAGGATTGCGACACACGAATCCAGCACGAGCTGTTTTCGTTGGATTGGTCGTGGCGGTCCCAGTAGAAGTGCACCTTCACGCGGCCGTACTGGTCGGTCCAGATTTCCTCGCCCTTGGGGCCTACCACCAAGGCGGTCTGCGGGCCTTTGACGATGGGGCGGTGAGTATTGGCCAGCGGGCGGAAACTTTGTTGGGCGTCGATGCAGGTCAGGCTGCTTTCAAACTGCGCCGAGCCTGAGCCGCCACCGCTTTCCAGGCTTTCCTGCACGATGAAGTAGCGGCAACCGACGATCAGGTACTCGCGGTTCTGGTCCTGGCGACTGAACCCGGTGAGACTGAACAGATGGCCCGAGCCCAGGCCACGCGCATTGCCGCTGAACTCGATCTGTTCATGCAGGGTTTGCAGGGCTTCGATGCGGGTGCGCGCATAGTGTTCGCCGTCGGCGCTTTGCACGTAGGTGCCGGGGTAGTCGTACAGTGGGTAATCGCCGGCGGTGTGCGGGCGCGGCATGGCCGAGCGCACGTCGATGCTCGCGCTGGGGCGCTGGAAGTCGTAGTCGTTCAGCTCCAGCGAGCCCGGCTGCACCTCCTGCGCCAGGTGCCAATTGTGCATATGGTCGCGTTCGCGCTGCTGCTCGTCCTTGGGGTAGTAGGGGATCGACGCATAGCCAGGCACGTTGGTGTGAGCGCCATAGGCGTCGGCCAGCACCAGCACATGGCGATCCTGTTCGTGGCGGAAGAAGTAGTAGATGCCTTCCTGTTCCATCAGCCGGCTGACGAAATCGAAGCTGGTCTCGCGGTACTGCACGCAGTACTCCCACTCGCGATATGGCCGGCTCAGGGCGTCTTCGAAGTCGGAGAAACCCAGGTCGCGGAACACCTGCTTGATGATCTGCGGGATGCTCAGGTTCTGGAAAATCCGGCAGTCGGAGGTGCGGCTGAGCAGCCACAGCCAAGGGCGCAGAGTGACCTGGTAGCTGGCGAACTGGCCCTGGTCAATGTTCTGGCTGCACCGCGCAACGATCCCATGGAAATGCCGCTCGCCGCCGTCCGCCAGTTGCAGGCCGACGCTCATCGGTTTACCCAGCAACTGGTTGAGGTCGATATTGGCGTCCAGGGACGTCAGTTGCAGCTCGTAGTTGAACAGCCGACCCAGCTCTTCACCGCCGCCCATTTCGTTGAGCAGCAGCACATCCGGCCCGAGGGGGCTGGTGATCTTGGCCAGGCGTGAGGCTTGGTTGAATAGCATCGGTTAACCCGTAAGTGTCGTAATAACTGAAGAAACCGAATCCAGTGTGGGAGCTGGCTTGCCTGCGATGGCAGTGGATCAGTCAACATTGATGTTGAATGTCAGACCGCTATCGCAGGCAAGCCAGCTCCCACAGTTTTGATCGTGTTTCTTCAGGTCAATCGTTGAACTGGTAGTGCAGTTCATTATCCCGACTGCTGATCCGCACTCCCGCCAAGGCCTTGCCTTCCAACATGCGCGTGAGGAATTCGCGGCTCATGTCCGGCAGCAGGCTATTGGTCAGAATGGTGTCGATCATGCGCCCGCCGCTTTCAGTCTCGGTGCAGCGCGAGACGATCAGGTCGACCACTGCGTCGTCATACTCGAACGCGACTTTATGGGTGTTCTCCACACGCTTCTTGATGCGGTTCAGTTGCAGGCGCGTGATCGCCTTGAGCATCTCGTCGCTCAGCGGGTAGTACGGAATGGTCACCAGGCGCCCGAGCAGTGCCGGCGGAAAAATCTCCAGCAGTGGCTGGCGCAAGGCCTTGGCGATCTCTTCCGGCTCGGGGATGTTCGCCGGGTCTTTGCAGACGTGGGAGATCAGTTCGGTACCGGCATTGGTGGTCAGCAGGATCAGCGTGTTCTTGAAGTCGATCACCCGGCCTTCGCCGTCTTCCATCACGCCCTTGTCGAACACTTGGAAGAAAATCTCATGCACGTCCGGGTGAGCTTTCTCCACCTCATCCAGCAACACCACGCTGTAGGGTTTGCGCCGTACCGCTTCGGTCAGCACACCGCCTTCGCCGTAGCCGATATAGCCTGGCGGTGCGCCCTTGAGTGTGGACACGGTGTGGGCTTCCTGGAACTCGCTCATGTTGATGGTGATGACGTTCTGCTCGCCGCCGTACATGGCTTCGGCCAGGGCCAGGGCGGTTTCGGTCTTGCCCACACCCGAGGTGCCGGCCAGCATGAACACGCCAATCGGCTTGCTCGGGTTGTCGAGGCCGGCGCGGGAGGTCTGGATGCGCTTGGCGATCATCTGCAGGGCATGGTCCTGGCCGATGATGCGTTTCTTCAAGTGTTGGTCGAGGTTGAGCACAGTCTCCAGCTCATTGCGCGCCATGCGGCCCACCGGGATGCCGGTCCAGTCGGCGACCACCGAGGCCACGGCCTGGTAATCCACGGTCGGCAGGATCAACGGGGTTTCGCCCTGCAGGGCGGTGAGGCGTTGTTGCAGGTCGACCAATTGCGCACGCAGCGCATCGTTGCCACTGTCCACCACACCGGCTTTTTCCCGCAAGGTTGCACGGGTGGCGAGCAGTTCATCTACCAAGGCTTTCTCTTCAGCCCAACGGCTTTCCAAGGTCGCCAGGCGCTCGCGCTCGGCGCTCAACAAGGCTTCGCTGTTGCTCTGGCGCGTACCCGTGGCAATGCCGATCGCATGTTCACGGGCGATGATTTGCAACTCGGTTTCCAGGGCCTCGATACGCCGACGGCTGTCGTCTACTTCGGCCGGTACCGCGTGCAGGCTGATGGCGACGCGGGCGCAGGCGGTGTCCAGCAAGCTCACGGATTTATCCGGCAACTGGCGCGCCGGAATGTAGCGGTGGGAGAGCTTCACCGAGGCTTCCAGGGCTTCGTCGAGGATCTGCACCTGGTGGTGTTTTTCCATGGTGGACGCCACGCCGCGCATCATCAGCAGGGCCTTGTCTTCCGACGGCTCGGCAACCTGCACCACCTGGAAGCGGCGGGTCAGGGCCGGGTCTTTCTCGATGTGCTTTTTTTACTCGGCCCAAGTGGTGGCAGCCACGGTACGCAAGGTGCCACGGGCCAGGGCAGGCTTGAGCAGGTTGGCCGCGTCACCGGTGCCGGCGGCGCCACCGGCACCCACCAGGGTGTGGGCTTCGTCGATAAACAGGATGATCGGCTTGGGCGAGGCCTGCACGTCTTCGATAACCTGGCGCAGGCGCTGTTCGAACTCGCCTTTCATGCTGGCGCCGGCTTGCAACAGGCCCACGTCAAGGCTGCGCAGCTCCACATCCTTGAGCGCAGGCGGCACGTCACCGGCGACGATGCGCAGGGCGAAACCTTCGACCACGGCGGTCTTGCCCACCCCGGCTTCACCGGTGAGGATCGGGTTGTTCTGGCGCCGACGCATGAGGATATCCACCAGTTGGCGAATCTCCTCGTCACGGCCCACGATTGGGTCGAGCTTGCCGCTGCGAGCCTGTTCGGTCAGGTCCACAGTGAAACGCTTGAGCGCTTCCTGCTTGCCCATCGCGCTGGGCGCCATGGCGCCGCTGGCCTCGCCAGGGACACCGGCATTGAAACCGTCGCTGGCGCTCAAGGCGTTTTCCGGCGAGTCACCGACGTATTCATCAAAACGTTCGCTCAAGGCCTCGGTCTTGATCTTGTCGAACTCGCCGGACAAACCCAGCAGCGCATGGCGCAGGCTCGGCGTCTTCAAGATGCCCAGCACCAGATAACCGGTGCGCACCTGGCTTTCGCCAAACATCAGGCTGGCATACACCCAGCCGCGTTCTACGGCCTCTTCCACATGGGAGGACAGGTCGGTGATCGACGTGGAGCCGCGCGGCAGGCGGTCCAGGGCTTCGGTGAGGTCGCGGGCCAGGCGCGCCGGTTCCACGTTGAACTGACGGATGATGCGGTGCAGGTCTGAGTCCTGCAGTTGCAGCAACTGGTGGAACCAGTGGGCCAGTTCCACATACGGATTGCCCCGTAATTTGCAGAACACGGTGGCGGCTTCGATGGCCTTGTAGGCCACGCTGTTGAGTTTGCCGAACAGTGCGGCGCGACTGATTTCACCCATGCTCTGGATTCCTTGAGGTGGTGGCGTGGTCGGCGTAATGCCGGGCCAGGATTAGGTCGTTGGCGTCATGCGCAGGTTGGCCGAGCCAGGTATTGAAGCCCAGGCGGAACTGGCCGTTGAGTTGCAGCGCCGGAACTTCGGGTTGTTGCAAAACCAGGTTCAAGTCCCAGTCCAATTCATGGCCCAGGTACTCGGCCACCCACGCCACCAGCTCGTTGAACGGCTGTTGGCCGGGCAGCATGCCCATGTAGTCATCCAGCGTGAGCGGGCCCAGGCGGATGCGGAATTTGTGCTGGCGGTCCCACACGTGGCTGCCCAGGCAGAAGTCCACGCCCAACTGGTTGGCGCTGACCCCCACGCGGCTGCGTTCGGGCAGTTCCAGCCATTGGCCGACGTATTCTTCGATCTCTACCGGCAGGCCGAAGTACTCGCTGAGGATCGCTTTCAAGCCATCCGGGTAGCGGGTTTGCGCCGACAGATGGCCGCTGTAATGCAGCTTTGCGGTATCGGGGATGAGCCCTTGATTGAGCAGGCTCGGCATCCCGCGGCCACTCAGGGCGGCGAGGCGGGCGGGCCAGTAGTCATCGTCCGGGCGGTCGTGGCTGACCGGTGGCCGCGCCTCGGCCCAGGCCCGATAGAACAGGGTCAGCAGGCGATGGTGGAACACATCCAGGAACTGCTTGCTGGTGCTGTCGGCGTTATTGCGTTGGCGCTCGCGTACGTACTCGGTGATGTGCAGCGGCAGCGGGCCATTGGGGCCGCCGAGGCCGAAGAAGAACTGCTCCAACCGCGCCGGCTTGCCGTCGCCACCGGGGTCGACCGAGGCAAGGGTGGCGGGTGCGAAGGTGCAATCGGCCTGCTGCCCCAGGCGCAGCGGGTCATCGGCCAGGCGCAGGGAATGGCCCAGGCGTGGCAGCTCGGGCGTTTCGCACTCGATGCGCCGCAATGCCTGGAAGAAGTCATACTCCCAGGGCTCCTGGTGCATCGCGTCCAGGGTTCTCACAGGGTCGGACGTCGTCCGGGCTTGGCTTTCCATCGCATGATCTCGCCGCGTTCGGTGGTACGGATCACCGTCTCGGTAAAGCTGTTGATCGACACGTAGCGTGCCAGGAAGCGCTCCAGCACTGCACCGAGCAGGAACACACCGGTGCCGCGAAACGCGTTTTCATCGAACTCCAAGGTGATTTCCAGGCCGCGGCCAAACACAATCGGGCCAGGCATCGGCAGGCGTCGAGTCACCGCCTTGCTGCTGACTTCGCGCAGACCTTCGATCTGCAATTGCAGGGCGGCGTCATTGCTGTCGCCGTACAGGCGCAGCAGCTCGCGCAATGCGCCGGCGCCCTGGCCCTGTTCGCTCAAGGAGAGATAGTTGAGCGACAACTGGCTGATCAGGCGCCAGGCCTTGGCGTCATGTGCGTGGCTGGCACGCGGGCGGCTTGGCCCGGCGACGCACCGCACGGCCAGTACCGGCGCACTGTCGGCCATGGTGAAGTCGGTCTTGCCGTTGCCCACGCTCATGAACAGCGGCAGGTCGCGGTTGGTGCACAGCGCCGTCACGCCCAGTTGGCGCAGGTCATGGCGATACGGCGCCTGGCGGCTGTCCACCAGGCTGACGAAGGTTTCACTGCCTACATACGTGGAACGCGGGCCATTGCGGCGTTGGTCGCTGGACAACACCCGTGGCTCACGGCGCACGCTGTAATACGCCTGGTCGCGGCCATAGCGCGACGGATCGCGCACCGCATAGAACGGCAAGAACGGCTGCTCCGGTCCGGTGCCATGGCCGGTAATGCCGCTCAAGGAGTGAATCTCGAAATCCATCGGCCGCGTACGGTCGGCGATCACGTGGTGTTCGTTGACCCGGTCGGACAAGTGGATGCGGTCCACGCGCTTGGGGAACAGGTTGATGGCGGGCGTGCAGAACGGCAAGAACTGCGCCGCGCCGACACTGCCTTCCAGGCTCGGTTCGTGGCGGTCGAACAACACGATCAGTTCCAGCTCCTTGCCGTCACACCGCTTGACCGCGCGGCTCAACTCGGCGAACTCAACGAACAGGAAGCGATGGGGCAGGGCGAAGTATTCCTGCAATAGGCGATAGCCCTGGAACGCCCGCGCCACCACCGGCATGGCCGCATCGGCATCGTCGAACCCCCGCGAGCGCAGCGCGCTCTGGGGCAGGCGCTCGACCCAATCGCCACCGGGCTGGCGCGCAAACACCGCGCAGGCATTGCCCAGCAGCTGTTCGTAGAGGCGAAACGGTTGTTCATCAGCGCCGCTCAGGTACAGCGGCAAGGTATCCAGGTCGAGGCTGTTGAACGGCAGCTCGGCACCGGTGCGCAGGGTCAGGCGCAGGCCGGCCTTGGCTTTCGGTTCGCTGGCGGCGAGGCGTCCGAGCACGGCGGCGGGGTTGCCGAAATATTCGGCGTTGCTGACCTGCAACGGCCACAGCGTCACCGGGTGCGCGGTACGGTACTCGCAGCAGGTCTGGGTTTCACGGCCCAGGGCGGCACGCAGCACCGTGTCCCGGGGCAGCGGGAAACCGCCGGCCAGGGAGCCTTCATCGGGGTCGGTCTGCAGTTGCACCACGGTCATCGACGGCGTCGGTGCCAGGTAGTGCGGGTAGGCGATTTCCAGCAAGTTATGGGTGAAGGTTGGGTACTCGGCGTCGAGCTTGAGCTGCACGCGGGCCGTGAGATAGGCGAAGCCTTCAAGCAAACGTTCGACGTACGGGTCGGCGCAGTCCATGCCGGACAGGGTCAGCCGACTGGCGATCTTGGGGTATTCCTTGGCGAACTCGGCGGCGCTTTCGCGCACGTGGTGCAGTTCCTGGTTGTACAGCTCCAGCAGGCGCGGGTTCATGGGCGTCTCCGCTGGTCGGCATTCAGCACGCGCACATGGCCGGACTCCAAGTCCACGTCGGTCTGCAACAGCAAACGCAACGGCACCGGCTGTGCCCACAGGTCGCCTTCAATCTCGAAACTCAGGGCGTTGTGATTCATCTCGCCATGGCCCATGCGCGCCTTGACCCGCAATGTGTGGCGCAAAATACGCGGCTCGAAAGTGGCGATGGCCTGGTAAATCAAGGCTTCCAGGGCTTTGATATCGACGCTCGAAGCGCTGTTGCCCGCCAGAGCCGGCAGGCCGTAATTGACCACCGAAGTGCCGGCCTGGGTGTGCAGCGTGGCATCGGTATCGAGTAACGAGGTGGTGTTAAGCAACCACGCCAGGTCACGCAGCACCGAGGCCTTCAATTGGGTCAGGGACAGCACGCGTTTGTCGGCGCTTTCCTTGGGGTTGGTCGGGTCGTCGTCGGTCAACCGGTCCAGCAGGGACGGTTGCAGACGGTCGCGGGAAGCGATTTCAGTTACCACCAAAGCAGCTCCACGGACGGGTTGCGAGAGGGACACAATGGCCGTGGCACCGGGCCACGGCCACAAGGGCTATCAGCGTTTGGTGTTGGAGCGGATGTTCCAGCCAAACTTGATGGCGCCGCCGTCTTTGGTGCCGTCGGCTTTCTGCGGCTGGTAGTCGACCATCACTTGGGCGAAGTTCAGGGTGACGTTTTCGGTCAGGCGATCATCGCTGCCCGAACCGCCGGTGCTCAAGGAGGTGACCAGCACTTCTTCCAGGTTGATCACCATGTACTCGACCTGGCTCTCGCCACCGGCCTTGCGCACGGTCAGCTTGACCTTGTCGATGTGCTTGCCGCTGGCGCAGTGCATCATCAGGTTGGGTGAAGCCTTGTCGACGTATTTGGTCAGCGACAGGTCCTGGATATTCACCTTGCCCGCGCCACCGCCACCGCCGACGTGCATGTTGCCGGACTGGGACATGCCCCAGCTCCAGTTCAACACATCGATTTCGTCCTTGTGGGCCTTGTCCATGGACTCGCCCTTGATGTCGCCGATCTTGATGAAAATATCAACAGCCATGTTTTCTCCCTGTGTGGCTCAGGCCACTTGATTGGGTGATCGTTCCCACGCTCTGCGTGGTAACGCATCCTGTGACGCTACGCGTCACCGGGACGCAGAGCGTCCCGGGCGGCATTCCCACGCGGAGCGTGGGAACGAGCTAGCTCAACCGTTACTTATGCGCTTTTTGCCGAAGGCAGTTTCGATACCAGGCGCAGCGACACCGTCAGCCCTTCAAGCTGATAGTGCGGGCGCAGGTAGAACTTGGAGTTGTAATACCCCGGGTTACCTTCGACTTCTTCCACGATCACTTCGGCCGCCGCCAACGGGTGCTGGGCCTTGGTGGTTTCGGTGGAGTGTGCCGGGTCGCCGTCGACGTAGTTGAGGATCCAGTCCTGCAACCAGCGCTGCATTTCGTCCTTCTCTTTGAAGGAGCCAACCTTGTCGCGCACGATGCATTTCAAGTAGTGAGCGAAACGGCACGTGGCGAACAGGTACGGCAGGCGCGCGGCCAGGTTGGCGTTGGCGGTGGCGTCCGGGTCGTCGTATTCGGCAGGTTTCTGCAGCGACTGGGCGCCAATGAACGCGGCGAAGTCGGTGTTTTTCTTGTGCAGCAGCGGCATGAAACCGTTCTTCGCCAGTTCCGCTTCACGGCGGTCACTGATGGCGATTTCGGTCGGGCACTTCATGTCCACGCCACCGTCATCGGTAGGGAACGTGTGGGCCGGCAGGTTTTCCACCTCACCGCCAGACTCGATGCCACGGATGCGCGAGCACCAGCCGTAGTGCTTGAACGAACGGTTGATGTTCACTGCCATGGCGTAGGCGGCGTTGGCCCAGGTGTACTTGGAGCTGTCGGCGCCGTCGGTGTTTTCTTCGAAGGCGAAGGCTTCCACCGGGTCGGTCTTGGCGCCGTACGGCAGGCGTGCCAGGAAGCGCGGCATGGTCAGGCCGATGTAGCGCGAGTCTTCCGATTCACGCAGCGAGCGCCAGCCGGCGTATTCCGGGGTGGTGAAGATCTTGGTCAGGTCGCGTGGGTTCGACAGTTCCTGCCACGAGCCCATGCCCATCACGGTCGGCGAGGCCGCAGCGATGAAAGGCGAGTGCATGGCGGCGCAGACTTTCGACAGTTCGCCCAGCAGTTCCACGTCGGGCGGCGACTGGTCGAAGTAGTAGTCACCCACCAGGCAGCCGTAAGGTTCGCCACCGAACTGGCCGTATTCTTCTTCGTACATCTTCTTGAAGATCGGGCTCTGGTCCCACGCGGTGCCCTTGAATTTCTTCAGGGTCTTGTGCAGGTCTGGCTTGGAGATGTTGAGCACGCGAATCTTCAGTTGCTCATCGCTCTCGGTGTTATTGACCAGGTAATGCAGGCCACGCCAGGCGCTTTCCAGTTGTTGGAAATCCTGGTGGTGGATGATCTGGTTGACCTGGGCGGTGAGCTTGGCGTCGATGGCGGCGATGATCGATTCGATCGACTTGATCGCGTCGTTGGACACCAGGTCGGTTTGCGCCAGGGCCTGTTCAGCCAGGGTGCGCACCGCGGTTTCAACGGCTTCGCGGGCACGCTCGGTCTTGGGTTTGAATTCTTGCAGCAGCAGGTTCGCGAACTCGCTGGCTTCTTCGGTGGTACCCAGGATCTGGCTGCCTTCGCGGGCGGTATTGTCCGTCATGATTACTGCTCCCCTGCAGGCTTGGGCGCGCTGGCAAGTGCCTGAAGCAATGCCGGGTCCTTGATCGCCTTCATGATGATTTCTTCAGCGCCAGTCTTGCCGTCCATGTAGGTCAGCAGGTTGGCCAATTGGGTGCGGGCTTCGAGCAGCTGGTTCAGGGAGTCCACCTTGCGGGCCACGGCGGCCGGGCTGAAGTCGTCCATGCTTTCGAAGGTGATGTCCAGGCTCAGGTTGCCTTCGCCTGTCAGTTCATTGGGTACGTGGAACGCGACGCGTGGCTGCATGGCCTTGAGGCGTGAGTCGAAGTTGTCGACATCCACTTCAAGGAACTTGCGGTCGGCCACGGGTGCCAGCGGCTCGGCAGGCTTGCCGGCGAGGTCGGCCATCACGCCCCTTACGAAGGGCAGCTGGACCTTTTTCTCGGCGCCGTAAAGCTCGACGTCGTACTCGATCTGCACTCGAGGCGCACGGTTGCGCGCGATGAATTTCTGAGAACTTTGCTTCGCCACGTTGCTGCTCCTGGTCGCTTGAGCGACGGTGTTGTTACTGCACGGTCCGGCGGCTTACTCGCTTTCGGGGCCGCGCAGGTTTTCAAATTGGGACATGCCATCGGGAATCAGATTGCGCACGATGGCCGCAAAGTCGGCATGTACCAGATTCTTGGCTCGGTTCAACAACACCGGCAGCGGGCTCGAAGGCTCGTGGCGGGTGTAGTACGCGAGGATTTTGTCGAGGCTGCGCAGCACATCGTCGCGTGTGGCGATGTCGCCAGTCGGGCGAGGGGCTGCGGGCGCGGCGGCGTCGACCGAGGGGGCATTGTCTTCACTGACGGCCTCGGGATCGCTGCTGCTGTCGGTGCCTGGCACCGCTTGATTGAGCAGTTGCAGGGCCTGTTTGAGCGGCTGCTTCAAGGCGCTGAGGTCCACGCCCTGGGCGGAACCGACTTGGTCATTGACCTGTTGCTCAATGGCCTCGCACGCCGCACGCGCTGCGCTCAAGGCGTCACGGGTGGCTTGCAGTTGTTCGGGGTCGCTGTCCAGGAACGCGGCATTGAGTTGCTGGTTGCCCAACTGCTCATCGGCGAAACTCTGCAGGCCGCTGGCGTTGAGCGCTGCGCGCAGGGTCACGGGCCCGAAGGTGCGCGAGCGCGTCAGGATGCTTTCGCGCAGCAGACGAATATTGGTCTCGCAGGTCAGGCCGGTAAGGGCGTTGATGCGCACGGTGGGGTCGTTGTCATCGTCGGCATCCAGGCGCGGGTGCAGCTCGGCCCAGTATTGGCGCAGCAAGGCGTCGATCAGCGTGAGGACTTCGGCCAGCCCGGCCACACCCTGGAGGGCGAGGGTGCTTTGCAGCAGAAAGTGGGTGATGCGCAGGTCTTTGCTGCGCTGCAACAAGTCCAGGCTCTGCTGCTGGATGCTGCGCCACTCGGGCGGCTCAGCGGGCAGGATCGAGTCGCCCATGCTGCGTTCGGGTTGGCCCTTGGCATCACGTTCCAATTGCAGAAATTGCGCGTCATATTCCATGTCCTCGCCACAGGGCGACGTCGCGGAAACGGCGGTGAGCAGCAACGGCACATCCACTGAATTCGATCTCCTTATCGGCCCGCTGGACAGCGGGCAATGCATGCACTAGTTGCGTAATGAACTGTGCATGTTTTCTTGGTCATACAATCAGAGTGCCACTACTGCGCCACCACTGATGTTCAAGAAGTTGTGCATTTTTGGTGTAGTACTTATGGCTTGTCAAGGTAAGCTATTCGCCCTCTGTGACAGATGTGCGGTGTTTAACAACCTGCGCGACTGGCGAGTCGAAAGGCGCGCCCAGAGCGGATTTTTGTCATGGAAGCCAGTTAAGATCAGCGATCATGCTGGCAAAAGCAGATTTTGGCGGTCGTTTGTACGACAGGACGGGACTCTCCAGGGCGGCGCTGCCTCCTGGGCGGGCTGCGCGCGATGTATCAGCAAGGAGGCAAGATGTCGCTGTGTTTGACTATCACTAGTTATCACAAGATCACCCCTGGGCAATGCCCCGAAAAGTCCATGGATCAGGGCGTGATGGCTATTGGCCGCAGTTCTGACAATGACTGGGTATTGCCCGACCCTGAGCGTCTCGTCTCTTCGCAACATTGCGTTATTCAATACAAAGATGGCCGTTATTACTTGACCGATAACAGCACCAATGGTGTGGAGTTGGTCAAGGCAGGTATTCGTATGCGTCGGGGTAACAGCGAGCCATTGCAAGATGGCGAGTTGATCCGCATCGGCGATTACGAAATCCAGGCGCGCATCGACTTCAACGTGCAGGCCATCGACAGCCAGCCATTTGCCGGTGACTCACCCAACAGCTTTGAAGCGTTGATGGGCGCCGTGGCGAGCCAACCTGCGCCCACGCCGATGATCGCGCCGCAGTTCCAGGGCGCCTCGTCCATGGAAACTTTGCCAGACCTGTTCGACTTCCTCAGCCCCACCGCCGTGCCGCCGCCCACCGTGGCGGACCATGTGCCGTCCGAGCAACACGATTTTCGTCCTCCGGCTCCAGTGGCCGTACCGGCGCCCGAAAAGCCGTCGGTGCAAGGCTCGGTGATTCCCGAAGACTGGGACCTGTTCAGCGACGCGTCCGCCCCCGTCGTCAATGCGGCGCCCGCCCCAGCACCGATCATCCCGCCGCCACCCGTGGTTGAGCCTGTTGCGCTCCCCGTGGCCGATGCCGAGCCAGCACCGGACCTCCTGCAAGCCTTCCTGCGCGGTGCGGGCCTGGAGCAGTTGCGCCTGGACAGAGCCGACGCCTGCGCGCAGATGGAAAGCATCGGCCGCAGCTACCGGCTGATGGTCGAGGGCCTGATCGACGTACTGCGCGCCCGTGCCAGCCTCAAGAGCGAGTTCCGCATGCAGCAGACTATGATCCGCCCCGCCGAAAACAACCCATTGAAATTCGCCCCGAATGCCGATGAAGCGTTACTGCTGTTGCTGCGTCATGGCAACCAGGCGTTCATGGCGCCGGACCTTGCCGTACGTGACAGTTTCGACGACCTGCGCGCCCACCAGTTGGCCGTAATGGCTGGCGTGGAAGCGGCGATCAAGCACCTGCTCGCGCGCTTTGAACCGGCGCAATTGGAGGAGCGCATGGGCAAGCCCGGCGGCCTCTCCAGTCTGTTCAACGGTTCGCGCCAGGCCCAGTACTGGCAGCAGTTCACCGAGCTCTACAGCAACATTTCCCGCGAGGCCCAGGACGATTTCCAGGACCTGTTCGGTCGCGAATTCAGCCGGGCCTACGAAGAACACAGTGCACGACAGCGACGCTGAAAACGCCTCGCACTAATGGATAAAACGGATAGCTAAATACGTCATTGAGGACGCAGGATGATTCCCAGGTTTTTACTCGCAGCCGCCACCGCGCTGCTGCTGACGGCGTGTGCCAACGACACTGCCAAACCCCAGGCGGCTGCCGAGGCCGAAGCTGACACGGCCGCCGTCGAATTGCATTTTCACGCGATTGCCGGGCTTAACCCCGGTGCCAATGGCCAGGCAGCGCCGGTGCGGGTGCGCATTTTCGAATTGAAAAACGCCGCGACCTTTTCACGCTCCGATTACTTCGCCCTGGCTGACCGTGCGCAATCGACCCTCGGTCTCGACCTGCTGGACCAAGACGAAGTGGTGGTGCAGCCCGGCCAACAACTGAGCCTGCAGCGCGATCTCGACCCGTCCACGCGCCAGATCGGCTTGCTGGTGGGCTACCGCGAGTTGGACCGTGCGCAATGGCGCACGGTCATCAACGTGCCGCCGCGCCAATACAGCGAATACCAGATCAGCCTCGACGTGCATGCTGTGCGCGCCGACGTCGTGGCTTCCCCATCCAGCCCAGCCCAATAACAAGCAATCGGAGCCCCCATGTCCTGGAACAATCGCGTGGTCTGGTCGGAAGGCATGTTCATCGGAACGCAGCACTTCCAGCAGCATGACCGTTACCTGGAAAACCTGATCGATGCCCGCAGCCGTCCGTTGTCGGCGGGAGCCTGGGGGTTCTCCGAACTGCTGATCGACCAGGGCCTGCTGGCCCAGGGCAAGCTGGCGATCGTGTCGGCCCGCGGCCTGTTGCCCGATGGCACGCCGTTCAATATTCCCCAGGACGACCTGGCGCCGAGTCCGTTGAACATCGACGACAACCTGCGCGACGGCCTGGTGTACCTGGCCCTGCCGCTCAAGCGCGCCGGCGCCCGTGACACGGTGGACGAGGGCCAAACCCTGGAAGCCGCACGCTACGTGAGCCAGGTGCGTGAAGTGCGCGACGACAACGCCCCGTTCGAAAACCGTGCACCGGTGGCGGTGGGGTCGCGGGCATTGCGCCTGCTGACGGCGCAGGACGGCATCAGCGACTACGCCGCCATCGGCCTGGTACGCATCAAGGAAAAGCGCGCCGATCGCGCGTTGGTGCTCGACGAGACCTACATCCCGCCGGTGCTGGACGTGGTCGCGAGCAAGCCGCTGACGGCCTTTCGCAGCGAACTGCTGGGCCTGTTGCACCAGCGTGGCGAAGCCCTGGCCGGTCGCGTGGTGGCCTCGGGTGCCGGTGGTGCCTCCGAGATCGCCGACTTCATGCTGCTGCAACTGGTCAACCGCGCCCAGCCACTGATCCAGCACTTCAGCCAGTTGAGCCCGTTGCACCCGGAGCGCTTCTTCAGCGAACTGGTAAGCCTGGCCGGTGAGTTTTCCACCTTCTCAACCTCCAGCCGTCGCCCCCAGGAATACCCGCAGTACCAGCACGACGACCTGGCCCTGAGCTTCATGCCGGTGATGGCGGCCCTGCGTGAAGCGCTGTCGATGCTGATCGACAGCAAAGCCACGCCCATTCCGATTGTGGAGAAAGCCTACGGCATCCATGTGGCGATGCTGGCCGACAAGACCCTGCTCGACAACGCCAGTTTCATCCTCGTAGTACGCGCCGACGTGCCCGGCGAAACCCTGCGTGCGCGTTTCGGCCAGCAGAGCAAGGTCGGCTCGGTGGAACACATCCGCGACATGGTCAACCTGCAACTGCCGGGCATTGGCCTGCTGCCGTTGCCGGTGGCGCCACGCCAGTTGCCCTACCACGCAGGCAGCACCTACTACGAGCTGGACCGTGGCAGCGAGCACTGGCAGCAGCTGAATAATTCCGGCGGTTTCGCCTTCCATATCGCCGGGCAGTTCCCGGGCTTGAACCTAGCCTTCTGGGCGATCCGAGGATAATTGGCGATGCATCCCAATGATGATGACCGCACCCAGTTCATGCCGCGCCCGGGTGGCCGAGAGCCTGCACCCGCGCGTGCCGAACCTGCGCCGCTGTCGATGCCGGCTGCGCCGATCCTCACCGGCAAGAGCCAGGGCCTCAACCCGCTGGAAAGCGCCGCCGGCCCGTTGCTGGCGTTGTTGACGCGGCTGCGCAACACCATCGCCCATCCCGCGCCGGCCAGCCTGCGTGCGCAGTTGCTGGCGTACCTGCGCCAGTTCGAAGAACGCGCCGAAGCCGCCGGTGTGGCACGCAATGAAGTGCTGTTGGCCCGTTACGCGCTGTGCACCGCCTTGGATGAAGCGGTGCTGAGCACGCCGTGGGGCAGCACCAGTGACTGGGGTAAGCAGAGCCTGCTGATCACCGTGCACAACGAAGCCTGGGGTGGCGAAAAGGTTTTCCAGTTGCTTGACCACTGTCTGCAAAGCCCACGGGAACGCCTGTACCTGCTGGAGCTGTTGTACCTGTGCATGTGCCTGGGTTTTGAAGGGCGTTACCGCGTGATGACCGACGGGCGCAGCCAGTTGGAAGCCTTGCGCGAACGCACCGCCGCAGCGATACGCAGCGCCCGTGGCGAGCACGAGCGTGAGCTGTCGCCGCACTGGCGCGGTGTGACCGTGGCCCGTGATCGCCTGGCGCAATTCATGCCGCCATGGATTGCCGTGGCGATTGGCTTGGCGCTGCTGTTGGCGTTGCTGTTCGGCCTGCGCATGAAGCTGGCCTCGGACGCCGAACCGGTGTTCAAGAATATTCATGCCTTGGGCGAGATCCCGGTGCAGGCCATCGACCGTCCGGTGGCGCAGCCCAAAGTGATTGAGCGCCCGCGCCTGGCCGGGTTCCTGGCCGACGACATCAAGGCCGGCCGCGTGGCGGTGGAAGACAAGGTTGACCGCTCTGTCGTGACCATTCGTGGCGATGAGCTGTTCGCCTCGGCCAGCTCCAGCATCGTCGATGACTACCAGCCGCTGATGCTGCGCATCGCTGACGCCATCCGCAAGGTCAAGGGCCAGGTGCGTGTCACCGGGCACAGCGACAACCGCCCGATTGCCACGTTGCGCTTCCCGTCCAACTGGGCGTTGTCCGAAGCCCGGGCCAAGTCGGTGCTGGAGATTCTCGCGGCCAAGACTGGCCAGGCTGAGCGCTTCAGTGCCGAAGGCCGCAGCGACACCGAGCCGTTGGCCAGCAACAGTACTGCCGAAGGCCGTGCCCGTAATCGTCGGGTTGAAATCACCGTATTGGCGGAGGGCGTCGAGTGAAGGCGTTTTTCAGTTTCATGATTCGCTGGGTGATCCCCGTGCTGGGCCTGATTGCCCTGAGCTTGATCATCTGGTTTGTTGGCCCACTGCTGGACGTGCTGGTGCCCGAAGGGCGCCGTTGGGCGCTGATCGTGCTGGTATTTGCGCTGTGGGTGGCCTACCGCGTGTTCCGCATCATCCAGGCCCGTCGCCAGGCCGCCGAAGTGATGCGCAGCCTGGCCGCAGAAACCCCGGTCGACCCCAACAGCGTCGCGACCGCCGAAGAGCTGTCCACGCTGCGCCAGCGCATGGACGAAGCTCTGGCACTGCTGAAAAAGGCCAAGCTGGGCGGCGATGAGCGCCGCAACCTCTACGAGTTGCCGTGGTACGTGATCATCGGCCCGCCGGGCTCGGGCAAGACTACCGCGTTGGTCAATTCCGGGCTGCATTTCCCGCTGGCGGCGCAATTGGGCGCCGGTGCGGTGCGGGGCGTGGGTGGTACGCGTAACTGCGACTGGTGGTTTACCGACCAGGCCGTATTGCTCGACACCGCTGGCCGCTATACCACCCAGGACAGCAACTCCACGGTGGACAAAGCCGCCTGGCTGGGCTTTCTCGACTTGCTGAAAAAGCAGCGTTCGCGCCGGCCTATTGACGGGGCGTTTATCGCCATCAGCCTCTCGGATCTGCTGCTGGGCACCGACGCCGAGCGCGCAGCCCATGCCGCCGCGATTCGCCTGCGCATCCAGGAGCTGTATACGCAGCTGGGCGTGCGTTTCCCCATCTACCTGATGCTCACCAAGCTCGACCTGGTGCCGGGCTTCATGGAGTTCTTCGACAACCTGAGCAAGGAAGAGCGCGCCCAGGTGTGGGGCATGACCTTTGCCCTGGACGACGGCAAAAACAGCGACAGCCCGTTGGCGCACCTGCAAAGCGAATTCGCGGGCCTGGAGCAGCGTCTCAACGAGCGCCTGGTCGAGCGCTTGCAACAGGAGCGCGACCCGGCACGACGCGACCTGATCTACGGCTTCGCGCAGCAGTTCGGCGCGTTGAAAGATTGCCTGCAAAGCTTCCTCGAAGGCGTATTCAAACCCAATGCCTTTGAAGAGCGCGTGTTGCTGCGTGGCGTGTACTTCACCAGCGGCACCCAGGAAGGCAGCCCGATTGACCGCCTGATCGGTGCCATGGCCCAGAGCATGAACCTGGACCGCCAGCACCTGGCACGCCAGAGCGGCACCGGGCGCAGTTACTTCATCGAGAAACTCTTCACCGCCGTGGCCTTTGCCGAGCGCGGCCTGGTGGGGGTGAACCCGAAAGTCGAGCGGCGCCGCAAGTGGATCGCCCGTGGCGTACTGGCGGCCACCGTCACGCTGGTGGTGGTGGTCAGCAGCCTGTGGTGGGTGAGCTATCGCGCCAACCAGGCGTATATCGCCCAGGTCGATCAGAAGGTCGCGCCCCTGGGCCAGACCGTACAGAACCTGAGCCCGGCACAACGGGAAGTGCTCGCCGTGCTGCCGTTGCTCAACGCGGTGAAGAACCTGGCGGGGGATTCGCCGAGCTGGTCCGAAGGGCTGGGGCTGTACCAGGGCGATATGCTCGAAGCCGAGTCCGCGAGCGTGTACCGCAAACTGTTGATCGCCGTGTTCGCGCCACGCCTGGTGACGCGTATCGAAGAGCAACTGCACGGCGGCGGCAACTCGGACTTTCTCTACGAGGGCCTCAAGGCTTACCTGATGCTCGCCGACACCGAGCATTACGACCCGGACTTCATCAAGGCCTGGATCGCTCTGGACTGGGACCGCAACCTGCCCCGCGACCTGCCGGCCGACCAGCGCCAGGCCCTGGCCGGGCACTTGCAAGCGCTGTTCGAACGCCACCCGCCGAGCGCGCGCCTGGACCCACGCCTGATCGACGACCTGCGTCGCCAATTGCAGCAATTGCCGGTAGCCCAGCGCGTGTACGACCGGGTCAAGCGCCAGAAGCTACCCGAGGGTATCCCGGACTTTCGCCTCAACGAGGCCGCCGGTCGCGATGCCGCGCTAGTGTTCAGCCGCAAGAGCGGCAAGCCGTTGGGTGAGCCGTTGAGTGGTTTCTTCACTGCCAAGGGCTATCGCCAGGCGTTCTTGCTGAGCAGCCTGAACCAGACCGGCACCCTGGCCGAAGAGCAATGGGTGCTGGGCCATGAACAGGCCGACCAGCAGAACGTGGTGAGCCTGGCCGCCGACGTGCGCCGCTTGTACTTCCAGGATTACCAGCGCCAGTGGGACGCGTTGCTCGCCGACATCGACTTTGTGCCGATCACCAGCGTGGCCCAGGCCGCCGATGTGCTGCGGGTGATTTCCGGCCCCACCTCGCCGCTGAAAAAGCTGTTGGTGGCGGTCGCCAGGGAAACCGACCTGCAAGCCGAAGAACGCCAATTGGCCGCCAAAGGCGTGCCAGTGGAAGGCGGCGTGGACAAGCTCAAGGAGCGCCTTGGCAGCTTGCTGGGCGAGGCGCAACCGACGGCGAATGCCCCGGCACCGGCGGATGATCCGGTGACCGCGCACTTTGCCGAACTCAACAGCATCGTCAGCAAAAACGAAGGTGAACCGGCGGCCATCGACGGCCTGCTGTCGGACATGAATGCACTGTATGTGCAGGTCAGCGCCATGGTCGGTGCCAGCGGCGATGCCTTGCTCGGCGAGGCCAAGAACCAGGCGGCGGCTGCAGCCACGCGGGTCAGCCTGAACGCCGAGCGCCAGCCACCGCTGGTGCAGGGCATGGTCAAGTCGGTGGTCAATTCCACCACCAACAGCATGATGGGCGGGGTGCGTAACCAGCTCAACGCGGCCTGGGTCAGTGAAGTGGTCAACGTGTATCGCCAGTCGTTGGCCGGGCGCTACCCGATGTCGCCGGGCAGTGCGCGGGACGCCACCCTGGATGACTTCGGTCAGTTCTTCGGCGTGGGCGGGGTGATGGACAACTACTTCCGCAAATACCTGCAACCCTATGTGGACACGTCGGCACAGACCTGGCGCTGGCAACCGGGGGCGGCGCAGAAGCTCGGGATTGCCCCTGGCGTGCTGCAAACCTTCCAGCGTGCGGCGACGATTCGGGACGCGTTCTTCCGATCCGGTGGCACCCAGCCCATCGTGCGTTTCGAGCTCAAGCCGGTGTCGATGGACCCCACCATCACCCAGTTCCTGCTTGACCTGGACGGCCAGCAATTGAGCTACGACCACGGCCCGAGCCGCCCGGTAGCGATGCAATGGCCGAACCCCGGCAGCATTGGCGTGGTGCGTATTTCCATCATGCCGCCATCGGCCAGTGGTCGCTCCGGCATCACCCTGGACGGCCCGTGGGCCTGGTTCCGTCTGCTGGAGCAATCAGACCTCACCGCAGGCAACTCGCCGGACCGTTTCAACCTGCGCCTGCGGGTCGATGGCGCGAGCATCGCCTACGAGTTGCGCGCCAACAGTGCGTTCAACCCGTTCAAGAGCCGCGTGCTCAGTGGCTTCAGCCTGCCGGAGCGGCTATGACGGCCCTGGGTTTTTACGGCAAGTTGGCCAGCCGCGGCGACTTTGTCAGCCGCGCCTTGCCCCAGAGCTTTATCGGCCCGTGGGACAGCTGGCTGGCGGCGGGTTTGCTCGCCAGCCAGAACAGCCTCGGCGCTGACTGGCTGAATGCGTACCTGGTCAGCCCGTTGTGGCGCTTTGTGCTGGCGCCGGGCGTGTGCGGGCCGGATGCGGCGGCGGGCGTGGTGATGCCGAGCATTGACCGGGTCGGGCGGTACTTTCCGCTGGCGGTGGTGACCTTGCTGGATCACGACACCAACCCGGCGTCGCTGGTGGGCGGTTCGGACGTCTGGTTCGAGCAGGCTGAAACCTTGTTGCTCAGCACCCTCGACAGCGGCGCGACCTTCGAAAGCTTCAACGCCGGGCTCGACGAGTTGGGCGTGCCGGCCAGCGAGCCGCGGGCGGTGGACAGCCGTTTCGCCGGCCTGCAAAGGGTAGCAGCCACCGTGCCGCACCAGCGTATGACCGCGCTGGCCGAACAGGCGTGCGAGGGCGCAAGCCTGTGGTGGGGGCGAGGTTCGCAGCGTATCCCCCCCGGTTTATTACGGTGCCAGGGCCTGCCTGCCGCCAGCGATTTTGCGCAGTTTTTGCTCGGACAAGAAGGTGTGGTGTAGATGGGCGTGACGTACGAATCCGCGAGCAAAAGCCATGTGGGCATGGTTCGCCAAGTCAACGAAGATGCCTTTCTGGATCTGCCGGAGAACCGCCTGTGGGTGGTGGCCGATGGCATGGGCGGGCACGCGGCGGGGGACTATGTCAGCAGCTTGATCGTCGACAGCCTGCGCCATGTACCACTGGGCCGCTCTCTGGACGAATACTCGGCGGCGCTGCGTAATGACCTGCTGCGCATCAACGCGGCCGTGCGCGAAGAAACCGCCAACCGTGGCGTGACCATGATGGGCAGCACCGTGGTGGTGTTCGCCGCGCGCGGCTTGCGCGGGGTGTGCCTGTGGGCCGGCGACAGCCGCCTGTACCGCTTGCGCGACGGCGTGCTGGAAAGCATTTCCCGCGACCACAGCTACGTGCAAGACCTGCAAGACAGCGGCCTGCTCAGCGAAGCCGACGCCCGCACACATCCGCGCTCCAATATCGTCACCCGCGCCATTGGCGTGGAGGCCCAGTTGGATGTCGCCTCAGTGGACCTGTTGATCGCTCCCGGCGACAGCTATTTGCTGTGCAGCGATGGCCTCAACAAAACCGTCGAAGACCACGAAATTCGCGAGGTGCTCAGCCATGACGCGCCGGATGAAATCGTGCGCAGCCTGGTGCACCTGGGCCTCAATCGCGGCGCACCGGACAACATCACCACCCTCGTCGTGAAGGTCTCGTCATGAACATCGTCATCCCGGGTTATGACATTGAAGGCGAGATTGGCGAAGGTGCCATGGCCAACGTGTACCTGGCGACCCAGCGTTCGCTGGAGCGCAAAGTGGCGCTGAAGGTGATGGCGGCAGCGCTGGCGGCCGACCCGAGTTTCTGCGAACGCTTCCTGCGCGAGGGCAAGACCCTGGCGCGCTTGTCGCACCCGCACACGGTGACCATCCATGACATCGGCAACGTCGGTGAGCTGTATTACATGGCCATGGAATACCTGCCCAACGGCACGCTCAAGGAGCGCATTGCTGCTGGGCTGACCCCGGAGCAGGGCGTGACGCTGATCCGCCAGATTGCTTCGGCCCTGGGCTATGCCCATGCCCAAGGGCTGGTGCACCGCGACGTCAAGCCGGCGAACATTCTGTTTCGGGCCGATGGCACGGCAGTACTGTCCGACTTTGGTATCGCCAAGTCGCTGGACGACCGCACCCAATTCACCCAGGCCGGGTTTGCCGTGGGTACACCCAGCTACATGAGCCCCGAGCAGGCGCGGGGCCAGGAGATCGACGGGCGCGCCGATCTCTACGCACTCGGTGTGGTGCTGTACGAAATCCTCGTCGGCAAGCTGCCCTACAGCGGCACCGATGCGCTTTCCACTGCGCTGGCGCACCTGACTGAGCCGTTGCCGGAATTGCCTGTGCATCACGGGCGTTACCAGGGTGTGCTGCGCAAGTTGTTGGCCAAAGACCCGGCGCAGCGTTATCCGGATGCGGCAGCGTTGTTGTTGGCGCTGGATCAACTACCGGCGGATGAATCGGACGCCACGCTGGTACGGCCGCTGCCGATTCCATTGAGCTTTGATCTGGCGGGCATGACCCCTGTCACCATCGATATTCCGACGGATAAACCGCAGCCGCAGCCAATAGTGCGTCAGCCGGTGGTCACGCCGACGCAGCACAATGCCCCGTCCGAGCAGCGCCGTGGTCCGGTATTGGCCTTGGCCGCCGTGGCGGTCGCCGTCGCGTTGGCCATTGGTGGCGCCAGCTACTGGTGGTTGAGCGGCGGCGATGAACCGGCCAAGCCGCCAGCCGCCGTGGTGCCAAAGGTGACGCCGCCCGTGGCTGTCGCTGAAGTGGATGGTGGTCAACGCCCGTTGCTGATGGCAGGCAAGAAAACCTTGTTCCAGCGTGTACTCAGCAAACCCGGCGCCCAGCTTTCAGCGGACGCAGGGAGCACGCCGGGTAAAACGCTGCCGGCGTTTTCCGTGCTCTACGTGTACCAGCGCAAGGAGGTCGATGGCAGCCCGTGGGTACGCGTCGGCGCTGCCACTGATGGTCGCAGCGACGGTTGGCTGCCAGCCTCCCAGGTCAGCGACTGGAAACAAAGCCTGGTGCTCAAGTTCACCGAGCGCTCAGGCCGGGCCCCCGTGATGTTCCTGCGCCAGCCCGGTGAGGTGGAAAAACTGCTGGCCGACCCTGCCGCCGCGAGAAGCGTGTTGGCCAAGGCGCAGAGCAACCGTGAAGACAACCAGCAAGTCCTGGCCCTGGAACCCACCGCCAGCGCGGTGCCGCAAAACCAGTTCTACCTGTTGCCGATTTTTGACTCCAAAGAAAGCTTCGACAACAACGGCCAGCCGGTCCAGTTGCTCAACGTGGCCTCCATCGACCCAGGCAGCCGCGCCACTGCCAAACCCGCTAGCCCGACGCTCAGCGCCAATGCCGACGCCTTCCGCACGGCCGTGGTGCTGGTAGTGGACACCACCGTGTCGATGCAGCCCTACATCGACCAGATTCGCGACGTGGTGCATGAGCTGCAAACCCGCATTGCCGAGCGCGGCGAGTTGGACAGCGTCAGTTTCGGCATGGTCGGCTTTCGCAGCAGTATCCAGAAAACCCCGGGCCTTGAGTATGTCGCCAAGACCCTGATCAGCCTCGACCAAGGCCGCGACCCGCAGCGCTTTCTGGATATGGCGCGCCAGGTCAAAGCGTCGACGGTGTCCAGCCACTCGTTCAACGAAGATGCGTTTGCCGGGGTGATGCAGGCAGTGGACGGCATGGATTGGTCCGGCTACGGCGGGCGCATCATCTTGCTGGTCTCCGATGCCGGCGCGCTGCGCAAGAACGACCCGTTCGCCGCCACCCAGATGAACGAAGCCGAAGTGCGCCAGGCGGCGCTGGGCAAGCAGATCAAGATCTACGCGCTGCACCTGCGCACCGACGCCGGCAAGAAAACCCATGCCGGCGCCGAGAGCCAGTATCGCGTCCTCACCGCCGACGCCAACCCGCAGATCGGCGACCTGTACACGCCGGTGCCAGGGGGCGATGTGCGCAAGCTGGGTGAGCGCGTCGATGAGATCGGCACGGTGTTCGCCAACCTGGTGCATCAGGTGCGCAGCAATACGCCGCAGCCCGTGCCGTTGCTCAGTGCCGCGCCGAGCCTGGCGGACAAGTCCGCCGCCGTCGGCTATGCCATGCACATGGACTTCCTCGGGCGCAAAACTGCGAGCCAGGCACCGCAATTAGTCAGCGCCTGGACGGCGGACCGCGACCTGACCAACCCGGCGCTGCCAGCGTTCCAAGTGTGCGTGATGCTGACCAAGCTGCAACTCAACGACCTGCAACAATCGTTGAAGTTGATCGTGGATGCGGCGCGCAAAACCCAAAGCTCGCCCAAGGATTTCTTCCAGGAAATCGCCAGCGCCTCGGCCTATATGAGCCGCGACCCCCAGGCCCTGCGCAAGGGCGGTAATCTGGCTGACGGCGGCCTGCTCGGTGAATACCTCGAAGGCCTGCCGTACCGCAGCAAGTCGCTGAACATGACCCAGGACCTGTGGTTGTCATTGAGCGTGGCCGAGCAGGAAGACTTTATCGACGAGCTGGATTCGAAAATCCGCCTGTATGAAACCTTCCATAACGACGTGGCCAACTGGGTCCGTTTCGGCGATGCCGAACCGGGCGATGCGTTGTACCGCGTGCCACTGTCGACGCTGCCGTAATGCTGAACCTGAGCGCGGTGCACAAGAGCCGGGGCGTCGGTAGCCAGCGCTATAGCCTGGTGATCCCGGCGTTGCATCTGGGCGCGGGTGAACAACTGGCGATTGTCGGCCCCAGCGGTTGCGGCAAGAGCACCTTGCTGGACGTGCTGGCGCTGGTGTTGGCGCCGGATCAGGTGGGGCAGTTTGCATTCAACCAACACGACATCGGCGCGCTGTGGCGTGCTGATCGGCAATCGGCGCTGGCCGCGTTGCGCAGCCAGCACCTGGGCTATGTGCCGCAGACCGGGGGTTTGCTGGGGTTTCTGGATGTGCGCGGCAATATCGCGCTGTCGCGCCAACTGCTGGGCTTGCAGGACGACGGCGGGGTGGCGCGCCTGGCCGAGCAGTTGCAGATCAGCGATCAGTTGGCCAAGCGCCCGGCGGCGTTGTCGGTGGGCCAACGCCAGCGGGTCAGCTGTGCGCGGGCTCTGGCCCATGGGCCGCAACTGGTGCTGGCCGATGAGCCGACGGCGTCCCTGGACCCGCTCAACGCCGAGCGCGTGATGCAGGCGCTGCTGGCCCAGGCCCGCGAACACCGTACGGCCTGTGTGATCGCCACCCATGACGAACCGCTGGCCCGCGCCAGTGGCTTGCAGGTGCGGCGTATCAGTTGCCAGCGCGATCCAGACGGCGGCGTCACCGCAACCCTCGGGGAGGCGTGCTGATGCGCATCGGCCTGGTTGCCTCGCTTGCGTGGCAGGACTACCGCAACGATGGGTGGCTGTCGGCCTGTTCGGTGCTGGCATTGGTGGCGGTTATTGCGCCATTGCTGGTGTTATTCGGGCTGAAATTTGGACTGGTTAGCAGTTTGACCGAACGCTTGGAGACCGCCCCCGCCAGCCGTGAAATCATCCCGTTGGGCGGTGGTCGATTCAGCTCGGCGTTTATCGCGCAATTGGGGGAGCGCAGCGATGTGGCGTTTGCTGTACCGCGCACACGGCAGATTGCGGCCACCGCGCAGGTGGGCACCCTGAGCCTGGAAATGCTACCGACTGCGGCCGGGGACCCGCTGTTGGAAGGCTTGCCGATGCCCCACGGCCTGGACCAGATCGTGCTCAGCCATACCGCCGCCGAAAAGCTCGCGGCAAGGCCCGGTGACTGGCTGGAAACCAGTTTTGCGCGGCAAGTGGCGGGGCGCGTCGAGGCCCAGCGCACGCGGTTGCAGGTGCTGGCGGTGTTGCCGCTGGAGGCCTTCGCTCGCGAGGGTCTGTTTGCCGATCTGGCGTTGCTGGAGGCGGCAGAAGATTACCGCGACGGCCGTGCGGTGCAGGCGTTGGGTTGGGCCGGTGAAGCGGCGAGCGTGAGTGAACAGCGTATCTACCCGGCGTTTCGCCTGTATGCGCGCAGCCTCAGTGATGTGGAACCGTTGCGGGTGTATTTCGCCGGGCAGAACCTGTTGGTTTCAACCCAGGCGCACACCATCGCTCAAGTGCAATCGTTGAGCCGCAACCTGTCGATTGTGTTCTGGATCATCGCCGGGCTGGCGTTGGCCGGGGCGTTTGCGGCGATTTTTGCGGGCACCTTGGCGGCGGTGGCGCGCAAGCATCGGGAACTCTCGGTGTTGCGCCTGTTGGGGTTTTCCACCGCCGCGTTGTTGCTGTTTGTGCTGCTGCAAGCGCTGTACAGCGCGGGTTTTGCCGCTGTGCTCAGCGTTGGGCTGTATGCCCTGGCCGAGGCCGCGTTGAACAAGCTTTTTGTGCAGGTGCCGGGCGAGTACGCCAGCCACCTGTTGGCGCGCCATTACGGCCTGGCCCTGGTGGCGGTGCTCGGCGTCAGTGCCGTGGCGGCCGCCTGTGGCGGTTGGCGGGTGGCACGTATCCAGGCTTCTGAAGGAATCAGAGATGTATAAATTACTGGGCGCCTGCGTGGCGCTGAGCCTGGCCTCGCTGGCCTGGGCCGATGAGGCAAGTGACAAGCTCGACAACCCCAAGCCGTTGCCGGACGACGTGAGCCTGCCGCTACCCTGCGAAGGCAACATGGTGTTCCGCTACGCCTACATACTGGCCCAGGGCACCCTGGATGACCGTGAAATCAACCTGGGCTACCCCTTTGCCGAAGGCGAGGCGGGGTATCAGCAGTCGTTTATTTCCGGCTACCGCCGCGACTTCATCAACGGCCAGTTCACCCTCAAGGACTTGCCCAAGGACTGGAGCAAGGTCATCGCGCCGCAGATGCCGAAGACCGACGCCAAGACCCCGCTCAAGCCCATGCTGTACTTCATCGGCAAATACGAAGTGCCCGCCCGCCAATACGCCCAGGTGATGGCCCAGGCGCAGTCCCTGGCCAGCGGCGAACCGGCGCCGGCGTGTGACGCGCCCACCGGCATGGCCGGGCGTTTACCCAAGGTGAAGCTGTCACGCTTTGAAGCCGAGCGTTTTTCGGCGGTGTACAGCGCCTGGCTGATGAAATACCACCGCGAACTGTTGCCGGTGAGCGGGCGCGGTGCGTCGGCCGAAGACGGTGGCCTGGGCTTTGTGCGCCTGCCCACCGAAGTGGAGTGGGAGTACGCCGCACGCGGCGGCCAGGCGGTGAGCCGCCAGGACCTGGAAGGCCGCCTGTATCCACGGCGCGCCGAGGGCAGTGAAAGCGATGGCCCGCTGGCCGATTACGCCGTGTTCAACCAAGTGGCCGGCGGCACCGGCCAGGCGGCGCGGTTGATGCCTATCGGCACTAAATTGCCTAACCCCATCGGCATGTTCGACGTGATCGGCAACGCCGCGGAAATGGTCCAGGAATCCTTCCAACTGGTACACGCCGGCCGCCGCCAGGGCACCTACGGCGGCTTTGTGGTCAAGGGCGGCAATTACCTGGAAGGCGAAGGCACGTTGTTCACCGGCATGCGCCGCGAATACCCGCTGTTTGCCGCTGATGGCACCGAGCAAAGCAACGAGACCACCGGTTTTCGCGTGGCGATTGGCGCGTTGTCGGCGCCGCGCTCACGCTACAAGGAACTGTTCGCCCAGTGGCAGAAGGAAGGCCGCCTGGCCGCGCTGACCGATGCCATCGACGACGCCCAGGACCCGACCAAACGCCTGGACAGCATCATCGCCGCCAGTGTCGATCCCAAGCTGCAAGCCGAGCTGGGCCTGGTCAACGAAGAGCTCAAGCGCAACGTGTCGCTGATCGCCCAGCAACGCGAAGAAGCCGCGGGCAATTTGATCCAGTCGGCGGCGTTGGTGGCCGAGACCATCAGCAACTACAACATCCGCCTGGCCAACCTGCGCAAGAGTCGCCAGCAGGCGGTGGACAGCAAGGACGAGGCCAGCACGCAGCTGTTCGACATGGCCATCACCAATGGACGCAGCGCGTTGGACGGCGCGGTGGCGATTTACATCGACAACCTGGCCACCGGCACGCGCTACACCGATGCGGTGATCCAGGCGCAGTTTCAACGGATCAAGGAAGAGTTGGATCGCAAGCCAGTGCTCGGCAAGAGCCTGGTGACGCGCGCGACACTGTTCGTTCGCCATGTCGGCAACTACCGCAAGCAACAGCGGGCCGACCCGGCAACGATCTTGAAGGAATTGCTCGCAGCGAGCGGTCAGCGGTCTTGATCGTTGGCTGTCTAGCGAGCTTGGAAGGGACTCAGGCGGCGGTGGGCCGTGCTGGGCAAGTCAAACTTAACAGAGATCACACCTATGTTTTTTTCCCGTAAGGCGGTTTCCAAGCGTCACCTGCTGCTGATCGCAGCTGGTTTCAGCACCGTGTTGACTGGTTGCGCTACGTCGCCTGCATCCAAGGTAGCGTCGAGCACCAAGGTCGAGTACTACCCCAACTGCTACGAGCCGGTGCAGCACCTGCGCGCCACCGATTCGGACATGACCAAGTCGGTCGTCACCGGTGCCGCGATCGGCGCGGCCGGCGGTGCCCTGCTGGGCGCGCTGACCGGCGACAAGGACAGCCGAGGCCGCAATGCCGCGATCGGTGCCGCAGGCGGCGCCCTGGCTGGCGGCGCAGCGGGTTACTACACCGAGCGCCAGAAACAGATCACCGATGACAACCAGCGCATCGCGTCCTACTCCACCGACTTCAACAAAAGCGCCTCGGACATCGACCGCAGCACCGCCTATGCCAAGGCCTCGCAGCAGTGCTACCAGAGCGCATTCACCAAGCTGGTGGCTGATCGCAAGGCCAAGACCGTCAACGACACCGAAGGCCGCAAGCGCCTGGCGGAAATCGTCGCGGGCCTGAAGGAGTCCAATGACCTGATCGTGACGGTCAACGGCAAGGCCAGTGAAGACCTGAACAACTACACCCAGGCCTACGAGAAAGATCTGCAACAGGTCGGCGTACAGCGCAGTGATGTGGTGCCCGTGGCCACCGCCGACACCACGCCAGTGGTCGCTCCGGCCAAGGGCAAGAAAGCCGTCAAGCCGGCCAAGAAGCCGGTGCTGCCGACAGTGCCGAAAGAAGCGGTAACCACCGAACGTAGCATCCAGACCGTGCAGGCCAAGCAAGCTGAAAGCAAGCAGGTCGCCAGTGCGGGCAAGACCCAGATCGAAGCAACCTGCCGCAATCCAAACCTGGCCGACTGGGCGCCAGTGCCATGCCCTAACGTTTAAGTACTTGTTGCTATAAGCGTTAAACGCCAACCGATCTGCGCCTAAAGCGCGAGATCGGTGGCGTTCTTTTTGCAAATCGTTACACTGCTGCGGCCACTCCAATAAATACACCGAGGCCGTGTGCATGAAATTTCGTCTTCTCCTGTGGGTGCTGGGCCTGATGATGGGCAAAGCCAGCCGCACCAACCCCGCCTTCCAGCAGCAACTGGGTGACAAAGACCTGGCCTTCCAGCTGCAGACTCTCGACGGCAAGGTTGCCCGTCACTTCATCGTCAAAGACCAGCGCATCACCAGCCGCTCAGGTGTCCACCCGGCGCCGGCCTTCGCAATTGCCTTCAAGGATGCCGCCTACGGCTTCGCCACGATGCAGGCGAAGAACAAGCAACTGGCGTTCATGACGGGGATTCAGGACAAGTCGATCCAGATCAAGGGCAACCCGGCACTGGTGATCTGGTTCCAGGGGCTGACCAAGTATTTGAAACCGAAGAAAAAGAAGTAACACCTGTAGGAGCGAGGGGGGGGCAGGGACACCGCGTTGGATTCATCGCAGGCAAGCCAGCTCCCACAGAACTTTGAAATACGGTCAACTGTGGGAGCTGGCTTGCCTGCGATAGCGGTGTAACAGGCGCCAGATTTACCCCTGGCTGAACTGCGAAGCCAGCTCGCGCAACAGCACCTCGGCATCCAGCACTTTACCCACCACATCCTCGGCCTTCTCGCGGCTCAAGCCCAGGCGCTCCAGCAACGCGTCCGGAATGGATTCATCCGGCCCGGAGCCAATCCCCCGGCTGCGCAACAGGCGCACCGCCAGGCACACCAGGTTCGGGTACTCGGCGTATTGCCCGTCATACGTCGGGTCGTGCTGGAAGCGCAGGGCGGTGCACAGTTCGTCTGGCATGTCCCAGTAGCGCATCAGCCAGGCGCCGATCTGTTCGCGGCTGATGCCCAGCAAGTGTTGCTCGACGTAGCTGTGGCACAGGTGCGGGTTGACCTCCAGGTGCCGGCAGATCAGCGAGAAGTGCGGCGGAAACACGTGGGCCAGCAGCAGGTAGCCGAAGTTGTGCAGCAAACCTGCCAGGTAGGTCAGGCCGGCTTCCGGGCGCTGGGCGCGGGGCATGGCGCGGGTCAGGCCTTCAATCACGGCGGCGGTGTAGATCGACTGGTGCCAGTAAGGCGTGGACAGGTGCGGGCGGTCCTTGGGCAGGCTCAGGGTTTTGCCCAGGGCCAGGCCCAGCGCCAGGTTGATCACAAGATCAAAGCCCAGCACGCGCACGATGGCGTCTTCGACTGAGCGGATCTTGCCCGGCGAGGCGTAGTAGGGCGACGCGGCCCAGCTTACGACCTGGGCGGCAAGGGCCGGGTCGGTTTCCACCACGCCAGTAATGTCGTCGATGGTGGCATTGGGATCGACGCGCAGCTTGATGATCTTCTGCGCGGTGTCGGCCAGCGGCGGAATTTCGATGGTCGCTTCCAGGCGTTGCTGGATACGGCGAGCGGTGAACGCTTGCATCGCCTGGGTGATTTCCTCGCGGTCATCATTGGGGCGGTCGAGGTTCGGGCGGATGTTGCTCAAGGGTTCACCGAACTGCGCGGCGCTGGCCTTGGTGAGCAGGCCCTTGAAGGCGTCGGTGGGGATTTCCAGCAACAGCCCGGCTTCGCCCGAATGCACCAGCAGGCTCGGCTCATTGAGCAAGCGGCCTTCGTACAGGCACGGCGAGCTGGTCAGGGGCGGCAAGCCAGGCAGCAGGCTCAGGTCATGCTTGCCCAGCATGCGTTCGACCCGCTCGGGGGCGACGGCCGTGAGGCGGCGACCGGTGAGTTCGGCGAGGCGGTTAAGGTCCAGCAACTGGCTTTGGGGGAACAGCACCATGAGCGCGCCAACCGCATCTTCAAGCAACACCGCCTGGACCTTTCGGGCAGGGTTCAGGCCAGGCTGTTCGATGACTTCCGTGTAGGGGATGGCGAGCTTTGCGAGCAGCGCCCGAATGACCGGCGGGGCGGGCAGTGGGGCTGTGGCGAGGGCAACTTCTGACATGGCCTGATCCAATTTCTTACATTCATTGGAGTATAACCAGCTTGATACGGGTGTTGGTCGGATAAGTGTTCTTTGTGACGAGGTTGGCTGTGCGCCGATCCCCTGTAGGAGCGAGCTTGCTCGCGAAGAGCTTCCTGACGGCGCGATCACCCAGAATGTCCGCGTTATCGTTGGCGTTCTTCGCGAGCAAGCTCGCTCCTACAGGATAGGGGTCAGACTTGACCGTATTGCTGGCCGTGGCGCAGCCAGCGGTTGAGCAACGGGCTGACGTGATCGGGCCAACGCTCGAGCAAGGCTTGCGCAGCATCGCGCACGGCGGGCAGCAGGTCGGCATCGCGCATCAGGTCGGCGACCTTGAATTGCAGCAGGCCGGTCTGGCGCGTGCCGAGCATTTCACCGGGGCCGCGCAGTTCGAGGTCTTTTTCGGCGATAACAAAACCGTCGTTGGTTTCGCGCATGATGCCCAGTCGCTGGCGACCGATCTGCGACAGCGGCGGGTGATAGAGCAGCACGCAGTGGCTGGCGGCACTGCCCCGGCCAACCCGCCCGCGCAGCTGGTGCAGTTGCGCCAGGCCCAGGCGTTCGGGGTTTTCGATGATCATCAGGCTAGCGTTGGGGACGTCCACGCCCACTTCAATCACGGTGGTAGCCACCAGCAATTGCAGGTTGCCGGCCTTGAACTCAGCCATCACTGCGGCTTTTTCCGCCGGTTTCATACGGCCGTGGATCAACCCCACCTTGAGCTCACCCAAGGCGCTGGTGAGGTCTTCATAGGTGGTTTCGGCGGCCTGGCAGGTCAGCTCTTCGGACTCTTCGATCAGGGTGCACACCCAGTACGCCTGGCGGCCTTCGGCGCAGGCGCCGCGCACGCGCTCGATCACTTCGACGCGCCGGGTGTCGGTGACCAGCACGGTGTTGACCGGCGTACGCCCTGGCGGCAGTTCGTCGAGGATCGAGGTGTCGAGGTCGGCGTAGGCGCTCATGGCCAGGGTGCGTGGGATCGGCGTGGCGGTCATGATCAACTGGTGCGGGTTCATGCGCCCGCCCACGCCTTTCTGGCGCAGGGCCAGGCGTTGTTGCACGCCGAAGCGGTGCTGTTCGTCAATGATCACCAGCGCGAGGTTCTTGAACTGCACTTCGTCCTGGAACAGCGCATGGGTGCCCACCACCATCGGTGCGCCGGCGGCGATCTGCTCCAGGGCGGCCACGCGGTTCTTGCCTTTGAGCTTGCCAGCCAGCCACGCCACCTCCAGGCCCAGGGGTTCGAGCCAGCGCTTGAAGGTGATGAAGTGTTGTTCGGCGAGGATTTCCGTCGGTGCCATCAGCGCCACCTGATAGCCAGCTTCCAGGGCTTGCAGGGCGGCGAGGGCAGCGACCACGGTCTTGCCTGCGCCTACGTCACCCTGGATGAGCCGCAACATCGGTTCTTGCTGGCTGAGGTCATAGGCGATTTCATTGCCTACGCGCTGTTGCGCGCCGGTGGGCGCAAAGCCGAGGTTGGCCAGGTATTGCGCGGGCAGTCGCGTGGCCTTGGGCATCGCCGGGGCGCGCAGGGAACGCATGCTTTCGCGCAGGCGTTGCTGGGACAGCTGGTGCGTGAGCAGTTCTTCAAAGGCCAGGCGATGTTGGGCCCAGTGGTGACCGAGGGCGAGTTCGTCCACATCGGCATCGGCGGGCGGGTGATGCAAATACCGAATCGCATCGGCCAGGGGCGCCAGCTGATAATCGCGGGCCAGCTCCAGGGGCAGCCAATCGGGCAGGCTTTGCGGGCCGAGCAGGGTCAGGGTCTGCATGCACAACTGACGCAGGCGTTGCTGGGTCAGGCCCTCGGTCAACGGGTAGATCGGCGTGAGCGTGGTGTCCACTGGTGGCGGCTCATCGCCGGTAATGGCGCGGTATTCCGGGTGGTAGATCTCCAGGCCCGACGCGCCAGGACGTGCCTCGCCGTAGCAGCGCACACGGGTGCCACGCTTGAGGCCTTCCTTCTGTGCGTTGCTGAAGTGGTAGAAGCGCAGGCTCAAGCCGCCAGTGCCGTCCTGCAGGCGCACCACCAGGCTGCGACGCTTGCCCATCACCACGTCGGCGCCGCTTACGGTGCCTTCGATGACCGCGTCCTGCCCAGGGCGCAAATGGCCGATGGGCACCACGCGGGTGCGGTCCTGGTAGCGCAGGGGCAGGTGGAACAGCACGTCCTGAAGGTTCTCCAGGCCGACCTTGGCCAGTTTCTCGGCCATGGCCTCACCGACACCCTTGAGTGCCGTCACCGACACCTGCGACAGCTCAGTCATACCGTGGCTTAGCTCGCAACGGGCGGCTTGGCCACCGAACACAGACGGATCGAGTCCGCGAGAATCTCAATCGCTTTGGGGCGCGGGAAGCTGGCGCGCCAGGCAATCGCCACGGTACGGAACGGCACCGGCGGCGTGAGTGGGCGCACTTCGATCACGCCCTGAGCGTAGTGATGGCTGTCTACCGCAGACAGCGGCAGGATCGAGATACCCAGGCCGGAAGCGACCATATGGCGAATGGTTTCCAGGGAGCTGGATTCCACCGTGGTGTGCTTGGCGCCGTCGTTGCCCTTGGTCAGGGTCGGGCAGGCTTCCAGCACTTGGTCGCGGAAGCAGTGGCCTTCACCGAGCAGCAGCAGGCTCTTGTCATTGAGCAGGCCGGCGTCGATGGTGTCCTTCTTGGTCCACGGGTGGGAGGCCGGCATCAGCACGTAGAACGGCTCGTCGTAGAGCGGCAGGGTCAGCACGTCCGCTTCGTTGAAGGGCAGGGCGATGATGATCGCGTCCAGCTCGCCGTTGCGCAGTTTATCGCGCAGCACATGGGTGAAGTTTTCTTCGATATACAGCGGCATCTGCGGCGCGACACGATGCAGTTGCGGGATCAAGTGCGGGAACAGGTAGGGGCCGACCGTATAGATCGCGCCGACCTTGAGCGGCGCGGTCAGCTGGTTCTTGCCGGCCTGGGCCAATTCGCGAATGCTTTGCGCCTGTTCCAGGACCTTCTGGGCCTGGGCAACGATGCCTTCGCCCACGGGGGTGAGGCGCACGGCACTCTTGCTGCGCTCGAAAATCAGCACACCGAGTTCGTCTTCAAGCTTTTTCACACCCACCGACAGCGTCGGCTGGCTGACGTGGCAACGCTCGGCTGCATGGCCGAAGTGCTGTTCTTGGGCGAGGGTCACGATGTAGCGTAATTCTGTGAGAGTCATAGCGGGCGTCCATGAGGTTGCGGGCCAAGCATACCGGCTGCAATCGATAGACGCACGTTATCAGAACTTTGTGCGGGATTGAGTGGGGAGTATCGGAATTTTACTGACGTCATCAAGCGACTGTGGGAGGGAGCAAGTCCCTCCCACAGTGCTCTGTCAGCGGCGACGCTTGTCGATGTTGTAAACGAACGGCGCGACCAGTTCGACGCTGCCGTTTTTCAACAGGTCTGCCGGAGGCTTGGGCAGCGGCTGAGCCTTGCGGATCATCTCAAGGGTTGCACGGTCCAGGTCGGCGTTGCCGGAGCGGCCTTCCAGTTCGTAGGACAGCACATTGCCTTCGCCATCGACCACGAAGCGCAAGCGGTTCATACCTTCCTTGCCACTGCGTTGGGCGCCGGGCGGGTACTTCTTGTACTTCTGCAGATGCGCCAGCAACGTGCTTTGCCAGGATGCCTGGGCGGCCAGCTGCTGTGCCGACGGGCCCGGTGTCGGCTGGGCGGACTTCTGCGCAGGTGCGTTGCTCGGCGGCGTTTCGCTCGGTGGCTCCTCGGAAGGCTTCTCCTTGGGCGGCTCGGGCTTCTTCTCCACCGGCTTTGGCGGTTGTGGCTTAGGCTTGGGCTTGACCGGCTTGGGCACCTGGATCGTTGGCTTGGGCGCCTCGGCCAGCTTCGGCAGGGGCAGCTCTTCGACCGGTGGCGGCGGCGGCGCAACGACCTTGGGCGGTGCTGGAGGCGGCGGCGGTGCTGGCAGCGGCGCCAGGTCGATGACCATGGCGGCGGGTGGCAGCTGGATCGCCTGCGGCGCGGACCATTGGAGCGCGATGATGATCGCGACGGCATGCACGCCCAGCACGACGGCGAGGCTGGTGCCATAACGCGTCAGTTTGTGGCGCGTCGTGATCATTTCTTGGCTGCCGTCTCAAGTCCGACCAGGCCTACCTTGAGGTAGCCGGCGGCCCGCAGGGCATCCATCACGCTCATCAGGTCGCCATAGTCCACGCCTTTGTCGGCCTGGAAGAAGATCGTCGTGTCTTTCTTGCCTTGGGTCTTGGCGTCGAGCACCGGCCCCAGGGTTTCAGCCTTGACCTCTTCTTCGCCCAGGAACAGGCGTTGGTCCGCTTTGACGCTGAGGAATATCGGTTTCTCTGGCCGCGGCGCCGGCTTGGCGCTGGACGCAGGCAGGTCCACTTTGATGTCCACGGTCGCCAGCGGTGCCGCCACCATGAAGATGATCAGCAGCACCAGCATCACGTCGATAAACGGCGTGACGTTGATTTCGTGGTTCTCGACGAGTTCGTCGTCGCCTTGATTCAAATGCAGGCCCATGGCCGATTACCCCACTTTCACCATGTGCGGTTGCGAGCTGCGCTCGATAGGCAGGTGATCGAGGTCACGGCTGACCAGCAGCAGGACTTCTGCCGACGCATCCGATACCTGGGCCTTGTAGCCGGCGATCGAACGGGCGAAGACGTTGTAGATCACCACCGCTGGAATCGCGGCAACCAGGCCCAGGGCAGTAGCCAGCAGGGCTTCGGCGATGCCGGGGGCAACGACGGCGAGGTTGGTGGTCTGGGTTTTGGCGATACCGATGAAGCTGTTCATGATGCCCCACACGGTACCGAACAGGCCGACGAAGGGCGCAGTGGAACCGATGGTGGCGAGTACGCCGGTGCCGCTGCTCATGTTACGGCCGCAGGCGGCAACCAGGCGCTCCAGGCGGAAGCTGACACGCTCCTTGATGCCTTCTTTTTCGCGGGTGTTGGCCGACAGGCGCATTTCTTCGAGTGCGTCGTGCACCAGCAGGTTAGCCAGGGTGCCCTTCTTGGTCGCGGTTTCGCTCGCTTCCTTGAGGGTGGTGGCTTTTTTCAGGTGGACGATTTCAGCGCGCAGACGACGCTTGGCGCCCAACAGCTCGAAGCCTTTGGCAATCCAGATGGTCCAGGTGATGATCGAGGCAATGGCCAGGCCGATCATCACAGCCTTCACTACCACGTCGGCATTCTGGTACATGCCCCATGGTGACAGGTCGTGGGCCATGCCCAGGGTGTTGTCTTCTTCCAGCACCGCGCCGGTTTCGTCGGCAGGGGCGGCCGCGCCGGCGGCCTGGGCCGGGTCGGTGGCCACTGGCGCGACTGCAGGCGCCGCCGGGGTAGTAGTATTTTGCTCGGCAGCTGCCGGAGCGGCGGGGGCAGTGGCGTCAGCGAAGGCGGCGGTCGGTGCCAGCAGTACGCTGAACAGCATCGCAGCAATCGCACGCCAGGCGCGGGAGGGACTGTGAAGCTTGGTTGGCGAAGCGGGTTTTGTATGACGTGTCATGCTGGCCGGACCTGAGAGAAAAAATGGGTGATCGTCCTTCCAGACCCTTGGGGTCGAGGACAAATGGGCGGTTATTATTGCAAGTAATTCTTGTTAACAGAAGTAATACAGTAACTTTATTTGTGCTTTTTCTGGCCGTTGGTCATCTCTGGCGGCTAATCTGCGCCTTTAAGAATGGAGTTTTGTGATGTCTGTGCCTTCTGTTGTGATTGCCGGTTGCGGTGATGTGGGTAGTCGGCTGGCTAGCCAATTGCTGGCCTCGGAATGGGAGGTTCACGGCCTGCGCCGCGATATTTCGCGCTTGCCCGACGGGGTGGTCGGCATCGCCGGCGACCTGTTCAAAAAAGATTGCCCTGACACCTGGCCGATCGGCGGGGGGGATTACCTGGTGTACTGCGCCGCTGCCACCGACCACGACGAGGCCGGCTATCGCGCTGCTTACGTGCAAGGGTTGCTGCATGTGTTGGAGTGGCTGGACGACTACGGCCAGACGCCCAAGCATTTGCTGTTTGTTTCCAGCAGCAGTGTGTATGGGCAGCAGAACGGCGAGTGGGTCGACGAAACGTCCGAGACGCAAGCGAAGGGCTATTCCGGGCAGGTGATGCTGGAAGCTGAACAGGTGGCGCTCAACAGCGGTATTCCAGCGACCATCGTGCGCTTGACCGGCATCTACGGCCCTGGCCGTGAATGGCTGCTGACCCAGGTGCGTCAAGGCTATCGCGTAGCGGTTGATCCGCCGTTGTATGGCAACCGTATCCACGCTGATGACGCCGCGGGCCTGCTCGCCTTTTTGCTGCGGCATGTGGAAAAGGGCGGAGCATTGGAAAAAGTCTACATCGGCGTCGACGATGCGCCTGCGCCATTGGCCGAAGTAGTGGCCTGGCTGCGCGAGTATCTGGGTGTGACCGAGTGGGCCGAGGACGCCAGTGTGCGCCGTGCTGGCAGCAAACAATGCAGTAATGCACGTATCAAGGCGCTTGGCTGGATGCCGACATACCCGACTTACCGGGAAGGCTATGCGGCGATTCTGAAAGGCTGAAGCGCGGCAAAAAATGTGGGAGCTGGCTTGCTGTGGCGAGGGAGCTTGCTCCCGCTGACTGCGCAGCAGTCTCCGGTTGTTTGGGGGCGCTTCGCCCCCCGGCGCAAGCAGGCTTGCTCGCCACAGCAAGCCAGCTCCCACATTTGGATTTGGGTGAGGCTGTTATTACTTTTCAAGCAACCATTGGCGAGGGCCAGGCGTGAACTGGGGCACTTCATCGGCCTGCGCGGTATTGATCGCCTGGAAGATCTCCAGTTGCTCACCTTTGCGCGCGAAGATCCAAGGGTTGCCCTGGCCGTTCAGTTGCAGCCAGATGCTGTCATAGCCGCCGCTCATGGAAGCGCAATCGCCTGCCAGGCAGAGTGAATAGCGATCAACCCCCGGCAGGCCGGCGACCTTGCCGTCTGCCTGGAATTGCACCGTGGCACCGCTGCCGGTGCCGTCGCTGATCTTCCAGTCGCCGCCCATATAGGCCGCGTACAACGCGCGTTCGAAGTTGGCGCCCAGTGGCGCGCCTTCTGGGGCCGGGTCTTTGGCGCGGGCAAACAGCTGCTCGGGCTCGTTGTCGTTGGCCACTTGCAGCAGTTGCTTGCCTTTGCGCTTAAGCTCGGTGGCAGAGCTGCCATAGAAATCCACGTTCCACGCGCCGGGCTTTTCAGCCAACAACTTGCCTTCCGCCACTTCAAAACCGTTGTAGTAGCGCGCCTGCAAGGCCTTGGTGTTGACCTCCCACTCAAGGTTGGGCCCATAGGACTGCAGGGCTTCACGCAAAGGGCCGCCCTTGGCCGCCGCGTCGATGGCGGCCTGGTTGATCCAGGTACCGCTCACATCCAGGTCGGCGGGGTTGCTGGCACAGCCGCCGAGCAACAGGGCGAGCAACGAGGAGGCTACAAGCGCTTTGCGCATTACGAAATCCTTCTGAAACGAAGTCGGCGCAGCCTGTTGGGGCTGCGCCGGGTGTTTTACTCGATGACCAGAATGGCGTCCATCTCAACCTGTGCACCCTTTGGCAGGGCGGCAACGCCGATGGCGGCGCGGGCTGGGTAAGGTTGCTCGAAGTACTTGCCCATGAGCTCGTTGACCTTGGCGAAGTGGCTGAGGTCGGTGAGGAAGATGTTCAGCTTGACGATGTCCTTGAACGAACCACCGGCAGCTTCAGCCACGGACTTGAGGTTTTCAAAGACCTGTACGGTCTGGGCTTCGAAGCCTTCAACCAATTCCATGGTCTTTGGGTCCAGTGGGATCTGGCCGGACATGTAGACGGTATTGCCCGCCTTGATCGCCTGGGAATAAGTGCCGATGGCGGCTGGAGCTTTATCGCTGGTGATAACTGTCTTGGTCATGAATGACTCCTTGTAATGGATCGGTTATGCACGCATGCGGGTGATGCGGATCACACCGGTCAAGGCGCGCAACTTTTTGATCACGCGGGCCAGGTGCACGCGGTCGTGCACGCTGACCACCAGTTGGACCACGCTGATGCGACCATCGCGTTCGTCCATGCTGATTTTCTCGATATTGCCGTCGGCGGCGTTGACGCTGCTGGCCAACAGGGCGATCAGGCCGCGCTGATGTTCCAGCTCCACCCGCAGCTCGACGTTGAATTCGCCGGTGACATCCTTGGCCCACGAGAGCTGGATGCATTTTTCCGGGTTGTGGCGGATTTCGGTGATGTTGCGGCAGTTGTCCAGGTGCACCACCATGCCTTTGCCTGCGGACAAGTGGCCGACAATCGGGTCGCCCGGGATCGGCGTGCAACATTTGGCGTAGCTGAGCACCAGACCCTCGGTGCCGCGAATCGCCAGCGGGCCTTCCGGGCTCGGCAGCTGTTCGCCTTCGCCCAGCAGGCGGCGCGCAACCACGTAGGCCATGCGGTTGCCCAGGCCGATGTCTTCCAACAGGTCTTCGATGGTTTCCTGGCGGTACTCGTGGAGCATCGCTTGCACGCGCTCTTGCGGGATCTTGTCCAGGGCGCTGTCGAAGCCGTTGAGTACCTTGTTCAGCAGGCGTTCGCCCAGGCTGATGGACTCGGAGCGGCGCTGCAATTTCAGCGCGTGGCGAATATGCGTACGTGCCTTGCCGGTGACCACAAAGTTGAGCCAGGCCGGGTTCGGGCGAGCGCCCGGTGCACTGACGATCTCCACCGTGGAACCGCTTTGCAGCGGCTCCGACAGCGGGGCCAGGCGCCGGTTGATCCGACAGGCGATGCAGCTGTTGCCGACATCGGTGTGCACCGCGTAGGCAAAGTCGACCGCCGTTGAGCCTTTGGGCAGCTCCATGATCCGGCCTTTGGGCGTGAACACGTAGACCTCGTCCGGGAACAGGTCGATCTTCACGCTTTCGATGAATTCCAGGGAGTTGCCGGCACGTTGCTGCATTTCCAGCACGCCCTTGACCCATTGGCGCGCGCGGGCATGGGTGCCTTTGGGCTGCTCGTCGCCGCTGGATTTGTACAGCCAATGGGCGGCGATGCCGTTGTTGGCCATCTCTTCCATTTCGCGGGTGCGGATCTGGATCTCGATCGGCACGCCGTGCATGCCAAACAGGGTGGTATGCAGCGACTGGTAGCCGTTGGCCTTGGGAATTGCGATGTAGTCCTTGAAGCGGCCCGGCAGGGGCTTGTACAAATTATGTACAGCGCCTAGTACGCGGTAGCAGGTATCGACTTTGTCGACGATGATCCGGAACGCATAGACGTCCATGATCTCGTTGAAGGCCCGGCGCTTGCCGCGCATCTTCTTGTAGATGCCGTAGATGTGCTTCTGCCGGCCGCTGACCTCGCCCTCGATCTCGTCGATCGCCAGGCAATGGCTCAGGGACTCTTCGATCTTGTTGACGATTTCCTTGCGGTTGCCCCGTGCGCGCTTGACCGCCTGGTAGATGCGCGCCGAACGCATGGGGTGCATGGCTTTAAAGCCCAGGTCTTCGAATTCGATACGAATGGCGTGCATGCCCAGCCGGTTGGCGATGGGGGCATAGATTTCCAGGGTTTCCTTGGCGATGCGTCGGCGCTTTTCGCCGGACAGCACTTCCAGCGTGCGCATGTTGTGCAGCCGGTCGGCCAGCTTGACCAGGATCACCCGAATGTCTCGGGCCATGGCCATGGCCATCTTCTGGAAGTTTTCCGCCTGGGCTTCGGCCTTGGTCTCGAAGTTCATCTGGGTCAGTTTGCTGACCCCGTCGACCAGTTCGGCCACGGTTTCGCCAAATTGCGCACTGAGCGCTTCCTTGGCAATGCCGGTGTCTTCGATCACGTCATGCAGCATCGCGGCCATCAGGCTCTGATGGTCCATGTGCATGTCGGCAAGAATATTGGCCACCGCAAGAGGATGGGTGACATACGCCTCACCGCTACGGCGGCGCTGGCCGTCGTGGGCTTGTTCGGCGTAGAAATACGCTCGGCGAACCAGGTTGACCTGGTCTGCGCCGAGGTAGGCCGATAAGCGATCGGCGAGGGCGTCTATGCTCGGCAAAGTGTGAACTCCTGCCGATGGCTGTGACCCCGCGCCGTGCTACGTCGACCAGGCATAGGCTTAGACGTCCTCGTTGGACTCGCCTTCGAACGCTGCAAACAGCGGTTCGTCTTCAACGATTTCGGCGTTGGCGATGAACTCGTAGCTCATCAGGCCTTCAGCGATTTCACGCAGGGCTACAACGGTAGGCTTGTCGTTTTCCCACTGGACCAGGGGCTCTTTGCCGCCAGTGGCCAGTTGACGGGCACGCTTGGTAGAGAGCATGACCAGCTCAAAGCGGTTATCCACGTGTTCTAGGCAGTCTTCAACGGTTACGCGGGCCATGGTATTCCTCGGAGCGAATGCAAGATGCGCGCTGCCCGGTTGGGCGAGCGGACTAAGCAGTTTAAAAAATCACCAGCGTTTAGGGAAGCGCTGATTTTTCGCAGGCCTTCGCAAAACCGCTACAAGTGCCAATGTAAGGCCCTTGCAGCTGTTTTGGGAAGAGGCAATCAGCCGAGCAATTCGGCGAGTAATTTGCCGAAACGCTGCTGTTGGCGCTTTTGCTGCAGTTGGTTGGCGCGGAAAATCGCCTTCAAATCATCCAGGGCGTGGGTAAAGTCGTCATTGATGATCAGGTAGTCGTAGTCGACGTAGTGGCTCATCTCGCTGACGGCCTCACGCATACGGCCCTCGATGATCTCATCGCTGTCCTGGCCGCGGTTGGTCAGGCGTTGGTGCAGGGCCTGGAGCGATGGCGGCAGGATGAAGATGGAGCGCGCCTTGGGCATCAGCTGGCGCACTTGCTCGGCGCCCTGCCAGTCGATTTCCAGGATCAGGTCGTGGCCTTCGTCCAGGGTCTGCTGCAGGTGGCTCTGCGAGGTGCCGTAGAGGTTGCCGAACACTTCGGCGCGCTCCAGGAAGTCCCCGTGTTCGATCATCTTGACGAACTCGGTACGCTCGACGAAGTGATAGTGCACGCCGTCCACTTCGCCCGGGCGCATGGCGCGGGTGGTGTGCGAGACCGAAATGCGGATCTGCTCGTCGGCGTCGGTCAAGGCCTTGACCAAGCTGCTCTTGCCCGCGCCCGAAGGGGCGGAAATGATGTAAAGGGTGCCGGTGCTGTGGGTCATGGAGGTTGCCTTACTCAATATTCTGTACTTGTTCGCGCATTTGCTCGATCAACACTTTGAGGTTGACCGCCGCCGTGGTGCTGCGCGGGTCGAACGCCTTGGAGCCCAGTGTATTGGCTTCGCGGTTGAGTTCCTGCATCAGGAAGTCCAGGCGCCGACCGGCGGCACCGCCGGACTTGAGCACGCGGCGCACTTCAAGGATATGGGTACTCAGGCGGTCGAGTTCTTCGGCCACGTCGCTCTTCTGCGCGAGCAGGACCATTTCCTGTTCCAGGCGCGTCGGGTCGAGGTCGGCCTTCATGTCGGTGAAACGGTCGAGGACCTTCTGGCGCTGGGTGGCGAGCATCTGTGGTACCAGCTCACGCAGGGTCACTACGTCGGCTTCGATCGACGTCAGCCGCTCGCTGATCAGGCGCGCCAGTTCGGCGCCTTCGCGCTCACGGCCGGCCTTGAGTTCCTTCAGGCCCTGGTTGAACAGGGCGAGGGCTTCGGCATTCAGGGCCTGTGGGTCAGCCGCGTCGGCCACCAGCACGCCAGGCCAGGCCAATACTTCCAGAGGGTTCAATGCGGCCGGCTGCTTGATCAGCCCAGCGATGGTTTCGGCTGCGGCCACCAGTTGGGCGGCGCGGTCGCGGTCGACCTGCAGCGGCTTGCCGGTGGTTTCTTCGGTAAAGCGCAGGGTGCATTCCAGCTTGCCGCGGGAGATGCCCTGGCGCAGCGCTTCACGCACGGCACCTTCGAGGTCGCGGAATGACTCTGGCAGGCGCAGGTGCGGCTCCAGGTAACGGCTGTTGACCGAGCGCAGCTCCCAGCTGAGGGTGCCTTGGGCCCCGGCTTTTTCGACACGGGCGAAGGCGGTCATGCTGTGGACCATGGAGGTACCTCGCGTTGGATAAATAGAAATTGGCCAGGCCGACCTGTAGGAGCGAGCTTGCTCGAGAAGAACGCAAGGGCGCCGCGCTGAATCAGGAAGCCCCCGTAATTGTTGGCGTTTTTCGCGAGCAAGCTCGCTCCTACAGTCTGGAGGCGCAGGATTGTAGCGCAGTGGGAGGGGGGCGCCCAAACCCGGGCATTGGTAACCGGATTTTTTAGAAGTGCCCCGAACCGGCTTGCGGCTCTATAATGCTCGGCAGTTTTTCGTCCTCAGTACAGGTATCCCCTATGAAACGTCCAAGTGGTCGCGCTGCCGATCAGCTCCGCTCGATCCGCATCACCCGCAACTACACCAAACACGCCGAGGGATCCGTACTGGTCGAGTTTGGCGATACCAAGGTCATCTGCACTGTCAGCGTCGAAAACGGCGTTCCGCGCTTCCTCAAAGGCCAGGGCCAGGGTTGGTTGACCGCTGAATACGGCATGCTGCCGCGTGCCACTGGCGAGCGTAACCAGCGTGAAGCCAGCCGTGGCAAGCAAGGCGGGCGTACCCTGGAAATCCAGCGCCTGATCGGCCGTTCCCTGCGTGCCGCCCTGGATATGTCCAAGCTGGGTGACGTCACGCTCTACGTCGACTGCGACGTGATCCAGGCTGACGGCGGTACCCGCACGGCATCCATTACCGGCGCCATGGTGGCCCTGGTTGACGCTTTGAAAGTGATCAAGAAGCGTGGCGGCCTGAAGGCGGGTGACCCGCTCAAGCAGATGATCGCCGCTGTGTCGGTTGGCATGTACCAGGGCGAGCCTGTGCTGGACCTGGACTACCTGGAAGACTCGGCCGCCGAGACCGACCTCAACGTGGTCATGACCAGCACCGGTGGTTTCATCGAAGTGCAGGGCACTGCCGAAGGCGCGCCATTCCAGCCGGCTGAGCTGAACGCCATGCTGGCCTTGGCCCAGAAAGGCATGACCGAAATCTTTGAATTGCAGAACGCCGCGCTGGCTGACTGAGCCGGCCCCAAGGAGAAACGCCATGAATGACAGCCAGTTGCCGGTTCCGGCACCGTCCAAGGAAGTACGCCAGTGGGCAATGTTGTGTCATTTTGCGGCATTCCTGGGGTTGGTGTTTCCCTTTGGAAGCTTGCTGGGGCCGTTGATCCTGTGGCAGTTCAAGAAGGACATGGACCCGCTCATCGATGACCAGGGCAAGGAGGCGCTGAATTTCCAGATCACCGTGGCGATCGCCTGGCTGGTGTGCCTGTTGTTGGGCTTCGTGGTGGTCGGATTCTTGCTGATGACCGTGCTGGTGATCGGGGCGTTGATACTGACGATCATCGCCGGTATCAAGGCCAACAAAGGCATTGCCTATCGGTATCCGTGGACCTGGCGCCTGGTCAAGTAACCGAGCGGCCACAAAAAAACCGACATCACTGTCGGTTTTTTTGTGCCTGGAAAACGACCTCAGATGGTCAATGTCCAGTCGTAGTCCACGATCAGCGGCGCGTGCTGCGAGAAGCGCGGCTGGCGGGGCAGGCGTGCACTGCGTACGAACCGGCGCAGACCTGGGGTCAGCAGCTGGTAGTCGAAACGCCAGCCCAGGTTGAGCATCTCAGCCTGTTCGTTATCTGGCCACCAGCTGTACTGGTCGCCTTCGCGGCTGACTTCGCGCAGGGCATCGACATAGCCCATGTTGCCGACAATCTCGTCCATCCAGGCGCGTTCCGGCGCCAGGAAACCTGGGGATTGCTGGCTGTCGCGCCAGTTCTTGATATCCAGCTTTTGTTGCGCCACGTACAGCGAGCCACAATAAATGTACTCGCGACGTTTGCGTCGCTGTTTATCCAAGTAACGGGCGAAATCGTCCATTAGCTTGAATTTCTGGTTCAAGTCTTCATCGCCGTTCTGCCCGGAAGGAAGCAGCAAGGTCGCGATGCTGACCTTGTCGAAATCGGCTTGCAGGTAACGCCCGTAGCGGTCGGCTGTCTCGAAGCCGAGGCCGCTGATGACCGCCTTGGGTTGCAACCGCGAGTACAAAGCCACGCCACCTTGGGTGGGCACTTCGGCATCGCAGGCATAAAGGAAGTAGCCATCCAGTTGGAAGGCTGGGTCGTCCAGTTCAAAGGCGGAGGCACGGGTGTCCTGCAGGCAGATGACGTCGGCATTCTGTGCTTGCAGCCAACTGAGCAAACCACGCTCGACTGCAGCCTGAATACCATTAACGTTCACACTGATGATCCGCATAAATGGCCCCAAAAATCGCGTGCGTGTATGATACACGCCGTCCACCCAATTAGCTAAATCCGTGGTATCTGAGGCTTTTTTCATGCAGGCGTATCAGCGCGATTTCATTCGTTTTGCCATCGATCGCGGCGTTTTACGCTTCGGTGAGTTCACTCTCAAGTCCGGGCGCACCAGCCCGTACTTCTTCAATGCGGGCTTGTTCAACTCAGGTTCGGCCCTGGCTCAGCTGGGCCGTTTCTATGCGGCAGCCATCGTTGAGAGCGGTATTTCCTTCGACGTACTCTTTGGCCCGGCCTACAAGGGTATTCCCCTGGCTGCGGCGACGGCGGTCGCCCTGGCGGAGCATCACGGGCAGGACTTGCCGTGGTGTTTCAACCGTAAGGAAGCCAAGGCCCATGGTGAAGGCGGCAGCCTGGTCGGCGCGCCATTGACCGGCGATGTGCTGATCATCGATGACGTGATCACCGCAGGTACTGCTATCCGTGAAGTGATGCAGATCATCGCTTCCCAGGACGGCGCCAAGGCTGCCGGCGTGCTGATCGCCCTGAACCGCCAGGAGCGCGGCAACGGTGAGTTGTCGGCGATCCAGGAAGTGGAGCGCGATTTCGGCATTCCGGTGGTGAGCATTGTGTCGTTGAACCAGGTGTTGCAGTTCCTGGAAGATGACCCGCAGCTCAAGCAGCATTTGCCGGCGGTGAAGGCGTACCGCGAGCAGTTTGGCGTTCAATAAATAATTGGCACACATCAAAAAGCCCCACCCTCTGTAGGAGCGAGCTTGCTCGCGAAAAACTTGAAGGCGCCGCGTTTATCCAGAATAAACGCGTCATCGTTAACGTTCTTCGCGAGCAAGCTCGCTCCTACAGGAGGTGGGGCTCGTTTGTATATTAAGGACGCTTGCGGTTACTGATCAGCGTGCCCATACCGGTATCCGTGAAAATTTCCAGCAGTACCGCATTCGGCACGCGGCCATCAATGATCAGCGAGCTGCCGACGCCGCCTTGTACCGCTTCCAGCGCGCAGCGGATTTTCGGCAGCATGCCGCCGTAGATGGTGCCGTCGGCGATCAGGTCATCCACCTGTTGGGTGGTCAAGCCGGTCAGTACCTTGCCTTCCTTGTCCATCAGGCCGGCGATGTTGGTCAGCAACATCAGCTTTTCAGCCTTCAATGCTTCCGCCACTTTGCCCGCCACCAGGTCGGCGTTGATGTTGTACGACTCACCATTGGCGCCCACGCCGATCGGCGCGATCACCGGGATGAAGTCACCCTTGACCAGCAGATTGAGCAGGTCGGTATTCACGCCCACCACTTCACCCACCTGGCCGATATCGATGATTTCCGGCTGGGTCATCTCGGGTGTCTTGCGGGTAACGGTGAGCTTTTTCGCACGGATCAGCTCGGCATCCTTGCCGGTCAGGCCGATGGCACTGCCGCCGTGGCGGTTGATCAGGTTGACGATGTCTTTGTTGACTTGGCCGCCGAGGACCATTTCCACCACGTCCATGGTTTGCGCGTCAGTGACACGCATGCCATCGATGAAGTGACTCTCGATCGACAACCGCTTGAGCAGGTCGCCGATTTGCGGGCCGCCGCCGTGGACGACCACGGGGTTGATCCCTACGGCCTTCATCAGCACGATGTCGCGGGCAAAGCCGGTTTTCAGCTCATCGCTTTCCATGGCATTGCCGCCGTACTTGATCACCAGCGTCTTGCCGACGTAGCGTCGAATATAAGGCAACGCTTCGGACAGGACCTTGGCGGTGTTGGCAGCGGCTTCGCGTTCGAGGGTCATTCAGGGCTCCGGGCAAAAAATCAGAACGGTAATTGGAGATCAGGGGCAACACGTTTCAACTGGGCGTGGAACACGTCCTTGATGCGCTGCAACTCAGCCTCGGTATCCGCCTCGAAACGCAGGACCAGCACCGGTGTGGTGTTGGACGCGCGAACCAGGCCCCAGCCTTTGGCGTAATCGACTCGCACACCATCAATGGTGGTCAGGTTGGCGCCTTCACCCCATTGCGCATCGTGCAATGCGTCAATGATGCTGAATTTGCTCTCCTCGGTCACATGGATATTGATCTCTGGCGTAGAAATATCATTCGGGAAGGTCTGAAACAGCTCTTCGGCCGTGGATTTCTCCTTGCTGAGGATCTCCAGCAGGCGAGCGGCGCTGTAAATACCATCGTCAAACCCGAACCAGCGCTCCTTGAAGAACACGTGGCCGCTCATTTCGCCGGCCAACAGCGCGCCGGTTTCCTTCATTTTCTTTTTGATCAACGAGTGACCAGTCTTCCACATTAGCGGGCGACCACCATATTCCTTGATCAATGGCGTCAGGCGACGAGTGCATTTCACGTCGAAGATGATCTCGGCGTTGGCATTGCGCGCAACCACGTCGCGGGCAAACAGCATCAACAGGCGGTCCGGGAACACGATCTCACCGGTTTCGGTCACAACGCCCACACGGTCGCCGTCGCCATCGAAGGCCAGGCCCACGTCGGCGCCTACTTCCTTGACCTTGGCAATCAGGTCCACCAGGTTTTCCGGCTTGCCTGGATCCGGGTGATGGTTGGGGAAGTTGCCGTCCACTTCGCAGAACAGGGGGATTACTTCGCAGTTCAGGGCTTCGAGCAGTTGCGGGGCAATCACGCCCGCTGCGCCGTTGCCGCAGTCCACCACGACTTTCAAGCGGCGGGCGAGCTTAACGTCACGGGTGATTTCATCGGAGTAGCGCTGGAGGATATCGACCTTGGTGATGCTGCCGGTGCCGCGGGTCAAGTCGTTGGTCTTCAGGCGGGTGTGCAGGGCCTGGATCTGTTCATTGGCCAGGGTGTCGCCAGCGATGACGATCTTGAAGCCGTTGTAGTCCGACGGGTTGTGGCTGCCGGTGAGCATGACCCCGGATTTGCCGGCCAGTACGTTGGCGGCGTAGTACAGCGCGGGGGTTGGCACCAGGCCGACGTCGCTGACGTGGCAGCCGCTGTCAGCCAGGCCCTGGATCAGTTGCTCGACCAGCTCCGGGCCAGACAAGCGGCCGTCACGGCCTACCGATACGTTGGGTTCGCCCTGGGCCAGGCTCTGGGAGCCGATGGCGCGGCCGATCCAGTAGGCGGTTTCGGCGGTCAGGGTCTTGGGGACCACACCACGGATGTCATAGGCGCGAAAAATGCTGTCGGGAAAGGTCGGGGCTACGCGGGCTGCGGTACTCATCGCGGGGGAAACTCCATCTGAAAGGGGGCAAGGCAGGCCTGATGTGGCTGGCCGGCAGGCTCAAACTGAAGGGTATGACGGCGTTTTCGGCAGAGAGTTCGTGGTGTAAAAATGCCATCGGCGCTTTGGCGCTAGCATTGTTTTTACGTAGTCCTTTGATTTCATTAGAGAAATCTCGATGATTTTTTCCGCGCATTCTTCATCCTGAAAAGCCGGGCGGTGGCGCGTGGCCGGACGATTGCATCCGGCCACGTTCAGCTTAGTCAGTGACTGCCGGAATGCCCAAAACCACCTGCGCCGCGTTGGGTTTCGTCGAATTCCTGCACCAATTCGAAATGCGCCTGCACCACCGGCACCAGTACCAGTTGGGCGATGCGCTCGCCGACGGCGATGTTGAAAGCAGTCTGGCCACGGTTCCAGCACGACACCATCAACTCGCCCTGGTAGTCGGAGTCGATCAGGCCGACCAGGTTGCCGAGCACGATGCCATGTTTGTGACCCAGGCCGGAGCGCGGCAGGATCAGCGCCGCCAAGCCAGGATCGCCGACATAGATCGACAGGCCAGTGGGGATCAGGATGGTCTGGCCCGGCTCAAGGAGGGTGTCCTCCTTGAGCATGGCGCGCAGGTCCAGGCCGGCGGAGCCCGGTGTGGCGTAGGTCGGCAGAGGGAATTCGTTGCCGAGGCGTGGGTCGAGGATCTTGGCTTGCAAAGCGTGCATGGACATTAAACCTGGTTCAGCCGTTGGGCGATAAAAGAGATCAGTTGGCGGGCAATCTTGCCCTTGCTGGTCTGTGCGAAAAGGGTGGCGTGCAGTTCGCGGTCGATCACGCTGCACGCATTTTCCTCGCTGTTGAAGCCGATGCTCGGGTTGGCGACATCATTGGCAACGATCAGGTCGAGGTTTTTGTCTTTCAGTTTGCGTGCGGCGTAGTCCAGCAGGTGCTCGGTCTCGGCAGCGAAGCCGACGCTGAACGGACGGTCCGGACGGGTAGCGATGGTGGCCAGGATGTCCGGGTTACGCACCATTTGCAGGAGCAGGCCGTCGCCGCTCGTAGGGTCTTTCTTCAGCTTCTGCGGGGCCACGACCTCCGGGCGGTAATCCGCAACCGCTGCCGAGGCGATAAACAGGTCGCAGGGAATGGCGGCTTCGCAGGCCGCCAACATGTCCCGGGCGCTGACTACGTCGATCCGCGTGACGCGATCAGGGGTGGGCAGATGCACAGGACCTGTGATCAGTGTGACCCGTGCGCCTGCCTCGACCGCGGCTTCTGCCAACGCAAAGCCCATTTTTCCTGAGCTATGGTTGGTGATGTAGCGCACCGGGTCGATGTTTTCCTGGGTTGGGCCAGCGGTGATCAGCACGTGCTTGCCGGTCAGGGCCAGGTGCTGGAAGCACTCGGCGGCGCATTGCGCGAGGTCCGTGGCTTCAAGCATGCGGCCCAGGCCCACGTCGCCGCAGGCTTGGCTGCCGGACGCCGGGCCGAACACCTTGAGGCCGCGGGTTTGCAGGAGTTGGGTATTGGCCTGGGTGGCCGGGTCGCGCCACATGGCCTGGTTCATGGCCGGTGCGATAGCGACGGTGGCGTCGGTGGCCAATACCAGGGTGGTGAGCAGGTCATCGGCAATGCCCTGGGCCAAGCGGGCGATCAGGTCGGCGGTGGCCGGTGCGATCAGCACCAGGTCAGCCCATTTGGCCAGTTCGATATGGCCCATGGCGGCTTCTGCTGCCGGGTCCAGCAGGTCGAGGTGAACCGGGTGGCCGGACAGGGCCTGCATGGTCAGCGGGGTGATGAACTCACTGCCGCCACGGGTCATGACCACGCGCACTTCGGCGCCCTGGTCCAGGAGCCTGCGAACCAACTCTGCGCTCTTGTAGGCGGCAATGCCGCCGCCGACGCCGAGAACGATGCGTTTCCGATACAGACGCTGCATTGGTTTGCCTTTCCAGTTCAGTGATGCCAGTTCAGTGACGCCTGCGATGACCCCTCCCCAGGTGAAATCGCAGGCAAAAAAGAGGGCCCTACGATAACACAGCGCCCGCCGGGCAACAGCGGAGCAGATACAGGGAGGTGGGATGAGTATTCGTGATTGGCCCGTGGCGGAGCGTCCGCGGGAGAAGTTATTGGAAGGCGGCGCAGCTAGCCTGTCCGATGCCGAGTTGTTGGCGATTTTCCTGCGTACGGGGGTTGCCGGCCGAAGTGCGGTGGATCTGGCGCGCCATCTGTTGGCGCAATTCGGTGGCCTGCGCCCGTTACTGGAGGCCAGCCAGACGCTGTTCAGCCAGCATCTGGGGCTGGGGCCGGCGAAGTTCGCCCAACTGCAGGCGGTGCTGGAAATGTCCCGGCGCCACCTGGCTGAGCGCTTGCGGGCTGACTCGGTGCTGGAAAGCCCGCTGGCCGTGCGCGAGTACCTCAAGGCGATGCTGCGCCATGAGCCCCATGAGATCTTCGGTTGCCTGTTCCTGGATTCCAAGCATCGGGTGCTGGGGTTCGAGATCATGTCCCAGGGCACCATCGACGCTGCGATTGTCTATCCGCGACAGGTGGTCAAGCGCGCCTTGGCGTACAACGCGGCAGCGTTGATCCTGTGTCATAACCATCCGTCGGGGAGCGCGGAGCCCAGTGCGGCTGATCGAAAATTGACCAAGCTGCTGCAAAAGGCGCTGGACGTGGTGGATGTGCGGGTGCTGGACCACATCATCGTGGGCGATGGTGACCCGCTGTCGATGGCTGAATACGGTTGGCTGTAATAACCCAGCCTCTGTAGGAGCGAGCTTGCTCGCGAAAAACCTGAGAGCCCCGCGGGGCGTCAGGCTTGCCGCGTCATCGTTGACGATTTTCGCGAGCAAGCTCGCTCCTACAGGTGGGGGCGTGTGCCTTAGGGCTTGAGGCTGACCTTCGAATAGTCCTGGCGCCCGAACGGGCTTACCTGGTACCCCTCGATGTTCTTGCGGGTCAAGGCAAACGCCGTCGGATGCGCCAGTGGCAGCCACAGCGCCTGTTGCTGGATCTGCGCCTGGGCCTGCTGATACAGCTTGCTGCGCACACCTTGCTCGCTGGTGGTCTTGCCTGCACTGATCAACTTATCCAGGGTGGGGTCGCAATAGCGGGCAAAGTTGGTGCCGGACTTCACCGCGGCGCAGGAGAACTGCGGCGTCAGGAAGTTATCCGGGTCGCCGTTGTCCCCGGCCCAGCCCATGAACAGCAAGTCGTGCTCGCCGGCCTTGGCGCGGCGGATCAACTCGCCCCATTCGATCACGCGAATCTCGGCCTGGATGCCAACCTTGGCCAGGTCGGCCTGCAACAGTTGGGCGCCGAGGTTCGGGTTGGGGTTCAGCAGGCTGCCGGTCGGGCGGGTCCATATCGTGGTCTTGAAGCCGTCCTTGAGCCCGGCGCGGCCCAGCAGCGCCTTGGCTTTGGCGAGGTCCTGCGGGTAGCCTGGCAACTCTTTGGCATAGCTCCAGGTGTTCGGCGGGTAGACACCGTTGGCCGCTTCGGCGGTGCCTTCGAACACGGCCTTGAGGTAGCTGCTCTTATCAAAGGCCAGGTTAATCGCCTGGCGTACTTCGGGCTTGTCCAGCGGCGGGTGCTGGCTGTTGATGGCGACGAATGCGGTCATGAAGGCGGCAGTTTTTTCCACCTTCAGTGCCGGGTCCTTTTCGGCCTCGCCCACATCCAGGGGCTTGGGTGACAGGGCGATCTGGCATTCATCGCGGTGCAGCTTCTGCAGGCGTACGTTGGCATCCGGGGTGATGGCAAAAATCAGGTTATCCACCGCCGGTTTGCCGGCGAAGTAGTCCGGGTTGGCCTTGTAACGCACCACGGCATCTTTCTGAAAACGCACGAACACAAACGGGCCGGTGCCGATGGGCTGGCTGTTGAGCTTTTCGGGTGTGCCTGCCTTGAGCAATTTATCGGCATATTCAGCCGGATAGATCGAGGCAAAGCCCATGCTCAGTGCGGGTAGGAAGGTGGAATCGGCATGGTCGAGGGTGAAGCGCACGGTCAGTGGGTCAAGGGCGTCGATTTTCTTGACCAGTGTGGGCAATTGCAGGGATTGGGCGTGAGGAAAGCCGCTCTGGGCGATCTTGTGCCACGGGTTGGCCGGGTCGAGCATGCGCTCGAAGCTGAAGCGTACGTCTTCGGCGGTCAGGGTGCGGCTTGGGCTGAAATAGCTGGTGCGATGGAATTTCACATCGGGGTGCAGTTTGAAGGTGTACGTGAGCCCATCGGGCGACACTTCCCAGCTGTCTGCAAGGCTCGGTACCAACTTGCCACTGGCCGCGTCGAATTCCACCAAACGGTTCATCAGCACGTCGGCCGAGGCATTGGTGGTGGTCAGTGAGTTGTACTGCACCACATCGAACCCTTCGGGGCTGGCCTCGGTGCATACGCTCAAGTTGGTGGCCGCAACGGCCATCGGCGCAATAAAGAGAGGGGCAAGCAATAGCGGTAGGGCAGCGAGGCGCATATTCGGTTTCCTGTGCAGATCGAAGGCCCATCTGCGAGTGCAGTCTGGAAAAAGCCTACCGTAGAGGTCTGATTGATAAATGACTAGCCCATTTTTGCCTGTGCTTTTGGCCTAAATGCTGTTTTGATGGCGCCTCAGCGTGTTTCGCCGTGCACTTCCCTGTGACCGCAGGCGTTGTAAATCATTCTGTGCGACGAGCGGTCGGCTGTTACAGCGGCCCCTCCTGGCAGCGGTTCAGGCACTTGTGGCCAAGATTCTCGCTGCTAAAAATACACAGGTTGTTGTTGCACTGGGGTCTTTCTGGTATAAAGCAGCGCTCTTTTCTAGGGGCCCGGTTCCTTCACTGTAGGTGTAGCCGGTAAGACCCTAAAGAAACGCGGCGCCTGGCGCCAAATGACTGAGAGATTAAGCGGCCAACCCATGCCGGGTTGGGCATGTGGTTTTAGAGGGCTGAGGCATGTCGAGAGTCTGTCAAGTTACCGGTAAGGGTCCGGTGACTGGGAATAACATTTCCCACGCAAATAACAAAACCCGTCGTCGTTTCCTGCCGAACCTGCAGCATCACCGCTTCTGGGTTGAAGAAGAGAAACGTTTTGTTCGCCTGCGTGTATCTGCTAAAGGCATGCGTATTATCGACAAGCGTGGCATCACTGTCGTGCTGGCCGAAATCCGCGCCGCTGGCAAGATCTAAGGAGCTCTATCATGCGTGAATTGATTCGAATGATCTCTAGCGCCGGTACTGGTCACTTCTACACTACCGACAAGAACAAGCGTACTACCCCGGACAAGCTCGAAAAGAAAATGTTCGACCCGCGCGTTCGCAAGCACGTGATCTACAAAGAAGGCAAAATCAAGTAATTGATTTTCTTCCTTGTGAAAAAAAGCCCGTATCTCACGATGCGGGCTTTTTTTTGCCTGATCGTTCCCACGCTCTGCGTGGGAATGCCGTCTCGGACGCTCAGCGTCCCGTTGTCGATCAATCAATGATCAGGCTTTCTCTTCGAACACCACGTAGATCTTGCGGCACGCTTCCAGCACTTCCCAGGTACCGCTGAAACCGGCAGGGATCACAAAGCGGTCGCCGGCCCGCAGGGTCTTGGCATTCCCCTCGGCATCACGCAACACCGACACGCCTTGCACGATCTCGCAGTACTCATGCTCGGTGTAGTTGACCTTCCACTGGCCCACTTCACCTTCCCAGACGCCGGCGTTCATCTGGCCGCATGGGCTGTTGTAGTGGTTGTAGAGTGTCTGCTCGGGATCGCCCTTGAGGATTTTCTCGGCGGCAGGGCGGTAGCGTTCGGGGGCGGTGTTGGCTTGGCTGAAATCGACGATGTCCTGGATGCTCATGTGCATTTCCCGTCTGGCCTGCGGTTGGAGAGCCCAAAGTCTATGTTTATTAAAATGAACATCGCAAGGGCGTTTGCCACCGTTATGTCAAATATATTGAAACATCCCCAGCCGCTGGTTTAGGGTGGCAGCTGCCTTGAGCCGAACAGCAGGCTGGTCGGGCAAGCATTCGTGATGGCGCCGGGATAAACCTCCCAGGCCCTTGTATTCAATAAGAGGAGGACACTCGCATGACCACCCTGACCCGTGCCGACTGGGAACAACGCGCCAAGGCTCTGAAGATCGAAGGCCGCGCCTATATCAATGGCGAATACACCGCCGCCGTTTCTGGTGACACCTTCGAATGCATCAGCCCGGTGGATGGGCGCTTGCTGGCCACTGTCGCCAGCTGTGATGCCAGCGATGCCCAGCGCGCCGTGGAAAATGCGCGTGCCACCTTCAATTCCGGCGTGTGGTCGCGCCTGGCGCCGGCCAAGCGCAAGTCCGTCATGATCCGTTTCGCGGCGCTGCTCAAGGCTAACGCCGAAGAGCTGGCGCTGCTCGAAACCCTGGACATGGGCAAGCCGATCAGCGATTCCCTGAACATCGATGTCCCCGGCGCGGCCCAAGCCCTGAGCTGGAGCGGCGAGGCGATCGACAAGATCTACGACGAAGTCGCCGCCACGCCCCACGATCAACTGGGCCTGGTGACCCGCGAGCCCGTGGGTGTCGTTGGCGCCATCGTGCCGTGGAACTTCCCGCTGATGATGGCCTGCTGGAAACTCGGCCCGGCGCTGTCCACCGGTAACTCTGTCATCCTGAAGCCGTCCGAAAAATCCCCGCTGACTGCCATCCGCATCGCCGCGCTGGCCGTAGAGGCTGGTATTCCAAAAGGCGTGTTCAACGTGCTGCCTGGCTATGGCCACACCGTGGGTAATGCGCTTGCGGTGCACATGGACGTCGATACCCTGGTGTTCACGGGCTCGACCAAGATCGCCAAGCAACTGTTGATCCGCTCCGGCGAATCGAACATGAAGCGTGTCTGGCTGGAAGCCGGTGGCAAGAGCCCGAACATCGTGTTTGCCGATGCGCCGAACCTGCAAGCGGCCGCCGAATCCGCCGCCAGTGCCATTGCCTTCAACCAGGGCGAAGTCTGCACTGCCGGCTCGCGGCTGCTGGTCGAGCGTTCGATCAAAGACACCTTCCTGCCGCTGGTGATCGAGGCCCTCAAGGGCTGGAAACCCGGCAATCCACTGGACCCAGCCACCACTGTGGGTGCATTGGTGGATACGCAGCAGATGAACACCGTGCTTTCGTACATTGAAGCTGGCCACGCCGATGGCGCCAAGCTGGTCGCGGGTGGCAAGCGCACCCTGGAAGCGTCCGGCGGCACCTACGTCGAGCCGACGATTTTCGACGGCGTGACCAATGCCATGAAGATCGCCCAGGAAGAGATCTTTGGCCCGGTCCTGTCGGTAATCACCTTCGACAGCGCCGAAGAGGCCATCGCCATCGCCAACGACACCCAATACGGCCTGGCTGCGGCGGTGTGGACGGCGGATATCTCCAAGGCACACCTGACGGCCAAGGCTCTGCGGGCCGGTAGCGTGTGGGTTAACCAGTACGACGGCGGTGACATGACCGCACCGTTCGGTGGTTTCAAGCAGTCGGGTAATGGCCGCGACAAGTCGCTGCATGCATTCGATAAGTACACCGAGCTGAAGGCGACCTGGATCAAGCTCTAAGCAACACTGCTGATCCCCCTGTAGGAGCGAGCTTGCTCGCGAAGAACCTGAAGGCGCCGCGTTTATCCAGCATGAACGCGTCATCGTTAACGTTTTTCGCGAGCAAGCTCGCTCCTACAGTTCGTTCTGCGAACCAATAATCCACAGGAGCGTGGCAATGCGTTGGGCGACTTATTTCGCCGTGCTGGCCTCGGTACTCAGTGTTGGCCTGGCCCTGGGTGTCAGCATGCCGTTGGTATCCCTGCGTCTTGAAGGCTGGGGTTATGGCAGTTTCGCCATTGGCGTGATGGCGGCGATGCCGGCGTTCGGCGTGCTGCTGGGGGCCAAGGTCTCCAGCCGTATGGCGTCCTGGCTCGGCACTGCCAACCTGATGCGCCTGTGCCTGTGGGCCGGTGCGGTGTCCATCGGCTTGCTGGCGATCCTGCCCAGCTACCCGGTGTGGCTGGTGCTCAGGCTGATGATCGGGGTGATTCTGACCATCGTATTCATCCTTGGCGAAAGCTGGATCAACCAACTGGTGGTCGAGCAGTGGCGTGGCCGGCTGGTGGCGCTCTACGGCTGTAGCTATGCCTTGAGCCAGCTGTCGGGGCCGTTGCTGCTAGGCCTGATTGGCACCGACCATGACTACGGCTTTTGGGTCGGCGCGGGCCTTTTGGTGGTGGCGCCGTTGCTGTTGCTGGGACGTACCGGGGCGCCGACAGCGGATTCGTTCAGCGTGACGTTTGGCGACCTGTGGCGCTTTTGCCTGGGCCTGCCGGCGATTGCCTGGGCCGTGGCGTTGTTCGCTGCCTTCGAAGCGATGATTCTGACGTTGTTGCCGGTGTACTGCCTGCAACAGGGTTTTACCGCCGAGATCGCCTTGGCGATGGTCAGCACGGTGGTGGTGGGCGATGCGTTGCTGCAATTGCCCATTGGCGCGCTGGCCGACTACCTGCCACGACGTACCCTGTTCCTGGCCTGTGCACTGCTGTTGCTGGCGTCGAGCCTCGCGGTGCCGTTATTGATGCACACCTTGCTGATCTGGCCGGTGTGGGTGCTGTTCGGCGCCAGTGCCGGCGGGTTGTTTACCTTGTCGCTGATTTTGATTGGCGAGCGCTACCGCGACGATGCGTTGGTGCGTGCCAACGCTCACGTGGCGCAGCTGTGGGGCATTGGCTGCCTGATCGGGCCGCTGGTGGCGGGGGCGGGCAGCCAGTGGATCAGTGGGCATGCGCTGGCGCTGCTGATGGCGGCAGGGGCGCTGGGGTTGGTGGTGTTGTTACTGCGCCAGGGGGCTTTCGGCGCTACGCAGCCGGCCTGACCTCGAAATGCAACCAATTGTAGGAGCGAGCTTGCTCGCGAAAAACCGGAGGGCGCCGCGTTAAACCTGATGCGCTGCGTTATCGTTGACGTTTTTCGCGAGCAAGCTCGCTCCTGCAGGGGTTTTAGAGCATGCGTTCCAGGCCAACGCGAGTGGCGAACCAGGCATTGAACCGCCGCCACCAGCTGCCGGGTTCGCGGGTCAGAGTGTGTATCTGGCCGTTGTCTTCTGTCACCCACACCACCTGGCCGTCCTGCAGTTTGGCCTCATAGCTCAACGCTGGCGCCATCCCTTCCAGCGCCAGGTTGCGCACGTGTTCGGCCAGCTCGGGGCTGTCCACCAGCACGCCGACTTCGGTGTTCCACAGCACTGAGCGCGGGTCGAAATTGAATGAGCCGATAAACGACTTTTCTCGGTCGAAGATCATCGCCTTGCTGTGCAGGCTGGAGTCCGAGCCGCGCCAGCTGCCATGCCGAAACAGGTGCGGGCCGCTGCTTGCGCTGGGGTCGCCGGGTTGCCGGCGCAGCTCATAGAGCTTCACCCCGTGCTCCAGCAACGCTTTGCGATACGGCGCGTAACCACCGTGCACGGCCGGTACGTCGGTGGCTTCGAGGGCGTTGGTCAGCAGGCGCACCGAAACACCCGCATCGGCACGCCCTGTGAGGTAGACCAGCCCGGGTTGGCCCGGCACGAAGTAAGCCGAAATCATGATCAACTCATGGCTGACCCCCGCCAGCTCTGGCGCCAGCTGAGTGGTCAGCAACAGTCGCGGGTCGGGGTCGGCCTTGGCCAGTACCTTGCTCGGTGCGTCCCACAGCGCCTGGTTCCAGGCCCAGATCAACTCGCGGCGCCAGATGTCCATGCGAGGTTGGGTCTGGTAAGTGCGCAGGCGGTTATACAGCGCGTGGTTCTGCTGACGGGACTGAGCCAGTGAGGCTTCAAGGCGCCCGCGGGCGACCGCGAGGTCGACCTTGGAGGGTTTGTTCGAGACGAAGTCATCGATAGGCTTGCTCAGGGCACTGTTCCAGTACTGGTCGAAGCTGTGACCCAATTGCTCGGCCACCGGCCCGACGCTGAGCATGTCGATGTCGGTGAAATTCAGGTTCGGTTCGGCGTCGAAATACTCGTCGCCCAGATTGCGCCCGCCAACGATGGCCACGCTGTTATCGGCCAGCCACAGCTTGTTATGCATGCGCCGGTGTTGCAGTGACAGGTTGAATACACGGCCCATGGCGCGCGTGATGCCGGTGCTACGGCCCAGGTGCAGCGGGTTGAACAGGCGTATCTGCACCTTGGGATGGGCGGCGAGGGTGGCGATGATCTGGTCGAGGCCATCGCTAGTGGTGTCGTCCAGCAGAATGCGTACGCGCACCCCGCGGTCGGCGGCCTTGAGCAGTTCGTCCACAAGCATGCGTGTGCTGATGCCGTCGTGCACGATGTAGTACTGCAAGTCGAGGCTGGTCTGGGCGTTGCGGATCAACTCGGCGCGCGCCATGAAGGCTTCACTGCTGTTGGGCAGCAACCGGAAGCCCGAGCGCCCTTGGTAGGGGGCGGCCTGGGCCTGGATCGAGCGACCGAACGAGGAGTCCTTCGCCGGCAGGGCGTCGCTGGGGATGCGCGGTGTATCGACCGTGGCGCAGCCGCCCAGGGCCAGGGCGCCCAACAGGCAAAACGGTAAAAGCCGTCGAATCATCAAGGAAACTGCTTCCAGGTCAGGGCGGTTGTGGCATATGACGGCAATTACTCGGGAAAGGTCAGTCCGCCGTTTCGGCCAGCATTTTGCGTGCGGCGGCACCCACCTTGCGCACGGCCTCTTCAATCTGCGGCGTTGGCTTGGCAGCGTAGTTCATGCGCAAGCAGTTACGGTACTTGCCGGAGGCAGAGAAGATACTGCCCACCGCCACCTGTACGCCTTGTTCCACCAGCACGCGGTTGAGCTTCAAGGTGTCGAAGCCCTCCGGCAGCTCGATCCATAACATAAAGCTGCCCTGGGGCCGGCTGGCGCGCGTGCCAGCGGGGAAGTAGCGGCTGACCCAATCAAGCATCAAGTCGCGATTACGTTGGTATTGGGTGCGCATCCTACGTAAATGAGGCTCGAAATGACCGCCTTTGAGGAATTCGGCAATGGCAATCTGCGGCTGTGTGGCCGTAGAACCGGTGCTGATGTATTTCATGTGCAGCACCCGCTCCAGATAGCGTCCCGGTGCGACCCAACCAATGCGCAGGCCGGGCGCCAGCGTCTTGGAGAACGAGCTGCACAGCAGCACGCGGCCGTCTTCATCGAAGGATTTGATGGTGCGCGGGCGTGGGTAGCTGTAGGCCAGTTCGCCATACACATCGTCTTCGATAATCGCCACGTCAAAGCGTTGGGCCAGAGTCAGCAAGGCGCGCTTACGGGCTTCCGGCATGATATAGCCCAAGGGGTTGTTGCAGTTTGGGGTGAGTTGGATGACTTTGATCGGCCACTGTTCCAGCGCCAGTTCCAAGGCCTCCAGGCTGATGCCGGTGAGCGGGTCGGTGGGGATTTCCAGGGCTTTCATGCCCAGGCCCTTGAGGGTCTGCATGGCGCCGTGGAAGCTGGGCGAATCCACCGCGACGATATCGCCGGGCTCACAAATGGCGTGAATGCTGGCGGAGAGGGCTTCGTGGCAACCGGTGGTGATCACGATATCTTCGGCGCTCAGTTGGCAACCGGAGTCCAATGACAGCCGGGCGATTTGCTCACGCAACTCCATACAGCCGAGGATATTGTCGTAATACAGCCCCGGCAGGTCTTGGCGCCGGCTGACACGGGCGAGGCTACGCAGCAGCGGCTTCAAGGTGGGCGACAATACATCCGGCATGCCCCGGCCCATCTGTATCACATCTTTGCGCGGCACCGCACGAATCAGTTCCAGCACCAGGTCCCACTGGGAGATTTCCACTGGCCGTTGGGCCGGGCGGCCTATCTCGGGGAGTGCCGGCAGTTCACGGCCCACCGGAACAAAATAGCCCGACTTGGGCTTGGGCATCGCCAGGCCATTGTCTTCGAGCAACCGATACGCCTGCTGCACGGTGCTCAGGCTTACCCCATGTTCCACACTCAAGGCCCGCACCGAGGGCAGTCGATCGCCCGGACGATAGAAGCCCTGTTCAATGCGGGTGCCGAGCAATTCGGCGAGGTTGAGGTAAAGGGTCATGGTGGTCGCTCCCGATGGACCAGTACAGATAGGGGGAAAATACAGGATTCAGCCCCGCAGAGGCAGTATCTGTATGGATTTAATAAAAGTTGGCTGAATCTGTAATGCTTCTGGCCGCCCGCGCATGCTGATCACTCAAGGCAACAGGCCAATGAGGGGCAGTCAAATGAGCGGCATGAGCGATGTACGGCTGGCGTTACGCAGTCAGGAACTGGAAGCGGGGCAGGAGCCGGCGCTCACTGCCCCTGCACCTGGCCGCTGGAGTCTGTTCTGGCGCCGTCGTCATACGCGCAAGGCCCTGCTGGACCTGAGCCGCGAGCAGTTACGCGACATCGGGCTGACCGCCGAGCAGGCGCGCCATGAGGGTTTGAAACCCTTCTGGCGCGATTGATCAGAGCAGTTCTTTGAGGCGGTGCCAGAGCATTCCCAGGGCCAGCAACGGCGAACGCAGGGGGGTGCCGCCGGGGAAGGTGATGTGTGGCACTTGGGCAAACAGATCGAAGCGCCCCTGTTGCTGGCCGCTGATGGCTTCGGCCAACAGCTTGCCCGCCAGGTGCGTGGCGTTGAGGCCATGGCCGGCATAGGCCTGGGCGTAATACACGTTGGGTTGATCGGCCAGGCGGCCAATCTGCGGCAGGCGGTTGGCGCCGATGCCGATCATGCCGCCCCATTGGTAGTCGATTTTCACGTCAGCCAATTGGGGGAATACCTGCAGCATCTTCGGCCGCATGTAGGCGCCGATATCCTTGGGGTCTCGACCGGAGTAGTGGCAAGCGCCGCCGAACAACAGGCGACGGTCGGCGGACAGGCGGAAGTAATCCACCGTCACGCGCTGGTCACACACGGCCATGTTCTGCGGTAACAGGCTGGTGGCTTGCGCCTCGCTCAAGGGCTCGGTGGCAATGATGTAGCTGCCGGCGGGCAGCACCTTGCCGCTCAGTTGCGGGTTGAGCCCGTTCAGGTAGGCGTTGCAGGCCAGTACCAGGGTCTTGGCGCGCACAGTGCCTTGGGCGGTATGCACCTTGACCTCAGGGCCATAGTCGATGCGGGTCACTTGGGATTGCTCGTACAGCGCCACGCCCAACTGCTGGGCAGCGGCGGCCTCACCCAGTGCCAGGTTCAGCGGGTGCAGGTGGCCGGAACCCATATCGATCATGCCGCCTACATAGCGATCAGAGCCGATTACGGTCCCCATCTCGCTGGCTTGCAGCAGGCGCACTTCGTGGCGGTAACCCAGGCTGTGGAGCTCTTCGGCATCCTCGGCCAGGCCCTGCAGGTCGCGGGGTTTGTTGGCCAGGTCGCAGTAGCCCCAGGTCAGGTCACAGGGGATCTGGAAGCGCTCCACACGCTCGCGAACGATCTCCACGGCTTCCAGGCCCATCAGCTTGATCTGGCGCACGCCGTCGCTGCCGATCACCTGGGTGAACTGATCCAGCCCGTGGCCGACACCGCGAATCAACTGGCCGCCATTGCGCCCGCTGGCGCCCCAACCGATCTTGCGCGCCTCCAGCAACACCACGCGAAAGCCGCGCTCGGCCAATTCCAGGGCGGTGTTGAGCCCGGAGAACCCCCCGCCGATCACACACACATCGGCGTTCACCTGGCCCGTCAGCATCGGGTAATCCGGTTGCGGCACGCTGCTGGCGGCGTAGTAGGAAGCGGTGTGCCGGGCGCTGGCGGTCATGGGGAACCTCCCTGTCTGGAAAATTTGACGCAGGATACAGTGGTCGCACGACGCTGTCTGCGCGGGACGTTTTGCGTCAGAATCCACGTCTATTCGCCGTTCGGTATGGGTTTCGATGAGTTGCAACAGTCAGAAAATCAGCGCGCTGCGTCGCCAGATTCCTTCGTTCGAGTGCGTCCCCGGTTGCCACGACTGCTGTGGGCCGGTGACCACCTCGCCCGAGGAAATGTCGCGCCTGCCGCGCAAGACCGCCGCCGAGCAAGAGGCGGCGATGGACGAGCTGAACTGCGTGCACCTGGGCCCCAAGGGTTGCACGGTGTATGACGAGCGGCCGCTGATCTGTCGCCTGTTCGGCACCACCAAGACCTTGCCGTGCCCCAATGGCAGGCGGCCGGTGGAGCTGATTCATCCGCGGGTTGAAAAGCAGATTCATGAGTACATGGCGAGTACCCGGCAGGTGTTGGTCTAGCGGATGTACTCGGTTAAAACTGTGGGAGCTGGCTTGCCTGCGATAGCGGTGGATCAGCTAACGTCTATGCCTCTGAACCGACGCTATCGCAGGCAAGCCAGCTCCCACAGTTGACCGTGTTGTGTCAGTGGGTCAGTCAGGGATCGGCAGGTTCAGGCTCTCTTTCACCTCTTCCATCACGATATAGCTCTTGGATTCGCGCACATGGGGGAGTTTGAGCAGGATATCGCCCAGCAATTTGCGGTACGAAGCCATCTCCGAGATCCGCGCTTTCACCAGGTAGTCGAAATCACCCGACACCAGGTGGCATTCCAGCACATGGGGCAGTTTCAGCACGGCCCGGCGAAATTCTTCAAAGGTGTCACCCGACTTGTAATCCAGGCTGATCTCGACAAATACCAGCAAACTTCCCTTCAAATGCTGGGGATTGAGCCGTGCGTTGTAGCCCATGATGATCCCTTCGCGCTCCAGGCGCCGCACTCGCTCGGTGCAGGGCGTGGTGGACAGCCCGACCTTTTCCCCCAGCTCCGTGAACGAGATGCGCCCGTCGGTTTGCAGGATGCGCAGGATATTACGGTCGATCTTGTCCAGCTCCCGCTTGGTCTGGGTGTTGGTACGCATAGGGGATACGCCTCTGTCAAAAGGGTTTTTGCCAAGAATTGTCGCCAAATATAGGCATTTATATAGTGAAATGCACTGCCGATTGTTTTTTACACTGCGCTCATCATTGCTCGAATAACACACGTCAGCGGCCAAGCCCGCGATGAGGATATAAAAATGCGCGTTCTGGTCTTGGGTAGCGGCGTCATTGGGGTGACCAGTGCCTACTATTTGGCGCGGGCCGGCTTCGACGTTGTGGTGGTTGATCGTCAGCCTGCCGCTGCCATGGAAACCAGTTTCGCCAACGCCGGTCAGGTGTCCCCTGGCTACGCCTCGCCATGGGCCGCGCCAGGTGTGCCACTCAAGGCCATCAAATGGCTGCTTCAGCGCCACGCGCCGCTGGCGATCAAGGCCACTGCCGATATCGACCAATACCTGTGGATGGCGCAGATGCTGCGCAACTGCACGGCCAGCCGCTATGCGGTGAACAAGGAGCGCATGGTGCGCCTGTCCGAATACAGCCGCGACTGCCTCGACGAATTGCGCGCCGAGACCGGCATTGCCTACGAAGGCCGCAGCCTCGGGACTACCCAACTGTTCCGCACCCAGGCCCAGCTCGATGGCGCCGCCAAGGACATCGCCGTGCTGAAAGAGTCCGGCGTGCCGTTCGAATTACTCGACCGCGCCGGCATTGCCCGGGTTGAACCGGCCCTGGCCAGTGTCACGAATATCCTCGCCGGTGCCCTGCGCCTGCCCAACGACCAGACGGGCGATTGCCAGATGTTCACCACGCGCCTGGCCGAAATGTGCAAACAATTGGGCGTGGAATTCCGCTTCGAACAAGACATCCAGCGCCTGGACTACGCAGGCGACCGTATCAACGGTGTGCTGATCGACGGCAAGCTGGAAACCGCCGACCGCTATGTACTGGCCCTCGGCAGTTACTCGCCCAAGCTGCTCAAGCCATTGGGGATCAAGGCGCCGGTGTACCCGCTCAAAGGTTATTCGCTGACTGTGCCGATCACTAACCCGGCAATGGCGCCGACCTCGACCATTCTTGATGAGACCTACAAAGTTGCGATTACCCGTTTCGACAACCGTATTCGCGTCGGTGGCATGGCTGAAATAGCCGGTTTTGACCTGTCGCTGAACCCGCGGCGACGTGAAACCCTGGAGATGATCGTCAACGACCTTTATCCTCAGGGCGGCGATCTGGCCCAAGCCAGTTTCTGGACCGGCCTGCGCCCCACCACCCCGGACGGTACACCGATTGTGGGGGCCACGCCGTTCAAGAATCTGTTCCTGAACACAGGCCACGGTACCCTCGGTTGGACCATGGCCTGTGGTTCCGGTCGCTTGCTGGCCGACCTGATGGCGAAAAAAACGCCGCAGATCAGCGCCGCAGGTCTCGATATTTCCCGTTATGGCAACCACCAGGAGTCCGCACAACATGTCAATCCAGCGCCAGCTCACCAATGAGCGCATGAGCCAGATCGTTGTCCACAGCGGTACCGTGTACCTGGCAGGGCAGGTCGGCGACGACATGAGCGCCGGGATTGAGCAGCAGACCCGTGAAACCCTGGTCAATATCGAGCGCTTGCTGGACCTTGCCGGTACCGATAAGTCCAAGTTGCTGTCGGTAACGATCTACCTGAAGGACATCGACGCCGACTTCGCTGGCATGAACGCGGTATGGGACAAGTGGCTGCCTAAAGGCGTCGCCCCGGCCCGCGCCACGGTGCAAGCCAAGCTGTGCGAGCCCGAAATTCTGGTAGAGCTGTCTGTCGTGGCTGCGCTGCCTTAACAACCATCCCTCTCCCGGTGCCGACGTTGTTGGTCGGCACCGGTTTTTTATTGACTTTGCTGCCTAGAAGCCTGCCGCCATGCGTCCAGCCCGTGCCCTGATCGACCTCCAAGCCCTGCGCCATAACTACCAATTGGCCCGAGAAGTCACCGGGGCCAAGGCCCTTGCCGTGATCAAGGCCGATGCCTACGGCCATGGTGCGGTGCCTGTGGCCCAGGCACTGGAGGCGCAAGCCGACGGGTTTGCTGTGGCGTGCATCGAGGAAGCGCTGGAACTGCGCGCCGCCGGCATTCGTGCGCCGGTGTTGCTGCTGGAAGGTTTTTTCGAAGCCGACGAGTTGCCGCTGATCATCGAGCAGGATTTGTGGTGCGTGGTGCATTCTTTGTGGCAGTTGGAAGCCATCGAGCAAGCTCGTTTGAGCAAGCCGCTGACAGTGTGGCTGAAGCTGGACTCGGGCATGCACCGTGTGGGCCTGCACCCCAAGGATTACCAGGAGGCGTATCAGCGCCTGCTGGCTAGCGGCAAAGTGGCGAAAATCGTGTTGATGAGCCATTTTGCCCGCGCCGATGAGCTCGATTGCGTCAGCAGCAACGAACAGGTAACGGTGTTTGAGGCGGCGCGCCAGGGGTTGGCGGCTGAAGTCAGCCTGCGCAACTCACCATCTGTATTGGGCTGGCCGAGCGTGTCCAGCGACTGGGTGCGCCCCGGTATCATGCTTTACGGCGCAACGCCCTTTGGTGAAGACCAGGCCATTGCGGCGCGCTTGCAGCCGGTGATGACCCTGGAGTCCAAAGTGATCTGCGTGCGCGAATTGCCGGCCGGTGAGCCGGTGGGCTATGGCGCCAGGTTCGTCACGCCCAAGCCGATGCGCATCGGCGTGGTTGCCATGGGCTATGCCGACGGTTACCCGCGGCATGCGCCCACCGGCACACCGGTGCTGGTCGCTGGCCAGCGCAGCCGGCTGCTGGGGCGCGTTTCCATGGACATGCTGTGTGTCGACCTCACCGACTTGCCCCAGGCGGGCCTTGGTTCCATTGTGGAGCTGTGGGGCAAGCACATCCTCGCCAGTGATGTTGCTGTGGCCGCCGAGACCATTCCCTATCAGATTTTCTGCAATCTGCGCCGAGTGCCAAGGCTCTATAGCGGCGCTTAGCCGCCGGCAACGAACCGAGCAGGCCGGGATTTAGGCCCAAGTGTTGTAAATACTGAACGCTGTCGCCATGATAACGCTCAATTACAACAAAGCCTGAATCCTAGGAGGCTCCTGCATTGGACGTCGGCGAACGACTGCAATCCATCCGTAAACTCAAAGGTCTTTCCCAGCGTGAGCTCGCCAAGCGTGCGGGCGTCACCAACAGCACCATTTCGATGATCGAGAAAAACAGCGTCAGCCCCTCGATCAGCTCCCTGCGTAAGGTGTTGGGCGGTATCCCCATGTCCATGGTCGAGTTCTTCTCCGAAGAAGTCCTCCAGGAAATACCGACGCAGATCGTCTATAAAGCCAATGAGCTGATCGACATCTCCGACGGTGCCGTCACCATGAAACTGGTGGGCCGGGCGCGCCCAAGCCGGGCCATCGCATTTCTCAATGAAATCTACCCTCCGGGTGCCGACACGGGCGAAGAAATGCTCACTCATGAAGGCGAGGAAACCGGGATTCTGGTGGAAGGGCGCCTGGAATTGGTGGTCGGCCTTGAAACTTTTGTGCTCGAAGCGGGCGATAGCTACTACTTTGAAAGCACCAGGCCTCATCGTTTTCGCAATCCGTTCGACGTGCCGGCGCGACTAATCAGCGCAGCCACACCCGCGAACTTTTAAGAATAGAGGCGCCCTGCCAGCGTTGCAGAGGTTCCCGCAGCTGTACACCGTGAGGTCGAATCTCCCTTTATTTAATAGGGTTGTTTCGGCCGGGCGGGCTAACCGTTATACTTTCGCCGCCTGCGAAACCGTGGCCGCAGGCGTGAATAGCCACCATTGAGGGTGAACGCGTGAACCTAATTATGAAAATGCTGGCTGCACCAGCAACCGTACTGGCCCTATGGGCTGTCAGCGCTCAAGCTGCGACCAATGATGACATTGCCAAGCGCCTGGAGCCTGTGGGCCAGGTTTGCGTCCAGGGCCAGGAATGCAAGGGCATGGAAGTTGCCGTGGCAGCCGGCGGCGGCGGCGCGAAAACCCCCGATGAGATCATCGCCAAGCACTGTAACGCGTGCCACGGCAGCGGCCTTTTGGGTGCGCCAAAAATTGGCGACACCGCCGCATGGAAAGAACGCGCCGATCATCAAGGTGGCCTTGATGGCATCCTGGCCAAGGCCATCACCGGTATCAACGCCATGCCGCCCAAAGGCACGTGCGCTGATTGCTCGGACGACGACCTCAAAGGTGCGATCAAGAAGATGTCCGGGCTGTAATCGGTCGATCTTCGTCAAAAATGCCGCTTACGAGCGGCTTTTTTGTGCCCGAGATTCAGTATTCAGGCTGTTCATTGCAGCAAAGACCCGGCAAGCTCGGTCCAACCCCTAATTCATGGAATGTTCGGGAGCAGTCGGATGGTGCAGTTGTGTTCAATCGAGCAAGCAGTTGACGACGTACTGGAGCGCCTGCCGGCGCATATCCACATGGGCATGCCGCTGGGGCTGGGCAAGCCCAACCTGTTCGTCAACGCGCTGTACCGGCGCATCGCAAAGTTGCCCGAACGGGCGCTGACGCTCTATACCGCCTTGAGCCTGGGCCGGCCTACGCAGGGTGACGGTCTTCAAAAGCGCTTTATCGAACCTTTCATCGAACGGGTGTTTGGCGACTACCCCGAGCTGGATTTCCTCGCGGACCTGCACAAGGGCAGCCTGCCGAAGAATATCCGTGTGCAGCAATTCTTCATGCAGCCGGGCAGCCTGCTCCACAGCGCCGCGGCGCAGCAGGATTACGTCAGCAGCAACTACAGCCATGCGGCCCGCGACATCAATGCCGCCGGCCTGAACCTGGTGGCGCAATTGGTTGCCAGTAGCAGCGAGCATCCCGACCGCCTGAGCCTGAGCTGCAACCCGGATATCACCCTCGATCTGCTGCCCATGATCGCCAAGCGGCGCGCGGCCGGGGAGACCATCCTGGTCGTCGGCCAGGTCCATAGCGATTTGCCCTACATGCCTGGCGATGCCGAGTTGGGCATGGATGAGTTCGACTACCTGCTGGATGAAAAAGACAGCACCACGTTGTTCTCCACCCCGAATATGCCGGTGGGCTTTCAGGATCATTTTATCGGCCTGCATGCCAGCACCCTGGTGCGTGACGGCGGTACGTTGCAGATCGGCATCGGCTCCATGGGCGATGCCCTGACGGCTGCCTTGCTGGCGCGCCAGGCCGACAACGAAGCCTATCGCCTGTTGCTCACCGACTTGGATGTGTACCAGTGGGCGCCGTTGATCAGCCGCGAAGGCGGCGTCGAGCCGTTCGCCCGTGGCCTTTATGGTTGCAGCGAGATGTTCGTCAACGGCCTGCTGGTACTGGCCGATGCCGGGATCGTGCGGCGCAAGGTCTATCCGGATGTGGCGACCCAGACGCAGGCCAACGCGGGCACCCTGGACGACGCCGCGCAACCCGATGGCGTGTCGATCCATGGCGGTTTCTTCCTGGGGCCGCGCAGTTTTTACCAGCGCCTGCAGGAAATGACCCACGCCAAGCGCCAGGCATTCAACATGACCCGCATCAGCTACATCAACGAGCTGTACGGCCAGGAAGAACTCAAGCGCTTGCAGCGCCTGGATGCGCGGTTTATCAACAGCGCCATCATGGTCACCTTGCTCGGCGCGGGCGTGGCCGATCAGTTGGAAGACGGTCGCGTGCTCAGCGGTGTGGGTGGGCAATACAATTTCGTAGCCCAGGGGCATGCACTGGAAGGCGCACGCTCAATCCTGATTTTGCGCAGCTGGCGTGAGTCGGCTGGGGAGGTCAGTTCCAATATCGTCTGGGAGTATGGCCACTGCACCATTCCCCGGCACCTGCGCGATATCGTCATTACCGAATACGGCATTGCCGACTTGCGCGGTCAAACGGATGCCAAGGTGATCGAGGCGTTGCTGAACATCACTGACTCAAGGTTCCAGCACGACTTGATTGAGCAGGCGCAAAAGGCCGGCAAATTGCCCAAGGATTTTCAGCTGGATCCGCGTTTCGCCGACAACACGCCAGAGCGGCTTCAGGCGATTCAGGCCAGGCATGGTCGCCTGTTCCCGGAATACCCCCTGGGCAGCGACTTCACGGACGAAGAGCGGGATTTGCTACGAGCGCTGAACTGGCTCAAGAGCAAATTCAAGCTCACGGAGATTCTGGAGTTGGGCAAGGCGGCACTCGACGCGCCGGAGCCGGAGGCATTTGCCAAGCATTTGCAGCGCATGCGCTTGGATAAGCCGGAGGGCATCAAGGAAGACTTGTATCAACGCTTGCTCCTGGCCGGCCTGCAGGCCACTGCCCACTGACAGCCCAACGCAAAACCCCATGTGGGAGCAGGCAAGCCAGCTCCCACATAGTAATTACTCGATAAAGGTCACGACACCACCGGCCAGCGACTTCACCCGCGCCAGCGACTCAACCCGATAACCCTGCGCATCCAGTTCTGCACGCCCACCCTGGAACGACTTCTCGATCACAATGCCCAAGCCGGCTACGGTCGCGCCGGCCTGCTTGATGATCGAGATCAGCGCCTGGGACGCCTTGCCGTTGGCCAAAAAGTCATCGATCACCAGCACGCGGTCGCTGCTGGTCAGGTGGCGCGGGGAGATCGCCACGGTGCTTTCGGTTTTCTTGGTGAAGGAATACACCGTGGCCGACAACAGGTTTTCCGTGAGGGTCAACGACTGCTGCTTGCGCGCAAAGATCACCGGCACACCCAGGTTCAGCCCGGTCATGATGGCCGGGGCAATGCCCGAAGCTTCGATGGTGACGATCTTGGTGATGCCCGAATCTTTGAACAGTGCGGCGAACTCGTCGCCGATCAGTTTCATCAGTGCCGGGTCGATCTGGTGGTTCAAAAAGGCGTCAACCTTGAGGACCTGATCGGAAAGCACGATGCCTTCTTCGCGAATTTTCTTGTGCAGTGCTTCCACGGAAAGCTTCCTCTAATGGCGCGTTGTGCGCCGAAAGTAGATTAAAAAGTAGTCGATTCTAGCGCTTTAACATCGCGCGTATATCCGCCAAGGCGGTGTTGCCGCGAACGGCCTTCACCTCGGTGGGGGTGTCGTCATTGCCTTCCCAGGCCAGGTCATCTGGCGGCAGTTCATCCAGGAACCGGCTGGGGGCACAATCGATGATTTCACCGTATTGCTTGCGCTTGGCGGCAAAGGTGAAGGCCAGGGTCTGACGTGCGCGGGTAATGCCCACGTAGGCCAGGCGGCGTTCTTCCTCGATGGTGTCGGCTTCGATGCTGGAGCGGTGCGGGAGGATTTCCTCTTCCATGCCCATGATGAACACGTAGGGAAATTCCAGTCCCTTGGACGCATGCAAGGTCATCATCTGCACGCCTTCGGCACCGTCTTCCTCTTCTTGCTGGCGCTCGAGCATGTCGCGCAACACCAGCTTGCCGATGGCGTCCTCGACGGTCATCTCGCCGTCTTCGTCTTTTTCCAGGGTGTTCTTCAGCGCTTCAATCAGGAACCAGACGTTGCCCATGCGGTAATCCGCGGCCTTGTCGCTGGAACTGTTGGTGCGCAGCCAGTTTTCATAGTCGATGTCCATGACCATGCTGCGCAAGGCGCTGATTGGGTCTTCGCCGGCGCACTGCTCGCGCACCTTGTCCATGAAGCGCTTGAAGCGTGACAGGCGATCGGTGAAGCGCGTGTCCAGGTGTTCGCCCAGGCCGATTTCGTCGGTGGCAGCGTACATCGAGATCTTGCGTTCGGTGGCGTAGTTACCGAGCTTTTCCAGGGTGGTGGAGCCGATTTCCCGGCGTGGCACGTTGATAACGCGCAGGAAGGCGTTGTCGTCGTCCGGGTTCACGATCAGTCGGAAGTAGGCCATCAGGTCTTTGACTTCCTGGCGTCCGAAAAAGCTGTTGCCGCCCGACAGGCGATACGGCACTTGGTGATGCTGCAATTTCAGCTCGATCAGCTTGGCCTGGTAGTTGCCGCGATACAGGATCGCAAAGTCGCTGTAGGGCCGGTCGGTGCGCAAGTGCAGGCTGAGGATTTCCACGGCGACGCGCTCGGCTTCGGCGTCTTCGTTGCGGCAGCGGATCACACGGATCTCGTCGCCATGGCCCATCTCGCTCCACAGTTGTTTTTCAAACTCGTGGGGGTTGTTGGAGATCAGCACGTTGGCGCAACGCAGGATGCGGCTGGTGGAGCGGTAGTTCTGCTCCAGCATCACCACTTTCAAGGAGGGGTAGTCTTCCTTGAGCAGCATCAGGTTTTCCGGGCGGGCGCCGCGCCAGGCGTAGATCGACTGGTCATCGTCGCCCACCACGGTGAACTGGTTGCGCGTGCCGATCAGCAACTTCACCAGCAGGTATTGGCTGGCGTTGGTGTCCTGGTATTCGTCCACCAGCAGGTAGCGAACCTTGTTTTGCCACTTCTCCAGGATGTCCTTGTGCTCCTGGAACAGCTTGACCGGCAGCAGGATCAGGTCGTCGAAGTCCACGGCGTTGAACGCCTTGAGCGTGCGCTGGTAGTGGGTGTAGACGATGGCGGCGGTCTGCTCCTTGGGGTTGCGGGCAGCTTCCAGGGCTTCGGCGGGCAGGATCAGGTCGTTTTTCCAGGCGCCGATCATGTTCTTGATCTCGTCGACGCCGTCGTCGCCCGCGTATTCCTTTTGCATGATGTCGGTCATCAGGGCTTTGACGTCGGTCTCGTCGAAGATCGAGAAGCCCGGCTTGTAGCCCAGCCGCACATGCTCCTTGCGGATGATGTTCAGGCCCAGGTTGTGGAAAGTACACACGGTAAGGCCACGGCCTTCGCCACCCTTGAGCAGGGTGCCGACCCGCTCTTTCATTTCCCGCGCCGCCTTGTTGGTGAAAGTCATGGCGACGATGTACTGGGCGCGGATGCCGCAGTTCTGGATCAAGTGCGCGATCTTGCGCGTGATCACGCTGGTCTTGCCGGAGCCTGCACCGGCGAGCACCAATAGAGGGCCGCCGACGTAGTTCACGGCTTCTTGCTGCCGGGGATTGAGTCGGGACATACGGAATTTTAGGGGTCGTTGTTCAAAAGGGCGGGCATTTTAACAGGCTGGAAAGATTCTGCTGCCATAGAACGACGGTGTGACGTACCACTCGATCTAAATTTGCCGGTTTTGCTACTTTGCCGCAGGATGTGGAGGAATATCCGAGACTATTATTTACAGTCTGCGTATTTGATAACACCTATCATTTGTCATCCTTTGTCATTGTCAGGCCGCACGTCATAATGGCACCGCTAATGAAATTTTGCAGAGTCTAGGGAGTTAGCGTGTCTACGCCTGTCGAACCCTTGCGTTTGCTGCTGCTGGCCGATGAGCCCGAGTGGGCAGCGTTGTTGCGCGAGTGCCTGGCGCCGATGGGCGAAGGGGCTGTGCTGATCAGTGCGCCCAACTGGGACTCGGTAAGCCGCCTGTTCGATGACGACCAGGGTGCTGTGTTATTGACCACGCCCAGCCTGCAGCCCGGCCCCGGCCGGTGCAGCCTGCCGTGTGTATTGCTGCTGGAGCAGGAGCCACTGGTGTCGCCGCTGGGTGTCAGCGATTGGTTGGTGCTGGAGGCATTGGACGCCGACACATTGCGCCGCTGCCTGCGCCATGTGCGCGAGCGCGGCGTGCTGGAGAATACCTTGCAGCGCCTGGCCGAGCAGGACCCGCTCACCGGTATTGCCAACCGTCAGGGCTTCCAGACCTTGCTGGCCGCGCGCTTGGCGGACAACGACGGCCGCGGCCTGGCCCTCGGTCACCTGGACCTGGACAACTTTCGTCACGCCAACGATGCCCTCGGCCATCAGGCGGGCGACCGTTTGATCCTGCAAGTGGTATCGCGGCTCAAGAGCCAGCTCGAAGCCGGGGACCAACTGGCGCGCCTGGGCAGCGATGAGTTTGCCTTGTTGATCGATACCCGCCGGGCGCCCCAGCGCGCCGAGTGGATGGCTGAGCGCATCACCGAAGTGATGGCCGAGCCCTACTGGGTGGATGGCGAAAGCCTGTTGATCGGTTGCAGCCTGGGCATGGCTCATGCACGCGCCCGCGCCGGTGCCGACCCGTTGATGTGGCACGCCCATATCGCCATGCAGCAGGCCAAAAGTACCCAGGGTTGCACCTTCCATATCTTCAATGAACGCATCAACCGCAACGCCCGCAGCCTGGCCGACCTGGAAAGTGAACTGCGCCGGGCCTTGCGCCGCGATGAGTTGGAGTTGCATTACCAGCCGCGCCTGGACCTGGACGACGGCCATATCGTTGGCCTCGAAGCCCTGGTGCGCTGGCGCCACGGTGAGCGCGGCTTGTTGCCGCCCAGCGAATTCGTGCCGCTGGCCGAACAGAGTGGCCTGATCGTGCCATTGGGTTACTGGGTGATCTCCCGAGCCCTGCGCGACATGCAAGACCTGCGCGAACGCGGCCTGCCGCCACTGCACATGGCGGTCAACCTGTCGTTTCGCCAGTTCCAGGACAGTCAGTTGCTGTCTACCCTCAGCCGCCTGATTGCCGAGCGCGGCGTGGAAGCGCAATGGCTGGAGTTCGAATTGACCGAAACCGCCGTGATGCGCCGCAGCGACCTGGTCAAGCAGACCATGGACGCCCTTGGCCGGCTGGGTGTGCGGTTTTCCCTGGATGATTTTGGCACCGGTTTTTCGTCGTTTGTGCACCTCAACAGCCTGCCGATTGCCTTGTTGAAGATCGACAAGAGTTTTGTCGGCGGCATGGAAGAGCGCGAAGAAAACCGCAAGCTGGTGCACGCCATGATCAACCTGGCCCACAACCTCAACCTGGAAGTGGTCGCCGAAGGCGTGGAAACCCCTGAACAGCTTGAGCTTTTGCGCTTGTTTGGGTGCGACCAGGTCCAGGGTTACCTGATCAGCAAGCCGTTGCCGTTGCCGGAGTTGGTGGAATACCTGATGTTTGGGCAAAGCCAGCAGGCGCTGTTGGGTTGAGCTTTGTAAACCCGGTCAAGTGTGGGAGCTGGCTTGCCTGCGATAGCGGTGTGCCGGGCTAATAATTTTTAACTGAGCGACCGTCATCGCAGGCAAGCCAGCTCCCACATGGGCCGCGTGCACTCGCTAGTCAGGCAGGGCCGCTCGGAGTCCGACATCAGCATCCGGCTCCTGCCGAATCATCCGCTTCATCTTCGCCTCAAATGCCCAGGTCAGGCTCACCGCCGCGCACGCCAGGCCCAGTGCCAGTCCCCACCAGACGCCTGTTGGCCCCCAGCCCAGGGTGAACGCCATCAACCAGGCCGACGGTGCGCCAATCAGCCAATAGCAACCCAGCCCCACCAGGAAGGTGGTCTTGGCGTCCTTCAAGCCACGGATACACCCCATGGCGATGGTCTGCACACCGTCGAACAATTCAAACCAGGCGGCGACGGCCAGCAGGCTCACCGCCAGGACGATGACGTCATGGAACGCCGGGTCGTCATGGTCTAGGAACAATCCTATTAGTGGGTCGGAAAACAGCCACAGTACCGCCGCAAACCCCAGCATCACCATGGCCCCGAATCCTATGCCGACTCGTCCGGCCAAGCGTGCCTGCAGCAACTGCCCGGCGCCGTAATGCTGGCCGATGCGCATGGTCACCGCGTAGGACATCCCCGCCGGCACCATGAAGGCCACCGAGACAATCTGCAGGGCGATCTGGTGCGCCGCCAACTGCGTGCTGCCCATGGTGCCCATGCACAACGCCGCAAAGGCAAACAGCCCGACCTCTACCGCATAGGTGCCGCCAATCGGCAGGCCCAGGCGCCACAGCTCGCGCAGGTAGTGGGTATTCAGGCGCAGCAGGCCGGTGCCCAGCGGGTAGGCGGCGTAGGCGCGGTTGCTGCGGATGTACCACATCAATGCCAACGCCATGCCATTGGCGACGATGGCGGTCACCAGGCCGATGCCCATCAGGCCCAGTTTCGGTAGGCCGAACATGCCTTCGATCAACGCATGGTTGAGCAGGTAGTTGACCACGGTACCGCACAGGCTGATCACCATCACCGGAGTGGCCTTGCCGATGGCGCTGGTAAAGCCGCGCAGGGCCATGAAGCTCAGGTAGCCGGGCAGGGCAAAGGGTAGGATCGTCAGGAATTGCCCGGCTGCTTGCACGTTGGTTTCGGTCTGGCCGAACATCAGCAGTACCGGCTTCAAGTTCCATAACAGCAACGCCGCCGCCAGCGCCATCAACCACGCCAGCCACAGCCCGGCCTGGGTCAGGCGGGTGGCGCCGTCGATATCGCCCGCGCCATGGCGAATGGCGACCAGGGTGCCCACGGCTGCGATCACGCCGATGCAGAAAATCGCCACGAACGAATAGCTCGCCGCGCCCAGGCCGCCGCCCGCCAAGGCCTCGGGGCTCAGGCGCGCCATCATCAGGGTGTCGGTCAGCACCATCAGCATGTGCGCCAACTGTGAGGCAATCAACGGCCCCGATAGCCGCAGAATGGCCCAGAGTTCGGTACGTGCCGGATGTTGCATGATCATCACACTCGAATGGTCAGGAAGGTGGGGAAGGGTTGATTCTCGGCGCATTCAGCGCATTGCACAAAAGGATAAAAGCGATCATTGGCATGATTAAAACTCATGCATGAGTGATTCTGGTAGGGTTTCCAGATTGCGCAGTCGGAGCTTTCAGCATGTCTCGTCGTCTTCCTCCTCTTTATGCCTTGCGGGCATTTGAAGCCGCCTCCCGCCACCACTCGTTTACCCGCGCGGCTGAGGAATTGTCGATTACCCAAAGTGCGATCAGCCGGCATATCCGTACGCTCGAAGATTATTTCGCCTGCCGATTATTCCAGCGCAGCGGTCGCACGTTGCAGCTCACGGAAGCGGCGCGTTTGTTGCTGCCTGGCGTACGGGAAGGCTTCGCTGCCCTGGAGCGTGCTTGCCATACCTTGAATGCCGAAGATGACATCCTGCGTATGAAGGCGCCGTCCACCTTGACCATGCGCTGGCTGCTGGCGAGGCTGAGTCGCTTCCGGGCCTTGCAGCCGGGCAATGAGGTGCAGCTCACCAGTGCGTGGATGAGCATCGATGAAGTGGACTTCAATCAAGAACCGTTCGACTGTGCGGTTTTGCTCAGCAACGGGCACTTTCCGGCGGACTGGGAGGCCAGTTATCTGTTTGCGGAAATGCTGATCCCTGTGGGAGCCCCCAATCTGTTGGACGACGGTCCCTGGGACGTGACGCGGCTGGCAACCGCCGAACTGCTGCACCCGACCCCGGACCGCCGCGACTGGCGTTACTGGCTGCAGCGCATGGGGCTGTCGTCTCACGTTTCACTCAAGGGTGGGCAGGTGTTCGACACGCTCGAGCTGGGCATGATCGCCGCCGCCCGAGGCTATGGCGTCTCCATGGGTGACTTGTTGATGGTGGCCGAAGACGTGGCACAGGGACGCTTGAGCCTGCCGTGGCCTACGGCGGTCGCCAGTGGGGAAAGCTACTACCTGGTGTGGCCGAAAACCCGCCCGGGTGGCGAACGTTTGCGACGGCTGGCGGAATTTCTTCAGGGTGAAGTCAAGGCGATGGAATTGCCCCAAGTCGAACGCCTCGATTAACGGGGGGCGGGCCGTTGGTGCAATCGTTTGCGGGATACCCCTGTGTTTCGCTCAAGTATTGCCAAATGCCGCCGAAGAAAGGTGTTGGAACCATCGTGCACTACCGTTTCCCACTCGATAATTTGCCGAGCAGCGCTATGAGATCAGGATGATCCTGGCCTCGGCCAGGAGCTGTCATGTCTCAACCCCGTGCCCGGATTGCCTCCCAGTTAGGCCTTGCACTCGCCGTGATTCTGGCTGTCGTGATCAGCGGCAGTACGGTCTTTGCCCTGCGTACCCTCGACTCCGCCAACCTCGCCACCCGCGAGGAACACCTGGCCAGCGAGGCGCGTCTGCTCGCCGACCAACTCAACACCTTCCACAGCACGTTGCGCGAAAGCACCCAGCGTTTGAGCGGGCTGTTTGAAAAGCGCTTCGGCGCCGGCTTGAGTGTGCGTACGGACCAGCCCGTGGCCGTGGCCGGCGTGCAGACGCCAAGCCTCTACCTGGGCAACGAGGTGCTGAACAACAACTTCGAAGAGGTGGATGAGTTCAAGCAGATGTCCGGCGGCGTGGCCACGGTATTCGTGCGCAGCGGCGACGACTTTATCCGCGTCAGCACCTCCCTGACCAAGCAGGATGGCAATCGCGCCATTGGCACCGTGCTCGACCGTCAGGGCGCGGCCTACCAGCGCGTTGTGAGCGGCCAGACCTACATCGGCCGTGCCGTGTTGTTCGACCGCTCCTACATGACCCAATACAGCCCCGTACGTGACAGCAGTGGGCAGGTCATCGCCGTGCTGTTCATCGGTTTCGATTACACCGATGCCCAGAACGCCCAGTTTGAAAACCTCAAGCGCTTCCGCATCGGCCAGACGGGCTCCCTCGCGCTGCTGGATGAGCAAAAGCACTGGCTGGTGCCGCCGGCTGGCGTGCAAGCGCCGGATCAGGCGATTGCGGTGATGCTCGACCTGGCGAAAAAACCGGGTGCAGGCCGCTTCTGGAGCGACAAGAACGAAGATTTCTATAGCGTCTCGGTGCCGTTCGAAGGCGGCCCTTGGGCGGTGGTAGCGAGCATGCCCAAGGCTGAGATTCGCGCAGTGACCTGGGAAGTCGGCATCCGCCTGGTGATCGGCAGCGTGCTGGCGATGTTGCTGGCAGTGGGCGCCACGGTGTGGCTGTTGCGCAGCAAGCTGGCGCCATTGAGCGAACTGGTGCGCCAGGCCCAGGCCCTGGGCGCGGGCGATTTGAGTGCGCGCCTCAACGTGTCCAGCCATGATGAGATCGGCCAGTTGGCGCGCAGTTTCAACCAGATGGGTGAAGCGCTGTCGACCATGGTATCGCATATCCGTACCGCCGCTGAACAGGTCAACAGCCGCGCACAGGCGCTGTCGGGCTTGTCCGGTGGGGCCTATGAAGGCATGGAGCAGCAGTCCGGCGAGATCACCAGCATGGCCGGCGCGGTGGAAGAGTTCAGTGCTACCTCGCTGAATATTGCCGACAACATGGGCAACACCGAGCGCCTGGCTCAAGAGAATGCTCAACAAACCCGTATCGGCCGCACCTCGATGCAAGAAGCGTCATCGTCCCTGGAGCATATCGCCACTGCGCTGAACAGCACCGCGGCAGTGATCAACACCCTGGGCCAGCGTTCCCAGGAAATCGGGGGGATCGTCGGTGTGATTACCGCCATCGCCGAACAGACCAACCTGCTGGCGCTCAACGCTGCCATCGAAGCCGCCCGCGCTGGTGAGCAAGGCCGTGGTTTTGCCGTGGTCGCCGACGAAGTGCGCAACCTGGCTTCGCGCACCCGCCAGGCCACCGATGAAATCTCCGGCATGATCCAGAGCATCCAGCAGGAAACCGGCAACGCCATCAGCACCATGGAACACGGCAATGCGCTGATGCAGGAAGGCCTGTCGCGCAACGCCGACGTGGCCTCGGCCCTGGCGCGTATCGACGAGCAAAGCCGCTCGGCCGGCCAGCAATTCGCTGCGATCACCACCGCTACCCAGGAGCAGAGCAGCACCGCGACCTTGCTCAGCAGCAACCTACAGAGCATTGCGCTGGCCAACAGCGAGCAGCGTGAAGTGGTGTCCAACCTGGCGGTTACCGCCAAGGAACTGGAGACCTTGGCGGCAGGCTTGCGCCATGAGGTGGATCGGTTTCGTTGAGGCTCAGGGCTCCCCAAGCCCTGGGTCTACGCGCTTGCCAATGTCCTTGAGCCGCGCCAGTTGGTCGACCATACCTGGCGCTTCATCCATGCTGGTCACAAAGGTCCACAGGTAAGTCATCACCGCGTAGATGTGGCCAGCCTTGACCGCTGGGGACAAGGCCAACTGGCTGATCGCGACCACAAACAGCAAAGCTGCGAGCGTACCGAGAAACAGGTACGCCGCAGCCTCGCGGTCTGAAAGCCAGATGCGCAGGCGTGACAGCACCTGGTAGTGACGTCGCAGGGTCGGCGCGCCGACTTTTTCGACCAGACCAATTTCTTTCTCCAGGCGGTTATTCAGGCGCTCGTGTAGTTCCTGATTGCGCTGTGCAAAGCGTGGCAACAAGGTGATGCACAGCAGCAGCGCGGCCAGGCAGGCCATGCCTACCCACGGCTCAATCACGATCAGCATTACTGCAGCGCCCACGATCGATACCAACGCAGTGGCGATGATTGGCACGTGCTTTTCAAAGAAGTCGACAAATTCCCGTGCCAGCACCACCCGTGCCGCCGATTTCGAGGTGCTGTGGTTCTGTTGGCGCTGGTTGAGGATGACCGGCACCGCAAGGTCGGCGTAAATGCGCGTGAACGTGCGGGTATCCAGCGCTCGCCGTGCCGCCCCGACCACCCAGAACGCCATGACCACGGCGGCATAGAACAACGCACTGGTGGCATCGCCGCGGATAATCGAGTCCACCGCGAACCCGGCAAACAGTGGGTAAGCCAACAACAGCGCGTTCTCCAGCGCCACCAGCGACAAGGTGCAAGACAGCTTGCCGGGATAGGCTTTGGCAATAGCCTTGAGGGTTTGGCTGGCAGACTGCTGGCCGATTTTCTTGCTTTCTTCGATCAGAATTTGTGGGGTGACGGATGTCATGGGTGCACCAGAGGAGTAATAGACGCTATTATTGAGCGACTGCTCAAGTATCCTTGAGCGATCGCTCAAAAAGCAAGCGCCGCTTATCCGCTTTTGCTCGAAGGAATTGCCCATGTCGCGTACCGACCGTAAAGACCAGATCATCGCCGCCGCCCTGGAGCTGTTTCGCAGCAAGGGTTTCGCCGATGTATCCACCCGTGACCTCGCCGAACATGCCGGCTTGTCGCGCAGTCATGTCTATCACTACTTCAGCGACTGGAATGAACTGCGCCGTGAAGCCTTCGTACGCTTTGCCAATGAGCAACTGGATGAAGTGCGCGAGCCGTTGGCCGATGCGCCACCGCTGGAGGCGCTCGTGGGTTTTTTGCGCGACTGCCTGCCCAGCACCGCTGATGCCGGCTGGGCGCTGTGGCTTGACGCCTGGGACGAGGCCATGCACGACGCGCAAATGGCTCAGGCTTATCTGGTGATCAACGCCCAATGGCAAAGCATGCTTGCCGAGGTGATCGAGCGGGGCGTTGCCGATGGCGTCTTTCGCTGCGAGTCGTCTCAACGCGTTGCACGGCAGATCTTCGCCCTGGCGATGGGCTATGCCGATGACCTGATGCTCAAGCCTTCCGCAGAGTCCGCAGAAGCGGTGCTGCAAGAAGTGTTGGAAGTGGCGAGGCTGCTGCTGGATTTTGCCTGACAAGTGCTAGCCATTTGCGGCTGGTCGGTACTGCAAGGCCTCCGCCAAATGATGGCGGGCGATGCCTTCCACTTGCTCAAGGTCCGCCAGGGTGCGAGCCACCTTGAGCAATCGATGGGCTGCGCGCAGTGATAATGTCAGCCGCTCACACGCGTTTTCCAGCCAGCTTTCATCGGCTTTGGCCAACTGGCAGTGCTCGCGCAGCCGTGGCAGATCGAGGAACGCATTGGCACAACCCTGGCGCTGGTGCTGGCGTTCACGGGCTTGCGCCACCTGAGCGGACGCTTGCGCGGTGGTGTCACCGACTTGTTGGGCGGGGCTCAACGCAGTGACCTCCCGCGCGACTGTCAGGTGCAAATCAATCCGGTCCAGCAGCGGCCCGGAGAGCTTGTTGCGATAGCGTTGAATTTGTTCCGGCGTACACCGACAACGCCCACTGGGTTCGCCCATGTAGCCGCAAGGGCAGGGGTTCATCGCCGCGACCAGTTGAAAGCGCGCCGGGAAACTCACCCGGTCTCGGGCGCGGGAGATCACGATATGCCCCGACTCCAATGGCTCGCGCAGCACCTCCAGTACCTTGCGGTCAAACTCTGGCAGTTCATCCAGGAACAACACCCCGTGATGGGCCAGGGTGATTTCCCCCGGTTGTGGCTTCGAGCCGCCACCCACCAGCGCCGGCCCGGATGCCGAGTGGTGTGGCTGACGGAACGGGCGGTTAGGCCAATGACTCAGAGGGGCCAGGCTGACTACGGATTGGATAGCGGCCACTTCAAGTGCTTCCTGCTCGCTCAACGGCGGCAGCAAGCCCGGCAGCCGGCTGGCCAGTAACGTCTTGCCGGTGCCCGGTGGCCCACTGAACAACAGGTTATGCGCGCCCGCCGCCGCGATCAGCAATGCTCGCTTGGCCGCGAGTTGGCCCTGTACTTCACTCAGGTCCGGGTAAGGCTTGTTCAGGTACAGCAAGCCGTCGGACCTGTAGGGCTCAATCGGTACGTGCCCATTCAGGTGCGCCACTACTTGCAGCAAGTGGTCCACCGCAATCACCTTCAGCCCCGACGCCAGGCACGCCTCCTCGGCGTTGGCGCGTGGCACTATCACGGTGCGCCCGGCCTTGCGCGCCGCCAGCGCGGCCGGCAATACCCCCTTCACCGCGCGTACCTCGCCGGACAACGCCAATTCCCCAAGGCATTCCACGTCATCGAGCATCAAGGCCGGCACCTGCACACTGGCCGCCAGGATGCCCAGGGCAATCGCCAGATCAAAACGCCCGCCGTCCTTGGGCAGGTCGGCAGGCGCGAGATTGAGCGTGATGCGCCGGGCCGGATATTGCAGCGCCGAGTTGAGGATGGCACTGCGCACGCGGTCCTTGCTTTCCTTCACTGCGGTTTCGGGCAAACCCACCAACGTGAGAGACGGCAGGCCATTGGCCATATGCACTTCGACAGTGACGGCTGGGGCTTCTACACCGACCTGGGCGCGGCTGTGGACGATGGCGAGGGACATGCTCGTTCCTTGAATGGGAGGGCCGCTTCCTGCGGTTTTTTCAAGGGTAGACGAGGCTGGATGGAGCGGGACGGGCGAGGTTTTACAGAACGTATCCGGGCGGCAACGCAAAACAAATGTGGGAGCAGGCAAGCCAGCTCCCACACTAACCGTGTTTATTCAGCAGAGGATGGCGCCAACCGTGCTTCAAGGTCAGCCACCTTCGCCTCCAGGCTCTCCAGCCGCGCACGTGTGCGGGCCAGCACCACCATCTGGCTGTCAAACTCTTCCCGGCTGACTAGGTCGAGCTTGCTGAAACCACTCTGTAGCAAAGCCTTGAACTGGCTTTCGATTTCATTGCGGGGCAGCGGGGTGTCGCCGCTGAACAGGCGAGAGGCGTGGCCGCTCAGGGCGTCGAGGAAGTCTTTGGGCGCGAGCATTGGACATATTCCGGAAAACAGTTGGGCGCCAGTGTATCACGCAGCGTCTATAGTCATTTTCACGCTCTGCTGCGCACGGTTTTCGCGCATTGGGGCGGGCGGCCGCGCACTGTTTTGATGCGCAATGCTGCCGCGCAGGCGCCCCCTAGGTGGGCACAAGCGGGCAATGGATTGATTTCAGTGGTTTTTACGGAGCTGGCAAGGTTTCTGCTTAGACGATCATGACCCATGCACTGATGCAGTCGCTGTGACGAATGCAGTGCGCCGACGGATCCGGGGTACAGGGCTCGTCACCAGTGGTTCGCTGGCGTCGCGACGGCAAATGCCGAGGCGACGATGCGTTACAAAGCCAGGCACTGCGCTTAGACTTGAGACGGGTTTGTTTTCCTGGGGCAAGTCCACCAAATTCGGGAGAGAGTTTTCATGAAGCTAGTCACTGCCATCATCAAGCCGTTCAAGTTGGACGATGTTCGCGAGTCACTGTCCGAGATCGGCGTGCAGGGCATTACCGTTACTGAGGTCAAGGGCTTCGGTCGGCAGAAGGGTCATACCGAGCTGTATCGCGGCGCGGAATACGTGGTCGATTTCCTGCCGAAGGTGAAGATCGATGTCGCCATTGACGACAAGGATCTTGACCGGGTTATCGAGGCGATAACCAAGGCGGCCAACACCGGCAAGATCGGTGACGGCAAGATCTTCGTGGTCAATCTGGAACAGGCTATTCGCATCCGTACCGGCGAAACCGATACCGACGCAATCTAAGCCGCCAAACCCCAACGCCCCAGGAGAAAACAATATGACTCTGCGTAAATTCGCAGGGCTCGGAGCCCTGCTGTCCATCGTAATGCCAAGCCTGGCCATGGCGGCAGATGAAGTGGCTGCTCCAGTCCTCAATTCGGGCGACACCGCCTGGATGCTCACTGCCACCGCGCTGGTGCTGTTCATGACCATCCCTGGCCTGGCGCTGTTCTACGGCGGCATGGTCCGCTCCAAGAACATTCTGTCGGTGATGATGCAGTGCTTCGCCATCACTGGCCTGATCAGCATCCTCTGGGTCGTCTACGGCTACAGCATCGCGTTCGATACCACCGGTATGGAGCAAGGCGTGGTCAACTTCAATTCCTTCTTCGGCGGCATGGGCAAGGCGTTCCTGGCGGGTGTCACCCCGGCCAGCATCACCGGGCCGGCGGCGCTGTTTCCGGAAGCCGTGTTCATCACCTTCCAGATGACCTTTGCCATCATTACTCCGGCGCTGATTGTTGGTGCTTTTGCTGAGCGTATGAAGTTCTCCGCGATGCTGATCTTCATGGCTATCTGGTTCACCCTGGTCTATGCGCCGATTGCGCACATGGTCTGGAGCGGCAACGGCGGCCTGATGTGGGACTGGGGCGTGCTGGACTTCGCTGGCGGCACCGTTGTGCACATCAACGCGGGTGTGGCTGGCCTGGTGGCGTGCATTGTGCTCGGCAAGCGCAAAGGCTTTCCGACCACCCCGATGGCCCCGCATAACCTGGGCTATACCCTGGTGGGCGCGGCTATGCTGTGGATCGGTTGGTTTGGCTTCAACGCCGGTTCCGCCGCGGCGGCCAACGGCACCGCGGGCATGGCGATGCTGGTGACTCAGATCGCCACCGCAGCTGCGGCCCTGGGCTGGATGTTTGCCGAGTGGATCACCCACGGCAAGCCCAGCGCACTGGGTATCGCCTCGGGCGTGGTCGCCGGCCTCGTCGCCGTGACGCCAGCGGCGGGCACCGTGGGCCCGATGGGCGCCCTGGTGATTGGCCTGGTCGCCGGTGTGGTGTGCTTCTTCTGTGCTACCAGCCTCAAGCGCAAGCTGGGTTATGACGACTCCCTGGACGCTTTCGGCGTGCACGGTATCGGCGGCATCGTCGGTGCGATCCTTACCGGTGTGTTCGCTGCCCCGGCGCTGGGCGGCTTCGGCACCGTGACCGACATCGCGGCCCAAGTCTGGATCCAGTGCAAAGGCGTGGGCTTCACCGTGATCTACACGGCGATCGTGACCTACGTCATCCTCAAGGTGCTCGACATGGTCATGGGCCTGCGTGTCACCGAGGAAGAAGAGGCGGTTGGCCTCGACCTGGCGCAACACAACGAGCGCGGCTACAACTTGTAACTACGCGAAAAAAACATGCCCGGCTTGCCGGGCATTTTTTTGTCTGGTGTTTGTCTTTGGCTAAAGGTGTATGGGTTTTTTATCAACTTTGTGATGGGATCCACACGGCACTTTTCAGAGTGCAAATGTCTTACAGGCATGAAGGCGTATTCGGCACTTTGTTTTTTCCCAGAGCGCGCTAGAATGCGCGCCGATGGGCGGAGAACTGTATGTGGCAACAGACCCTGATTACCCTGCGGGCCAAGCCCCGGGGCTTTCACTTGGTAACGGACGAGTTGCTTGCCGGCTTGCCTGAGTTGAAGGCGTGCCGTGTGGGCCTGTTGCATCTGTGGCTGCAGCACACCTCGGCCTCGTTGACCGTCAACGAGAATGCCGACCCGGCGGTTCGCCGTGACTTCGAGCGTTTTTTCAACCTGCTGGTGCCACAGGGTCGCGCAGGGTTTGAACATAACGACGAAGGTCCGGATGATCTGCCGGCGCACTTCAAGGCCAGTCTGCTGGGCTGCCAGTTGAGTTTGCCGGTCAAGGCCGGCCGCTTGGCGATAGGGACCTGGCAAGGTGTTTATCTGGGCGAGCACCGTGATCATGGCGGTGCTCGTAAAGTCCTCGCCACCTTGCACGGTGAAGGGGCGTAAGCCACTGGTTATCTGGTGGATGTTGATTTTTTTCCGGCGACCTCGACAGAGGGTGAAGCTGGGCTATAACTAATCTGCTTTTCGCAAGTCATGAGGTAGAACATGAGCGACGATGATCTGGAACAAGACGACCTCGAAGTAGGCGATGAAGACGACACCGAAGAAGGTCTTGAAGTAGCGGCCGAAGACGTTGCTGACGACGCCGATGACAGTGTGGGCGATGACGCGGCTCCCAAAGCCAAAGGCAAAGCCAAGGCGGCTGTTTCGGTAGACGAATTGCCGAGCGTTGAAGCCAAGAACAAAGAGCGCGATGCCCTGGCCCGTGCGATGGAAGAGTTCCTCGCTAAAGGCGGCAAAGTGCAGGAAGTCGAGGCCAACGTGGTGGCTGATCCACCGAAGAAGCCGGATAACAAGTACGGCAGCCGACCTATCTGAGGTCTGCCTCCTGCTTGTAAGAAAAAGCCCGCCGTCGCTGCGGGCTTTTTCATGCCTGGTGTCCCGTCCTGAATAAGGTTTACGCCTTCTGACCTATCTTCAGGAGGAGTCAATGGATTCAGGCAAAAGGCGGAGCCAGCGTGACTACACGCTAGCCT
>NZ_NKRF01000068.1:0-40284 GCF_003408955.1 Pseudomonas sp. GL93
CAAGAGCGGCTCGCTTCGCATCGTGGTTACCAGGGGGGCAGCACATTCGACATCTCTGTCGATTGAACGGACGCCATCGCAGGCAAGCCAGCTCCCACAGTTGGTTGGGTTGGCCTCAGGGTTTTGCCATCACCGCCATAAACAACGGTGAATCCATAAATCGTTGCAGCCAGGCCTGCAAACGCCGATACGGCGTGCTCGCAAACCACTCCCGACCCACATGGGCAAACTGGCGTACAAACGGCATCAGCGCCGCATCTGCCAGGCTCAGGTGCTCGGCGAGCAGGTACTCACGGTCTGCCAGCAATGTTTCCAGTTTCTGTAAGAACACTTCACCCTCGGCCCGATAATGCTCCATCGATTGCTCCGGGTAGCGTTCGGCGTACTTGTATCGATTCAAATGATGCTTGAACACCTGATCATTCTCGGCAATCAACGCCAGCACCCCAGGGTCACCTTGCAGCAGCCAATCATCGGGATCGTGCTGGGCAAGCGCCCACTCCATGATCTGCAGGCTTTCCTCGATCACGCGACCTTCGACGCTCAACACCGGCACCGTGCCCTTGGGCGACAGCGCGAGCATCTCGGCTGGCTTGGCTTTCAAGCTGACTTCGACAATGCTCACCGCCACGCCGGAATAACGCAACGCCAGCCGCGCCCGCATTGCATAGGGGCAGCGCCGGAACGAATACAGCAGCGCTTCGCTCACTTGACCTCCAACGTGCTCAGGCCATTGCCCTGGCGTTGCACCTGGATCTGCACCGGGATGCGTTCATGCATTTCCTGTACGTGGGAGATCACCGCCACCTTGCGGCCCTGGGCCTGCAAACCGTCCAGGGCGTCCATCGCCAATTGCAACGACTCCGGATCAAGGCTACCAAAGCCTTCGTCGATAAACAGCGACTCGATCTTCAAGGTGCTCGACGCCATCGAGGCCAGCCCCAACGCCAGTGCCAATGACACCAGGAAGGTTTCGCCACCGGACAGCGAGTGTACCGAGCGCAGTTCATCGCCCATCTCTGTGTCCATCACCAACAGCCCGAGCATGCTGCCGCCGCGTTTGAGCCGGTAGCGGCGTACCAGTTGGCGCAGTTGCACGTTGGCATGGTGTACCAGCAAGTCAAGGTTGTAGGCCTGGGCGATCTTGCGGAAGGTGTCGCCGGTGGCCGAGCCGATCAGCGCATTCAGGCGTGCCCAGCGCTGCCACTGCTCGTAAGCCTTGGCGATCTGTTCGGCCAGGGCCTGGTTGGCATTCTGGCGGCGCTGGTCTTCGGCCTGGCGTGCGCGCAGTTCGGCGCAGTGTTTCTCACCCTCAAGCAGCTGCTGGTCAAGCGTTGCCAGGGTGGCGTCCAACTGCTCGGCCTCCTGGTTGGCGTTGTGCAGGGCCTGGTGTTCGGCCAGGCGCTGTTCGCGCTCGTGCAGCAGAACCTTGGCTTGCTCGACGGCCTTTTCGCTGCTGTGCAGGTGCTGACGCAACTGCGCGACCTGGGCTTCATCAAGGGCTAAGAGGCGCGCCAGGTCCTGGTCATCCAGTTCGGGGTGCAGGGCGCGCCATTCGCCGATGCGTGTCGCAAGGGCGTGCTGCTCCGCTTCCACTGCCTGCTGGCGTTGCTGCTGGGCCTTGAGGTCGGCGGCCAGCTGTACCTGGGCCGTGTGTACGGCGTGCAGTTCGTGGTTGGCGTCGGTCTCGCTTTGCCGGGACTGGGTGACGGCTTGCTCCAGCTGCTGTTGCCAGTGCTCGGCGCTGGGGTGGTCCCCTAGCAAGGCGCGGAGTTTTTCCTGGACGGCGTGTTGCTGGTCGGCCAGCTCTGCGACTTGCAGATTCAAGGCGTCGAGTTGCTGCTGGCGATGCTGTTGGTGGGTGTGTTGTTTCTCGATGGCCTGTTGGCGCTCCTGCTGCTCGGCCTGCTCATCGCGTTGATGGCCTAACTGCTCAAGGCGCTGGCTGACCTGCTGGTCGAGCTGCATGAAGGTCGCCGCAGGCGCGCTGCGCAAACCCTCCAGCGTCTCGGCGGGCAACAGGCTGGCGAAGGCGCCGAGTTCCGCCTCCAGGCGTTCGCGGTCGCCGGCCAGTTGCCTCTGTTGGTCCACGAACAATTGCCGGGCTTGCTGGCTGGATTCTTGGGCCGCTTGCAATTGTTGCTGCAAGCGCCCGGCGTTCTGTTGCAGGTTGAGCAGGGCGCCCTGGCGTTGTTCGTCCTGGCTGATGCTTTGGCTCAATTGGGCCAATTGCTGGGCCAGCCAAGGGCTGCGCTTGGCGGCGTCCTGGGCGAACAGCGAAGCAGACAGTGGGTGGGCTTGCAGGCTCGGTGCCAACCCCTGCTGCTGCGTGGCCAACTGTTCCTGTTGTTGCAGAAACTCTTTTTGCTGAGCGATCAGGCCGCCCACTTCACCGCGCAGTTCGGTGAGTTTTTCCTTGAGGCTGTCGACGGCTTTCTGCGCTGCCGCCTCTTCACTTTCATCATGGCGGCCCAGGCTTTGCAGCAGAGCCTCGGGCTGGTGGTAGGGGTGTTCGTGGCTACCGCACACCGGGCAGGGTTGGTCATCCTGCAACTGCTCGCGTAATTCCTCGACGCTGGCACTGCGGGCCAGGCGTTGGCGTTCCAGCAGTTGCTTGGTCACCGCCAGGGTTTGTTCGGCAACGGTGAGTTCGGCCTTGGTTTGCAGGCCGTTCTGGTTCAGTTGTTCGCGTTTTTGCGCGGCCTCGGCGAGTTTTTGCGTCAGCGCACCCGCCTGTTGGTCCAGCTGTTGCTGGCTGTCCCACAAGCGGGCCAGGTCTTCGAAGGCGCGCTGTTGCTTGCGGTTGTCTTGCAGCAGGCTGGCCAGCAATTGGATTTGTTCGGCCACCGCGTGCGGTTCGGCACCGGCCTCGTGGTAGAGCAAATCCAGGGCTTCGCGCTGTAGGGTGAACTGTTCGGCGGCGGCGCTCGCGCGCTGTTCGAGTTGCCCCAGCTCGGCGTGGCCTTGGTTGAGGCGATTGCCGATCAGCACCAGTTGTTGCAGGCGGTCACGGTAGGCGTTCCAGGCATCGCTCAGCGGGGCGAGGGCGGCGCTGTGCTCAAGTTCGGTGGCCAGGCGCTGCAGACGCTCGGTGACTTGGGCCTGCGTGTGTTGCAAACCGTCGAGCAGGGCCTGGCCTTCGGTACAGGCGCTTTCGTGCGGGTGTTTTTCCTCGTTGCGCTTGGTCAGTTCGCGGCTCACGTGGGTGAGGGTGTTTTGCTCTTCGATGGCCTGGCGCAGCAGGGGCGCGGCGTCGACCTGGTGTTTCAGGGCCTCGGCCAGTGCTGCCTGGGCGGCCACTTGCTGGTGTTGCGCCTGTTCCTGACGGGTGTGCAGGGCGGTTTGTTGCTCGAGGTGCTGGGCAATGTGTGCCGCCAGCGGCGTCAGCAAGGTGCCGAGCTCTGCCTGGCGCAGGAAGTGATGGCGTTGCGGTGCCAACTGCTCCAGAAGGTTCAGGTCCTGGCGTTGCTGGCCTTGGCTGGCCCAGGTCTGTTCGTCGCGTTGCAGTTGCTCCACTGCGTGTTGATGGCGCTCCTGCCATTCGCGCAGCTCCTTGAGCCAGGTGTGCTGCAACTCCAGCTGCTTGAGCTGAGCTTGTTGGGTCTTGAGCTGCTGCTGGGCTTGGGCCAACTGTTGATCCAGCTCGGCGCGGGCTTCGGGGGCCAGGGGCACCACGCCGGTGGCTTGGTCCTGCAGCTGTTTGTGCGCATCCTTGGCCTCTTTGGCTTTATCGAACGCGCGGCGGCCGAGCTGGGTGTAGAGCGCGGTGTCGGTGAGCTTCTCCAGCAGCTCACTGCGCTCATTGTCATTGGCCTTGAGGAAGGCGCTGAACTCGCTTTGCGCCAGCAGCACCGCACGGGTGAACTGTTCGAAGTTCAGGCCCAGGGCCAATTCGAGCTGGGTCTTGTATTCGGTTTTCTGGCTGGCCAGCAGTTGGTCGCTGTCCAGGTCGATCAGGCTTTGCCGGCTGTTCTGCAACTTGCCGCTGGCCTTATCACGGGCGCGGTTGGCCTCCCAGCGCGCACGGTAGCGACGGCCACTGACACCGACAAAATCCACCTCTGCGTAGCCGCCACCTGTGCCGCGTCGAATCAGGGTGCGCGGGTCGCCGATGGAAATATCCGTGTCGGCGTCCGGCATCTTGGCCTGGCCGGTGTCACCCAGGCGCGGCACCGCGCCAAACAGCGCAAGGCACAACGCATCGAGCAGGGTACTTTTACCCGCGCCAGTCGGCCCGGTGATGGCGAACAGGCCCGCACTGGCCAGCGGCTCGGCGGTAAAGTCGATTTCGAACGGGCCCCCCAGAGAGGCGAGGTTTTTCAAGCGGATGGCGAGAATCTTCATGGCTGTTCGCCCTCCTGTTGCACTTCCTGGAGCAGCACGGCGAAGTCCTTCAAGGTCTGGTCATCCACTTCACTGCCGTAGCTGTCCTGCCAGGCGCGGCTGAACAACTCCTGGGGCGTGAGCTGGTCGAGTTCGATCAGTTGCGCATCGTCTGCCTCTGCGCTGCCGCGTGTGCCGGCATATTCGGCGGCGATACGCACCAGGCGCACGGCCTTGCCTTGCAACGCGGTTTCGATCTGTTGGCGCAGGTCCGGTTGCGGCTCGTCCAGGCGCACGCGCACCTCCAGCCAAGGGTGGCGCTGGGTTTCGGCAAGCAAGTCGATGTCGGGCAGCTCACCGAGTTGCTTGAGGATATCGGCCAGAGGCGCGGCTTCCAGGCGTTGCAGGTTGACGGAGCGGGGAATCAGGATCGGTTCGCAGCCCACCAGCCTTTCGCCCTGGAACGTCACGTCGAGAATCTGGTGTTTGTAGCCGATTTCGGAGAACGACAAGGGTATTGGCGAGCCGCTGTAACGAATGCGCTCCTCGCCATTGACCTTTTGCGGCTTGTGCAAATGGCCGAGGGCAACATAAGCAACGCTTCGGTCGAACAGTGTGGCGGGCAGCGCCTCGGCATTGCCGATGATCAAGCTGCGTTCGGAGTCTTCGGATACCGATCCACCGGCCATGTGTGCATGGCTGATGGCTATCAACGCCTGGCCTTTGTTGCGCTTGGCATTGGCGGCCGCGATCAGCCATTCATGCACTTGGCCGATGCCGCGCAGGTAATCATCGCCCAGCTGTGCGCCGGTGACTTCCGCCGGGCGCAGGAAGGGCAGTGCCAGGCACCAGGCGGCGATCTTGCCTTTGGCATTGGGCAGCGGGATCAGCAGGCGGTCGGCATCCAGTTGCCCGTCATCCAGCCACAGCACCCGGCCCAGGGCATGGGTGCGCAGGCGGCGCATCAGCGGGGCCGGCAGTTCGATGCGCGAACCGGAGTCATGGTTGCCGGCAATCATCACAATGGTCAGTGTCGGCTGTTGTTCGTGGGCGCTGATGATGAAGTCATACAAGCGCTCCTGGGCCTTGAGCGGCGGGTTGACCGTGTCGAAGATATCGCCGGCGATCAACAGCACATCCGGGCGCTGGGCCTTGAGTTGGCCCAGCAGCCATTCAAGGAAACAGGCGTGTTCGAAGTCGCGTTCCTGGCCGTGGAGGTTTTGGCCCAAGTGCCAGTCGGAGGTATGAAACAGACGCAAGGCGAACTCCGTGGAGAAGATGAAAAGGAGGGGAGTTTACCTGTAAAAGTGCACGCAGACTCATGGCCGACACGATCAGCGGAGTATGAGCTAGCCCTGATGGCTGATTGTAGGAGCGAGGGGGACGCCTAGTTCTTGCTCGCAAAAAACGTCAACGATAACGCGGGCTTCCTGGATAAACGCGGCGCCTGTGAGTTTTTCGCGAGCGAGCTCGCTCCTACAGGGGTTATGGGGTGTTAGTGGGGTTGGGTTGCAGGCAATCCAGCGCACGGTCGGCGAGGGTGCGGGCCATCTCGATCAGGCGATGCAGATCAACTGTGGGAGCTGGCTTGCCTGCGATGGCGGAGTATCAGCTAGCATATCTGCCGACTGTTACACCGCCATCGCGGGCAAGCCCGCTCCCTCGGGGTTTTGTGGTGTTGGTTGAGGCTAGGTTACTTGGGGTAGAGCGGCGGCAAGCTGGTGGTGTCGGTCGCCGGGTCTTGCTCGCGTTCGGCCACGGGGATGGCTTTGATCGCTCGCCACAGGTCATCGCCCAGCCAGTATTGGCCGCTTTCGCTGTACAGCGCGCCATTCAAGCCATCCAGAGCATCGGACAGCGGCACAAACCGTGCGGCCATGTCGGCCAGGGTTTCGGGTTGTTGCCGCGCCCAGGCGTCAAGGGCCTGGCGGGTGGCATGAGGGTCGTTGGCCTGGGTGGCGCGCTTGAGGTCGTCGAGCAGGGTGCGGGGGCTGGGGCCGGTTTGGGCGGCGCGTTGTACCGCCGGTTGTCGGCGTGCGCGCCACCACAGGCCAAAGCCCAGCAGGGTGGTGCAGGCCAGCATCAGTGTGCTCAGTTGCCATAGCCACAGCCGGTCATCGTCGGGGGCGGTGATGATGGTCGGTGTCGCCGGGGTGTCTACCACCAGGCTGGGGTTCACCGCCACTTGCACGGTGCGCGCCGGCAGGCCGGTGCGCTCCAGATGATCTTCGTGGGTGTTCCACCACACCACTTCCACCGCGGGCAACTCCAACTCGCCGGCGCGGGTCGGCACCAGGGCTTCGCGGTTTTCACGGCTGCCGGTCAGGCCGCGGTCGCTGGTGCGGTTAGCCATCACCGGTTGGTCGGGATAGCGGCGCAGGCCGTTGACCTCGGTGCCGGGCAGCGCCGGCAGCTGTGCGCTGGACAGGCCTTCGGCCTCCACGGTAAGGCTGCGGGTCAGGGAGTCGCCGACCTGCACGTGGTCGGGCGTGGGGTTCCAGCCTTCGTTCAGCGTGAGGCTGCGCGCGGGTAGCCAGGGGGAGTCGGCGGGGTAGGCGTCCGGTTTGGGCTTGACCGTCAAGGGCAGGGGCGCAGAGCTGACGTGAATCATCTTGCCCGGCTTGGTGCCCTGCAGGGTGTTTTCCTGGGGTGGGCGCGATTCCACCAGGGTGGCGCTGAAGGTCTGCGCCGCAATCACCACCGAGCCGCTGTGTTGCGGGTAGAGGGCGTAGCGGGTTTCGATCACGCCATGGCGGATGCTGTTGATGACCTTTTCATAGGTGCGTGATTCGCCCAGTTGTTCGACACGTGCATCCGGTATCTGCAAGGGCGTGAGGCTGCTGTCGTCATACAGCGACACCGAGTGGTACACGCGCACGGTCAACAGGGCCTGGGCCTGCACGTACACGCTGGTCTGGTCGAGGTTGGCTTCGATGAACACCGGGGCCAGTTCGGCGCTGGTGTTCTGGCTGGCGCTTTCCACCACTTGCAGGGTGATCGGCTGGGTCTTGAGTGCGCCCACCTGCAGCGGCGGGATGACCACGTTGCCGTTCACCTTGGGCAGCAGGGTGATGATCCAGCGGGTGGTGGCGTGGTTGTCGCCGTCCAGCGTGGTGAGTTGGTTGATCTGGCGGGTGCCGCTGACTTCGAACTGCGCGTCCAGGGGCGACAGGTCGGGTTTGCCAAACTGGGTCACATCACTGGATTGCACCGTCAGCTCCACCGTTTCCCCGGAGTTGAGGCGGCTGCGGTCTACGCTGGCGACCAGGTCCGCCGCCTGGGCGTGGCCTGCCGACAACGCGAGCAGGAGCAAAAGGGTGGTGCGGCGGCTCATCGAGTGGTGTCCTGATGTTGTTGCTGTTCGTACCAGAATTTGCGGCGCAACAGCTCGCCGGGGTTGTCCGGGATCTCCTGCAACCATTGCTCCAGCGCTTGGCGGCGCTCGCCTTCCAGGCGCGTGTCGGCAGGGCGCAGTGGCGGCGTGGTGGTTTGCTCGTCACCCAGTTCGCTGCCTGGCACTTCATTGCCACCGGCCTGTGGCGGGGCGTTGGCCTGGGTTTCACCCGTGCCGGCTTCGCCCTGGCCGTGGGACGACTGCTCGCCACCCTGGGCCGTTTGTGCGCTGGCGCCCGGTTGCGCAGTTTGGCCGGGTTGGGCGGTTTCGTCATCTTCGTTTTTTGCAGGCGGGTCCGGCTCGGGCTGCGCTTGCTCCTGCATCAGGGTTTCAACCAAGGCTTTGTTTTTCAGCGCCGGTTGCAAATCGGGCTGGGCTTCCAGGGCTTGTTCATACGCATCGATGGCCGCTTCAAGTTCACCGGCCTTGGCCAGGGCATTGCCACGGTTGTAGTGGGAATAGGCGTCGCTGCCTTGGGCAAACCGCTTGATGGCCTCGGCGTAATTGCCGGCTTCATACAGCGCCACGCCTTGCCATTGCGGGTCCTGGAAGTGCTCGGCGGCTTCAGCCGGGCGTTTGTGCTTGAGCAGGTACTGGCCTTGTTGGTCGGGGCGCAGCCACAGGTCCTGCAGCCCGAAGGCGTAGCTGGGTTGCGGCGCGCCCATCAGCAATAAGGGCAGGCAGAACAGCCAGCCGCGACGCCCGGCGCACGCGGCCAGCAGCAACAACGGCAAGAGCAGCCAGTAACCCTGGTCGGCCCAGCTGTCCAGGCGCAACCGTTGGCCGTCGTCGCGCAGGGTTTGGGCGCTGTCGAGCATGCCGAGTTGACGCAGGTCCTTGTCATCCAGGCGCGCCGCGCGGTAGCGGCCGCCCATTTCGCTGGCGAATGCCTTGAGGGTCGGGCTGTCGAGACGCGGCACCAGGATCGCGCCCTGGTCGTCCTTGAGGAATTCGCCGCTCTCCTGAGTCACCGGCGTGCCTTCGCGACTGCCGATGCCGAGGATCGACAACGTCGGAGCCTGGGCACTTTGCAGTTGCAGGCGGATGCCTTGGCGCTCTTGTTTGGACAGTGAGGAACCAATCAGCAGCAGGCGCCCCTGGCCAAGACCGCCTTGCTTGAGCAGCCCCAGGGCTTTTTCCACGGCCAGATCAGCACGATGGCCGGGCTCGGGCATGATCGACGGGCGCAGGGCTTCTAACAGGTTGCGGCTGGTGGCCAGGTCATCGGACAGCGGCACCAAGGTATGGGCGCTGCCGGCGTACACGATAATGGCTGTTTGCGCATCGGTGCGCGCTTGCAGCAAGTCATACAGCTTGCGCCGCGCCTGTTCCAGGCGGTTGGGCGGGCTGTCGGTGGCGAGCATTTGCGGGGTCAGTTCCAGCAGCACCACCAAGGGGTCGGAAGGTTTCTGGCTGGCTTGTTCAACCCGTTGCCAACTGGGGCCCAGCAACGCCAGCACGGCCAACAGCCAGGCGATGCCAAGCACCACCCACGGCGATTTACTCTCGCGGCCATTGCCACCACTGAGCAACTCGGCATGGAACGCCGGCGGCAGGATCATCTGCCAGCGCCCGGCGCGCTTTTGCCGATGCCATAGCTGCCACAGCAACCAGCCAAGCAGGGGCAGCAGCAATAGCCACCAGGGGCGCAACCAGTGCGGCCACAGCGCAATCATCGACGCCTCCGCAAACGCAGGCGCTGCAAACGCTGGCGCCATTCAGGGTGCTGCTGCAAAAAGATGCCCTTGCTCGACAGTCTGTTGAAGCCTCGCTGCAAAGCGTTGTTCGGCCAGCGTTCTTGAATCACCAGCAACAGGCTCAAAACCAACGCCAAGGCCAATGGGCCGCTGTACAGCGCCTGGGCCGGGCGGGCCTGGGTGGGTTGTTGCTCCACGGGCTCAAGGGTGTCGAGGGTGTCCTTGATCTTCAGCAGTTCCTCGCCGTCTCGGGCGCGGAAATACTGGCCGCCGGTGGCCTCGGCCAGTGCCTTGAGCGCCGGTTCGTCGAGGTCCAGGCTCGGGTTCACGCCAAGGATGCCCAGGGAGCCGGTTTGCTCGGGGTCGGCGCCGATGCCGATGGGGTAGATTTTCACGCCTTCCTCGGCCGCCAGGCGCGCAGCGGTCAACGGGTCGATCTGCCCGGCGTTGTTGGCGCCGTCAGTGACCAGGATCAACACGCGGCTTTGCGCCGGGCGCTGGCGCAGACGCTTGAGGGCCAGGCCGATGGCGTCGCCGATGGCGGTGTTCTTGCCGGCAATGCCGATGCGCGCTTCATCCAGCCAGGTGCGCACGGTGCGCCGATCAAAGGTCAGGGGCGCTTGCAGGTAGGCTTGGCTGCCGAACAGGATCAGGCCCACGCGGTCACCTTCACGCTCCTCCAGAAAGTCTCCCAGCAGGTGCTTGACCAGGGCCAGGCGGCTGACATCCTCGTCCTGCCAATGCATGTCGGGAAAGTCCATGGAGCCGGAGACATCCACCGCCACCAGCAGATCCCGGCCGCTGGCAGCAATCGGCAAGGGTTCGCCCAGCCATTGCGGGCGAGCGGCGGCGGTCAACAGCAGCAACCACAGCACCACGAAGGGGGCTTGCTGGCGCCAGCCGGGCAGATTGACGCGGGCACGGCGGCGGGCCAAGCCTTCGAGGTCGCTGAGGTAGCTGACTTTGAGCGCCGGTTCGCCGCTGTCGGCCACGGGCAGCACCAGGCGCATGACCCAGGGCAGTGGCAACAGGGCGAAGATCCACGGCCAGGCGAACTCAAACATGTTTGCGAATCCAGGTGTCGACGGCTTGGGTGAGGCCGGCGATGGCTTTGTCGTCGAGCTTGCATTCGGGTTTGTAGGCGCCTTCCACCAACACCATCCAGCGCGTCAGGCCGGCGGCGGGGCAGCGGTTGTCCAGGAAGGCCAGCCATTTGCGCCCGTTGAGGGTATGGCTCTGGCTATAAGGGTAGTCGTTACGGCACAGGCGCTTAAGCAGGCCGTTGAGTTGCTGCAACCAGGCGCCCGCAGGCGCACCGTCGTAGGGCTTGGGCATCAACGCCAGCTCGGCCAGGGCGGCGATACGCAACGGGTCCAGCGGTTGTTCGGCACGGGCCACGGGGCGGCGGGCGGGCAGGAAACGGCGCAGCCACCACAAGCCCCAACCGAGCAGTGGGATCACCAGCAGCAACAGCCACCAGCCCGGCGCAGGTGGCCAGAAGCCAATGGCGGGCGGGGCGATCAGGGGTTGCAGTTGGTCCAGGCTGCTCATGGTTTTTTAACCGGGCGTTGCGGGTTGAGGTATTCGCGCAGTTGCTCGACCATTTCACTCTGGGTGCTCAAGGGCATCAACAGCAGCCGCAGTTTCTGCGCGAGCAGTTCCCAACGGGCGATACGCGCTTCGGCCTGGGCCTTGTAGGCCTGGCGCAGGTCGATGTTCAGTGTGTCCAGTTCCAGTTGCGCGCCTCTTTGCGCGAAACGCAGCAGCCCGGCGGCGGGCAGGGCGTGGTCCAACGGGTCGGAGATCGGTAATAACAGCAGGTCGCAATGGCGCGCCAGCAGGCTCAGCTGTTGCTCGGCGCCTTCGGTGAGGGCGCGCTCATCGCAGATCACCACCACCAGGCTGCCCGGGCGCAGCACCTCGCGGCCACGGCGCAAGGCCATGCCCAGGGCGTCGGCTTCCGGCTGACGCTCGGTGTTCAGGCTCTGGTTGACCCGCACCAGCCGGTTAAGCAGTTGCAACAGGCTTTGCTTGCTGCGCCGTGGCTTGATCTCGTAGTGCTCGTTGTCGCCGAACACCAGCCCGCCCACCCGGTCGTTATGGCCCAGGGCGGCCCAACCGATCAGGCTGGCGGCCTGGGCGGCGAGCACCGACTTGAACATTTGCCCCGAGCCGAAAAACAGCCGGCAACTTTGCTCGACCATGATGAAAATCGGCCGTTCGCGCTCTTCGTGGAACAGCTTGGTGTGCGGCTCCTGGGTACGCGCCGTCACTCGCCAGTCGATGGTGCGCACGTCGTCGCCAGCCTGGTACACGCGCACCTGGTCGAAATCGACACCACGCCCGCGCAGCTTGGAGTGGTGCAGGCCAACCAGCGGGCTACGTTGACCAGGCGTGGAAAACAACTGCACCTCACGCACGCGGTGGCGCATCTCAATCAACTCACTGAGGGTTACGCGGATGCCATCGCTTGCGTTCATCGACTTCAAGCGACGGCAACGACGTCGAGAATGCGTTGCACCACGCGGTCCTGGTCGACACCGGCGGCTTCAGCCTCGAACGACAGGATGATGCGGTGACGCAGCACGTCGAACAGCACCGCCTGGATATCTTCCGGGCTCACAAAATCGCGGCCGGCCAGCCAGGCATGGGCACGGGCGCAACGGTCCAGGGCGATGGAACCACGGGGGCTGGCGCCGTAGGCGATCCACTCGGCCATTTCCGGGTCGAACTTGGCAGGGGTGCGCGTGGCCATCACCAGTTGCACCAGGTATTCCTCCACGGCATCGGCCATGTACAGGCCGAGGATTTCCTTGCGCGCTGCAAAGATGGCCTGCTGGCTGACCCGGCGCTCGGGCTTGGTTTCGCCATTCAATGCTTCGCCACGGGCTTGCTGCAGGATGCGGCGCTCGACGGCGGCGTCCGGGAAGCCGATCTTGACGTGCATCAGGAACCGGTCGAGCTGGGCTTCGGGCAACGGGTAGGTGCCTTCCTGCTCGATGGGGTTTTGCGTGGCCATCACCAGGAACAGCGGCGACAGCTCGTAAGTGCTGCGGCCCACGCTGACCTGGCGCTCGGCCATGGCTTCGAGCAAGGCCGACTGCACCTTGGCCGGGGCACGGTTGATTTCGTCTGCGAGCACCAGGTTATGGAAGATCGGCCCCTGCTGGAATACGAAGCTGCCGGTTTCCGGGCGATAGATCTCGGTGCCTGTGATATCGGCGGGCAACAGGTCGGGGGTGAACTGGATACGATGGAACTGCGCTTCGATCCCTTCGGCCAACTCCTTGATCGCCTTGGTCTTGGCCAGCCCCGGTGCGCCTTCGACCAGCATATGGCCGTCAGCGAGCAGGGCGATCAGCAGGCGATCGATGAGTTTTTCCTGGCCGAGAATCTGCGTAGAAAGAAAGGTTCGCAGCGCAAGCAGCGCTTCACGATGTTCCATCGATGACGGTTCCTGGAAAAGATGAGCCTGGGTGTTGTGACAGAACACCGGGCCTGGGCGTTTACTTTAATGCATCGCGGGGTGCGGCGACTAACGGCTTGATGGGTATTTTTAGCAAAACGCATGGGATAGTAAGCGTCTGGGCAGGTAAAGCACGGTCACTGTGGGAGCTGGCTTGCCTGCGATGGCCTCGACTCGGTCTGGCTGAAAGACCCCACCGCCTGCATCGCAGGCAAGCCAGCTCCCACATGGGGTCTTCGGTGCATTCAGATCCGAATGAACGTGCCGGTGCCTGTGAGGATGTTCTGCAGGGTTTGCTGCACTTCGGCCATGTCTGACGCGGCGGTGTCGTGGGTGATCTCCAACTGGTCTTTGCCGCCCAGGGCATCGGCATCGCCGGCCGCCAGTTCGATCAATAAGGTGGTGTCGCCCAACGTCACTTTCAGCCCATCGAGGGTCGAGGGTTCGTAGTCCCAGGTCAGCTCCACTTCATCTTCATCCGGGTAACGGGTGAGCATGAACATTTCGCCGTTCTTGCCGTGACAGCAAAGCATCGCCATGTTGTCTTCTTCATCGTCGCATGGGGTGGCCATCAGGGCGTCGGTTTTCAGCTGCAGCATGGGGCAATCCTGTGTGGGGGAGGGCAATTGTGCCATTGCGGCGAATTTTGTGCTTCATCCTGTGTCGGAACTTGAGCATGACCTGGCGGGCCGGATCGGTCATTTCTGGTACTGATAGGGTTCAAAGTAGCAAGTTTTTCTACCGAAAATCCAAGGTTGCCCAAGTTGCAACCGACACCCTGCTTGCCGATGACCGAATATGTCGCAGCGTCGCAAGCAGCGTTCTTCCTACACTCGTTAAGCTGCGCAACGGATGTGCCCTGTGCCAGGCGCCTGACCTGCCCGTCGTATCGTCACTTGGCCAAGGGTATGCCGTATGGAAGTTGTATGTGACCTGACTGTCTTGTCCAGCTTCACCCACCTGTCACTCTGATTCGTTTATGGTGCTTGTCAGCACACCAGCGAACAGAGCTGACGGTCTCCCCGCAGGGGGATAACACGCGACGCTTTCATCAATAACAAGCCCAAGCGGAGTACCACAGATGGCGTTCTTCACCGCAGCCAGCAAGGCCGACTTCCAGCATCAACTGCAAGCGGCACTGGCGCAGCACCTCAGTGAACAGGCACTGCCACAAGTGGCGCTGTTCGCTGAACAATTCTTCGGCATCATTTCCCTGGACGAACTGACCCAGCGTCGCCTTTCCGACCTGGCCGGTTGCACCCTGTCTGCCTGGCGCCTGCTTGAGCGCTTTGATCACACCCAACCGCAAGTGCGGGTCTACAACCCCGATTACGAGCGTCATGGCTGGCAATCGACCCACACCGCGGTCGAAGTGCTGCACCATGACCTGCCCTTTCTGGTCGACTCGGTACGCACCGAGCTGAACCGCCGTGGCTACAGCATCCATACCCTGCAAACCACCGTGCTCAGCGTGCGTCGTGGCAGCAAGGGCGAGTTGCTGGAAATCCTGCCCAAGGGCACCCAGGGCGAAGGCATCCTGCAAGAATCGCTGATGTACCTGGAGATCGACCGCTGCGCCAATGCCGCCGAACTGAACGTGCTGAGCAAAGAGCTTGAGCAGGTGCTGGGCGAAGTGCGCGTGGCCGTAGCCGATTTCGAACCGATGAAAGCCAAGGTCCAGGACCTGCTGGCCGGTATCGACGCCAGTGCGTTCGCCATCGACGGCGAAGAAAAAGCCGAGATCAAGAACTTCCTCGAATGGCTGGTGGGCAACCACTTCACCTTCCTGGGCTACGAAGAGTTCGTGGTACGTGACGAGGCGGACGGCGGTCATATCGAATATGACGCCAGCTCCTTCCTCGGTCTGACCAAGCTGCTGCGCGCCGGCCTCACCGCCGAAGACCTGCGCATCGAAGACTACGCCGTGGCCTACCTGCGCGAGCCGACCGTACTGTCTTTCGCCAAGGCCGCCCACCCAAGCCGTGTGCACCGTCCGGCCTACCCGGACTACGTGTCGATCCGTGAGATCAGCGCCGACGGCAAGGTCATCAAGGAACACCGCTTCATGGGCCTGTATACCTCCTCGGTGTACGGCGAAAGCGTGCGGGTGATCCCTTACATCCGTCGCAAGGTCGCGGAAATCGAACGCCGTTCGGGCTTCCAGGCCAAGGCGCACCTGGGTAAAGAGCTTGCCCAGGTGGTGGAAGTATTGCCCCGTGACGACCTGTTCCAGACTCCGGTCGACGAGCTGTTCAGCACCGTGATGTCGATTGTGCAGATCCAGGAGCGCAACAAGATCCGCGTGTTCCTGCGCAAAGACCCCTACGGTCGTTTCTGTTACTGCCTGGCCTACGTGCCCCGCGACATCTACTCCACCGAAGTGCGCCAGAAGATCCAGCAAGTGCTGATGGACCGTCTGAAGGCTTCGGACTGCGAGTTCTGGACCTTCTTCTCCGAGTCCGTCCTTGCCCGTGTGCAACTGATTCTGCGGGTGGACCCGAAGAACCGTCTGGACATCGACCCGCTGCAACTGGAAAAAGAAGTGGTGCAGGCCTGCCGCAGCTGGCAGGACGACTACGCCAGCCTGGTAGTGGAAAGCTTCGGCGAAGCCCAGGGCACCAACGTGCTGGCGGATTTCCCCAAAGGCTTCCCGGCCGGCTACCGCGAGCGTTTCGCTGCGCATTCGGCTGTGGTCGACATGCAGCACCTCAACAGCCTGACCGAAGCCAACCCGCTGGTGATGAGCTTCTATCAGCCGCTGGGCCAGGTCTCCGGCCAACGCGAGCTGCATTGCAAGCTTTACCACGCCGATACGCCGCTGGCGCTGTCCGACGTGCTGCCGATTTTGGAAAACCTCGGCCTGCGTGTGCTGGGCGAGTTCCCGTATCGCCTGCGTCATGCCAATGGCCGTGAGTTCTGGATCCATGACTTTGCGTTCATCGCCGCCGAAGGCGTGAACCTGGATATCCAGCAGCTCAACGACACCCTGCAGGATGCGTTCGTGCACATTGTGCATGGCGATGCCGAGAACGATGCGTTCAACCGCCTGGTCCTCACCGCCGGCCTGCCTTGGCGCGACGTGGCATTGCTGCGTGCCTATGCCCGTTACCTGAAGCAGATTCGCCTGGGCTTCGACCTGGGTTACATCGCCAGCACCCTGAACAACCACACCGACATCGCCCGCGAGTTGACCCGGTTGTTCAAGACCCGCTTCTACTTGGCGCGCAAGCTGACTGCCGACGACCTGGAAGACAAGCAGCAACGCCTGGAGCAAGCGATCCTCAGCGCCCTGGACGACGTCCAGGTGCTCAACGAAGACCGCATCCTGCGTCGCTACCTGGACCTGATCAAGGCCACCCTGCGTACCAACTTCTACCAGACCGATGCCAACGGCCAGAACAAGTCGTACTTCAGCTTCAAATTCGACCCGCGTGCCATCCCCGAGCTGCCCAAGCCAGTGCCGAAGTTTGAAATCTTCGTGTACTCGCCACGGGTCGAAGGCGTGCACCTGCGCTTTGGCAACGTGGCCCGTGGCGGCCTGCGCTGGTCCGACCGTGAAGAAGACTTCCGTACCGAAGTGCTTGGCCTGGTAAAAGCCCAGCAAGTGAAAAACTCGGTGATCGTGCCGGTGGGCGCCAAGGGCGGCTTCCTGCCGCGTCGCCTGCCATTGGGCGGCAGCCGGGACGAGATCGCGGCCGAAGGCATCGCCTGCTACCGCATCTTCATCTCCGGCCTGCTGGACATCACCGACAACCTGAAAGACGGCGCACTGGTGCCGCCGGCCAACGTCGTGCGTCATGACGACGATGACCCGTACCTGGTGGTGGCGGCGGACAAGGGCACTGCGACCTTCTCCGACATCGCCAACGGCATTGCCATCGACTACGGCTTCTGGCTGGGCGATGCGTTCGCTTCCGGTGGTTCGGCCGGTTACGACCACAAGAAAATGGGCATCACCGCCAAGGGCGCGTGGGTAGGTGTACAGCGTCACTTCCGTGAGCGCGGCATCAATGTGCAGGAAGACAGCATCACCGTAGTGGGCGTCGGCGATATGGCCGGTGACGTGTTCGGTAACGGCTTGCTGATGTCCGACAAGCTGCAACTGGTCGCAGCCTTCAACCACCTGCATATCTTCATCGATCCAAACCCGAACCCAGCCACCAGCTTCGTCGAGCGCAAGCGTTTGTTCGAACTGCCGCGTTCGGCCTGGACCGACTACGACACCAGCATCATGTCCGAAGGTGGCGGTATCTTCTCGCGCAGCGCGAAAAGCATCGCCATCTCGCCACAGATGAAAGAACGCTTCGACATCCAGGCCGACAAGCTGACTCCGACCGAGCTGCTCAACGCCTTGCTCAAGGCGCCGGTGGACCTGTTGTGGAACGGCGGTATCGGTACCTACGTCAAAGCCAGCACCGAGAGCCATGCCGATGTGGGCGACAAGGCCAACGACGCACTGCGCGTCAACGGCAACGAGCTGCGCTGCAAGGTGGTGGGCGAGGGCGGTAACCTCGGCATGACCCAGCTGGGCCGGGTGGAATTCGGCCTCAATGGCGGCGGTTCCAACACCGACTTCATTGACAACGCCGGGGGCGTGGATTGCTCCGATCACGAAGTGAACATCAAGATCCTGCTCAACGAAGTGGTGCAGGCCGGTGACATGACCGACAAGCAGCGCAACCAGCTGCTGGCGAGCATGACCGACGAAGTCGGCAACCTGGTGTTGGGCAACAACTACAAGCAGACCCAGGCCCTGTCCCTGGCCGCGCGCAAGGCTTACGAGCGTGCCGCCGAGTACAAGCGCCTGATGAGCGACCTGGAAGGCCGTGGCAAGCTGGACCGTGCCATCGAGTACCTGCCGACTGAAGAGCAGCTCACCGAGCGCGCTTCCGCTGGCAAGGGCCTGACCCGTCCGGAGCTGTCGGTGCTGATCTCATACAGCAAGATCGACCTCAAGGAAGCGTTGCTCAAGTCGCTGGTACCGGATGACGAGTACCTGACCCGTGACAGGGAGACCGCGTTCCCGCCGAGCCTGGTGGCCAAGTTCGGCGAAGCCATGCGTCGCCATCGTCTGAAGCGCGAGATCGTCAGCACCCAGATCGCCAACGACCTGGTCAACCACATGGGCATCACCTTCGTTCAGCGACTCAAAGAGTCGACCGGTATGAGCCCGGCGAACGTGGCGGGCGCTTATGTGATCGTGCGGGACATCTTCCATCTCCCGCACTGGTTCCGTCAGATTGAAGCCCTGGACCACCAGGTTTCTGCTGACGTGCAACTGGAGCTGATGGATGAGCTGATGCGCCTGGGCCGTCGCGCTACGCGCTGGTTCCTGCGCAGCCGTCGCAACGAGCAAGACGCCGGGCGCGACACCGCGCACTTCGGTCCGCACCTGGCGGCGCTGGGCCTCAAGCTCGACGAACTGCTGGAAGGTCCGACCCGCGAAGGCTGGCAGAACCGCTACCAGGCCTACACCCAGGCCGGCGTACCGGAGTTGTTGGCGCGCATGGTTGCGGGTACTACCCACCTGTACACCTTGCTGCCGATCATCGAAGCCGCCGACGTGACCGGGCATGACGCCGCCGAAGTGGCCAAGGCCTACTTCGCCGTCGGCAGCGCCCTGGACCTGCCGTGGTACCTGCAGCAGATCAGCGATCTGCCAGTGGCTAACAACTGGCAAGCCCAGGCCCGCGAAGCCTTCCGCGACGACGTGGACTGGCAGCAACGGGCGATCACCATTTCGGTCCTGCAAATGGCCGATGCGCCACAAGACATGGAAGAGCGCGTGGCCCTGTGGCTTGAGCAGCACCAGGACATGGCTGATCGCTGGCGCGCCATGATGGTGGAAATTCGTGCCGCAGTGGGCACGGACTACGCCATGTACGCGGTGGCCAACCGTGAGTTGCTGGACCTGGCGTTGAGTGGCCAGTCGGTGTTGCAACCGGCTTGATGCCTCGCTAAACCCAAAGCCCCCGCATCGTGAGATGCGGGGGCTTTTTATTTGATCTGGAATGCGATCAATGTGGGGGCTGGCTTGCCACCTTCTGTAGGAGCGAGCTTGCTCGCGAAAAACGTCAACGATAACGAGTGCTTGCTGAATGAACGCGGCGCCTTTGAGTTTTTCGCGAGCAAGCTCGCTCCTACAATGGCATTAAGGCAAGCCAGCTCCCACAGGTTGATCTTCATTCACTGGGGATCAGTGGTGTTTAAGTAGCTGGGTTTCCAGGTGATCCAGGTGCTGGGTCATCAGGGCGACAGCCGTGTGGGCGTCGCGCTGTTCCACGGCATCCACAATCGCCACATGCTCCTGCCACGCACAAAACGTGCAGGCCTTCGTTTCATATTGCGCAATGATCAACGACGTCAACGGCACCAGGCTGTTGAGAAACTGTGCCAACGGCGCATTGCCTGCCATGTGCGCCAGTTGCAGATGAAACTCTCCCGAAAACCGGATCGCCGGCCCCCGCTGGTCACGCTCAATGGCGTCGCGCTCCTGTGCAATCAGCTCGCGCAGTTGGCGGATCTGCATCGCTGTGGCCTGGGCGCAGGCCAGTTGCACCACGGTAATTTCGGTGAGGCGCCGTGCTTCCAGAATCTGCCGTGTGTGCTGGGCATCCGGCGCGGCGACCTGGGCGCGCTGGTTGGGGCGCAGGATGACCACTTGCTGATGGGACAGCTTGGCGAGCACCCGGCGAATCACGCTGCGGCTCACGCCAAAGAGTTCGCCCAGGCCTTCTTCGGTGAAGCGGCTGGCGGGCGCAATGCGTTGCTCAAGGATGGCGTCGAACAAGCGTGGGTAGATGTCGTCCACCGAGGGCTTTTTTTCGGGCATCCAGCGTAGTGAGGTGAGGGTGGAATCGCGTTGCAGGGCGTGAGCGTTCATGGCCGGTCTCCGAAAATCAACTGCCCAGATGGTCGTCCGGGATATTCAAGCGAATGCCCATGCGCAGGCCTTCCTGAAGGATGTGCCGACGCATTTCGGCACTGGCCAGGGCGCTGTTCTTGTTGCGGATGGCGCGTACCACGGCTTCGTTCTCTTGCAAGCGTTCGGCCAAGTGTTCAGGGGAGTTGCGCAATACCTGGGCGCTTTGTTTGAGCGCGGTGCTGGTTTGCTGCACCACGTTCTGGAAGATCGGGTTGGAGGTCAGGGCGAACAGTTCTTCATGGAAGTCGATATAGGCGTTCATGCCGGCTTCGGCATCGCCGGCATCGAGGGCCTCGCGCATGTCCATCAGGGTCAGGCGCAGTTGGCCGATTTCCTTGCTGCTGATGGACTGGGCTACCAGGCCGACGATGAAAGGTTCGAGGGTGTAGCGCAGTTGCAGGATGTCCTCGAGGCTGGCATCGGCCACGGCGTCGTTCGATTGCGGCTCGCTGACGCTGGTTTCCAGCACGACCACGCCTTTGCCGGGCATGGAGCGCACCAGGCCAAGGGTTTCCAGCACGATCACCGCTTCACGCAGGCTCGGTCGGCTGATGCCCAGCTGTTCGGCCAGTTCGCGTTGACCGGGCAGCATTTCACCGCGGCGCCACTGGCCTCGCGCCAAGGCGGCGCGCAGTTTTTCTACCACTGAATTGACGACGGTTGAGGTGCTGATCACGTCGAAGGCTCCTTGATGTTGCTCATACAGTATTCAGTCTGGCGAAGGTCCAATGTGGGAGCTGGCTTGCCTGCGATGACTGAGTGTCAGGCACTACATTTGACGCTGACCCCCCGCTATCGCAGGCAAGCCAGCTCCCACATTGGATGGGTGTTGTTCTAGAACTCCTGATGCGCCGGCAGCACCGGCTTCTTGGCCTGGAAGGCATAACCTTGCTGGCCGTCGAGCACCTTGTTGGCGCGCTGGATATCAATGTCTTTTTCCCAACGTGCAATCGCCACGGTGGCCACGCAGTTGCCGATCAGGTTGGTCAGCGCACGGCCGATGCCCATGAACCAGTCCACCGCCAGCACCAACACCAGGCCGACCACCGGAATTGCCGGGATCGCCGTGAGCGTTGCCGCCAGAATCACCAATGCCGAGCCTGGAATGCCGTGGGCGCCCTTGGAGGTGATCAACGATACCAGGAGGATGGTCAACAAGTCGGTCATCGACAGCGGTGTGCCGGTAGCGTTGGCGATAAACACGATGGCCAGGGTCAGGTAGATCGAAAAACCGTCGAGGTTGAACGAATAGCCGGTGGGAATCACCAGGCCCACGGTGGAGCTGCCGATGCCCAGGTGTTCCAGTTTGCGCATGATCTGTGGCAACACCGCATCGGACGAAGCGGTGCCCATCACGATCAGCAGTTCTTCGCGCAGGTACTTGAGCAACGGCAACATGCGCAGGCCCGACAGGCGCATCACCAGCCCGAGGATCACCGCCACGAAGGCAAAACAGGTCAGGTAGAAAAGCCCCACCAGGCTGCCCAGGTGTTGCAGTGAATCGAGGCCATAGGTGCTGGTGGTGAACGCGATGGCACCGAATACGCCAATCGGCGCCAGGCGCACGATCATGCCCATGATGCGGAAGATCACATGGCTCAATTCGTTGATCAGCCGCGAAATGCCACTGGCCGCTTCGCCCACCAGGTTCAGCGCGCTGCCGAACAGTACCGAAAACAACAGCACTTGCAGCACGTTATTGTCGGCAAAGGCGCCGACTACCGAGTTGGGGATCAGCTCCATCAGGAACTGACTGGTGCCGCGGATGTGCTGCCCCTTGTCGGCCAGCTCATTCAAGCCAGCGGAAGAGAGTTGCTCCAGGTGAATATTGGCGCCGCTGCCAATACCGGTGCTGAAGGCCATGATCAGGCCGAGCACCAGGGCGACGGTGGTCAGCATCTCAAAGTAGATCACCGACTTGAGGCCGATGCGTCCGACCTTCTTCAAGTCGCCCGCGCCGGAAATACCGCTGACCACCACGCAGAACACGATCAGGCCGATCAGCATTTTGATCAGCTTGATGAAGCCGTCACCCAAGGGTTTGAGTTGCGAGGAGAATTCGGGAAGGGCCAAGCCGCAGGCGATGCCGAGTATCAGGCCAATCACGACTTGCAGAAAAATCGAACGCGAGCACCATCTGAGCATGGGAGGGATCTCTATTCGGTGCCCTGGTGGTTCCAGGGCTTAATTGTTGTGGTCTTACCGGTAAGTCCAGTGCGGGGCCAGTCTACGCTCGGGTTTTTTCAAATCACAAGTAAATATTTGGCGGTTGGCAGGTCCCGGTCTGACCAGTTGGTCGGTAAGTGCGGTGCTTGAGCGGTTGACGGGGATTAATTTTTTTTGCGTATCATCGCCTTCGGCATACGAGGTGATGGATGGACCAATCAGGGCTGACAACCGACGAAGCAGGGCGCATGCATTGCGCCTGGCGCTACGCAGCGCCTGCTTACCTGCATTACCACGACCACGAGTGGGGTGTGCCGGTAGCGGATGACATCGCGCTGTACGAGAAGATCTGCCTGGAGGGATTTCAGGCGGGGATGGCGTGGATCACCATCCTGCGCAAACGCGAAAACTTTCGGCAGGCGTTCGAGGGTTTCGATTTTCGCCGGGTGGCGCAGTACGGCGAGGCGGACATCGAGCGGTTGATGAGCGACCCGGGCATCGTGCGTAATCGGGCGAAGATCGTCTCGGCCATCAACAACGCACGCCGGGCTTGTGAACTGGTGGAGGAGACCGGCTCGCTGGCGCGCTGGCTGTGGGCGTTCGAACCCGGCGCGCAAGAGCGGCCGGCAGTGGTGGACATGGCTTACTGGACAGCCAATCCGACCTCAGCGGCTTCGGTGCGCTTGTCCAAAGCCTTGAAGAAACGCGGCTGGACCTTTGTCGGCCCGACCACGATGTATGCGTTGATGCAGGCGCTGGGGATGGTCAATGATCATCTGGAGGGTTGCGAGTGCCGGCTGCGCATTGAACGCCAGCGCGACCTATTCAAACGTCCCTGACCCGACACGGTTAACACTGTGGGAGCTGGCTTGCCTGCGATAGCGGTGGGCCAGTAACAGATGAGCTGGCTGGTCCACCGCTATCGCAGGGAAGCCAGCTCCCACAGGGATTTATGGTGTGGCGGGTTACTGTGCAAGCGGGGTGAGTACCTCAGCCTCGTCATCCAGCACCATCACCACCAGCAGTTTGGCCGGTTGGGTCTGGCTGGCATTGCTTGACTCAAAATGCCGCGAGCCGGCCGGTTCGTAGAACGATTGACCGGCTTTGTAGGTGATCGCCTTTTCATCATTGACCCGCGAGGTGATCTGGCCTTCGAGCACATAAGCCACGGCGGTGCCGGTGTGGCTGTGGGGCACGGTGGCCTGGCCGGGGGCGTAGTCGACGGTGAGCATGAGGGGTTTCTTGCCCGGCACGTTGGTCAAGGCGTGCTCTTGCAGCACCTTGAGCGTTTCCTTGTTGTAGACCGGGTCGTGGGCAAATGCACTGACGCAGGCGAGCATCAGTGTGGCAGCGAGTAAGCGTTTCATGATGAGGGTTCCATCGGGTGAAAGACCGCTTCACCCTACGCCGCCGGGGGCTTGCTACCAATGACCAATGCGCCGGAAAACCGCCTAGCCAATCTGCAGGAGAATATCCCGTACCTTGTCCAGCGCCGGGTCGATATCCAGAGTCTCGATGGCGCCGAACCCCAGAATCAGTCCCGAGCGCACCGGCCGGTCGTGAAAAAACACGTCCAAGGGATATAGACCCACCTCGACCTGGCGCGCCCGTTCCATCAGCAATGGGATATTCACCGGCACCTTGCACAGGGCCGCCAGGTGAAAGCCCGCCACCGTCGGTACTGCCTCGAACCACGGCGACAGATCGCCCGCCAGACGCTGCAGGATGCGTTCGCGACGCCCCGCGTAGACGCCGTGACAGCGGCGAATATGCTTGAGCAGGTAGCCTTCGCTGATGAACTTGGCCAGTGCCCACTGCGGCAAGGTAGCGCTGTGCTGGTCGGTCAATTGCTTGGCCTTGAGCACCGCACCATAAATGGCCGGCGGCAGCACCGCATAGCCCAGGCGTAACGCCGGCGACAGGGTTTTGGAAAAGGTGCCGACGTAGGTGACCACGCCTCGGGTATCCATGCTTTGCAGGGAGTCGGTGGGGCGGCCCTCGTAGCGGAATTCGCTGTCGTAATCGTCTTCGATGATGATCGCGCCGAGCGCAATGGCGCGGTCCAGCAGGGCCTCGCGCCGCGCCTGGCTCATGGGCATGCCGAGGGGGAATTGGTGGGACGGCGTCACATAGATCAGGCGGGTGCCATCCGGGATCTGGTCGACCTGCAGGCCCTGTTCGTCGACGGCAACACTGGCGACGCGGGCGCCCATCGCGACGAACAATTGGCGTGCGGGGCTGTAGCCGGGGTCTTCCATCGCGACCAGGCTGCCGGGCTCAAGCACCACGCGGGCAAGCAAGTCCAGCGCCTGCTGTGCCCCGTTGGTGACCACGATATCGCGGGCCCCGCATTTGACCCCACGGGAAAACGCGATATGCCCGGCGATGGCTTCGCGCAGGGCGGGCACGCCTTCTGGCTGGCTGTAAAAACCACTGTTCTGGGCGATGCGACGCAACGCATCCTGGGTGCAACGCCGCCATTCATCCTGGGGGAATTGGTGGCGTGTGGTTGCGCCGCCGATAAATTCGTAGCGCAGGATCTCCTCGCGGGCGGGGTGGCCCATGGGTGAGGGCAGTGCCGCCCATTTACCCAGGTTGGCGGCACACGCCAGGTCGGTGGCGGTTTGCACGCGGTCGGGCTGTGGCGCCCACGCATTGACGAAGGTGCCGCGGCCGATCTTGCCAACCAGCAGGCCCTCATAGGTCAAGGTGGCGTAGGTGTCCGACACCGTCTTGCGCGAGATGCCCAGTTGCTCGGCAAGCAGTCGGCTGGGGGGCAGTTGCGCGCCTGCCGACAGCCGCCCGGTGGCGATGGCTTCGCGCAGTTGCTGATAAAGCTGGGCAGCCAGGTCCTTGCGGCCGGTGATGACGAGGTGCAGTTCCATGTTTCATCCTGGGACAGATCGATCTGCGACAAGGTTACGCGCAAATCGATCTGAAAAAACCCAGGCGGGATCAGGACAAGAAGCCGCCGTCCACATTCAGCGAAACCCCGGTGGTATAGCTCGATGCATCGCTGGCCAGGTACAGCACCGCGCCGGCCATTTCGCTCGGGTCGGCCACGCGCTTGAGCGGGATCTGGGCCAGGGCCATTTTCAGGATCGAGTCATTCTTGACCAGCGCCGAGGCGAACTTGGTATCGGTCAGACCCGGCAACAGGGCGTTGCAACGGATGCCGAACGCCGCGCACTCCTTGGCGAACACCTTGGTCATGTTGATCACGGCGGCCTTGGTCACCGAGTAGATGCCCTGGAACACGCCCGGCGAGATGCCGTTGATCGAGGCCACGTTAATGATGCTGCCGCCGCCGTTCTCGCGCATCAGCTTGCCGGCTTCCACCGACATGAAGAAGTAACCACGGATATTTACGTCAACGGTCTTCTGGAACGCGCCGAGGTCGGTGTCCAGTACGTTGCAGAACTGCGGGTTGGTAGCGGCGTTGTTGACCAGGATATCCAGGCGGCCGAACTGTTCACGAATGCCGGCGAACACCTGGGTGATCTGCTCCATTTCACCAATATGGCAGGCAATGGCCGTGGCTTTGCCGCCCTCGGCGATGATCGCATCGGCCACGTGCTGGCAGCCCTCCAGCTTGCGGCTGGAGACAATCACATGGGCGCCTTGCTGGGCCAGCAACTTGGCGATGGCTTCACCGATGCCACGGCTGGCGCCGGAAACGAAAGCAATCTTGCCGTCGAGGTCGAACAGGTTGGTCTTGGACATGAGGGTTCCTTGTGGTTGCACTCAGAGCGCTGATTTGCCGATGACATTCAGGCTCATCTGCTCCAGCAGTTTGTTCATGTGGATGAACTGCGCGAAGCGTTTGTCCTGGGTCTGGCCATGGAAGAAGCGGTAGTAGATCTGCTGCACTATCCCGGCCAGGCGAAACAGGCCGTAGGTGTAATAGAAATCGAAATTGTCGATCTGGATGCCGGAGCGCTCGGCGTAGTAGTCGACAAACTGGCGGCGGGTGAGCATGCCGGGGGCATTGCTCGGCTGGCGGCGCATCAGTTGCACCGGCGCCGGGTCCGCGGCCTCGATCCAGTAGGCGAGGGTGTTGCCCAGGTCCATCAGCGGGTCGCCCAGGGTGGTCAGCTCCCAGTCCAGCACACCGATGATCTGCATCGGGTTGTGCGGGTCGAGGATCACGTTGTCAAAGCGGTAGTCGTTGTGCACGATGCTGGAGGTGGGGTGATCGGCTGGCATTTTGTCGTTGAGCCAGGCGCGTACCGCCTCCCACTTTGGCGCATCGGGCGTCAGGGCTTTTTCATAGCGCTCGCCCCAGCCGCGAATCTGCCGCGCCACGTAGCCTTCGGGCTTGCCCAGGTCGGCCAGTCCGCAGGCGTGGTAGTCGACCTGGTGCAGTTCGACGAACTTGTCGATAAAGCTCTTGCACAAGGCTTCGGTGCGGGTGGCGTCCAGGCCCAGTTCAGCCGGCAGGTCGGAACGCAGGATGATGCCGTTGACGCGCTCCATCACATAGAACTCGGCGCCGATCACCGATTCATCGGTGCAGTGCACATAAGCCTTGGGGCAGTACGGAAAGCCATCTTTGAGCTGGTTGAGAATGCGGTATTCGCGGCCCATGTCGTGGGCAGACTTGGCCTTGTGGCCAAACGGCGGGCGACGCAGCACAAATTCCTGGCCGGGGGATTCCAGCAGGTAGGTCAGGTTTGACGCACCGCCAGGAAATTGGCTGATGGTGGGCGTGCCATCCAAGCCCGGGATATGGGCCTTGAGGTAGGGATCAATCAGGCTGGCATCAAGTTCTTCGCCTGGGCGAATCTGGGTCGATTGGTCGTTCAGCGCCATGCTTATCCCTTCTGCTTATTCTAAAGGCCTTGGACTATTTCCTAATCTAATGCGCATAGCCGCCCAGCGACAAGGTCGGGGCGGTTTAATAGGTTAGCGTGTTGAAGGGTGATCAGCGTGCCTGATTGGTCATTTTGCGGGCGCTGGCAAGGCCACCGGTGTAAGCACGGGGCGGCCGGCAAAGTATTCCACCAGGTTATCAGCGACGCGCTGCACCATATCATGGGCCGCTTCCGGGGACAGACCGGCCACGTGGGACGTCAGCACGGTATTGCTCAGGCGCTTGAGGGCATCGGGCACTGCAGGCTCATCGTCAAACACGTCCAGCGCGGCACCGCCGATGCGGCGCTGTTCCAACGCGGCGATCAGGTCGGCGGTCACCACCACGCTGCCGCGGCCGATGTTGACCAGAAAGCCGTGCGGCCCCAGGGCGTCCAAGGCGTGGCGGTCGATCAGGTGACGGGTGCTGGCACCGCCGGGCGTGGCCAGCACCAGAAAATCCGAGGTACGCGCCAGCTCAACAGCCGTCGCACAGTAGGTGTAATCCACGTCATCGCGGGGTTGGCGGTTGTGATAACTCACCTCCATGCCGAACCCCAGGGCGGCGCGCCGAGCAATCTCCATACCCACCGCGCCCAGCCCGACAATCCCCAGGTGTTTACCGCTCAGGGAAGGGCGCATCACTTTCGGCCATTCGCCGCGCCGCACTGCCGCATCTGTCTGCGGAATGCCACGCACCAGCGCCAGCAACAGTGCCATGGCGTGATCGGCCACCGAAGGGGCGTTCACGCCGGCGCCGTTGGTGACCACAATCCCACGGTTGCTCGCCGCCTGCAGGTCTACATGCTCGTAGCCGGCGCCGATCACGCAGATGATCTCCAGCAAGGGCAGCGCGGCGATTTCCTCGGCGTAAAGCCCCAATGGGCCACGGGTCAGCACGGCCTGGATCTGCCCACCATGGGTCTTGATCGCCTGGGCACGTTCAGCGGGCGTCGGCGCCAGGATCACATGGAAGTCGCTGCTTTCGATGATTTGCAGGTATTCGTTGATGGTTTCAACCAGGACCAGAACAGTGGTGGGCATCGCAAGGCTCTTCCTGAAGGGTTTGAGAGCATGAGTATGCGGGATTTGTAAGACAGAGCGTTTTATTGGGGTGGAAAAATTTCTTCGCTCGTAAGGCCAGTCTGATTTTACAGGCCGTCCATCCGCGCCCGTTTTTTTGCGCAAGACTTCAATGACTTTCCCGCCAGCAGAGACGACATGGATGCCTGTTCCTGCCACACCCCAAGAGATCGAATGGAGACCGTATGGTTACAAACACTGCCCCTCAGCCCAGATTCCCTGGAGAACAGTGATCGCCAGTACGCTGATTGGCCCCGCCAAGTACAGGCCAGGTATCGCTATTGAAAAGCTTGAAAGGGAGGCTTATAAAAACGGAACACCCACTACCAATGGAAAACCTTGGAAAGTGATGGAGTTCTCCCATTGCATTGGGGCCAGCCATGGCAAACTCAGCCGCTGGGTGCGGATAGAGCTCAGCGCTGGTGCTATTCATGGTCACCCGATTTCTGAACAGGAATTCAGGAGGTTAACAAATTGATCTCGCTTAACTTTACCGGTGGCACAGTCACCCATGACGATCTGTCGCAACTGCAGGATATTGCAGTGGCCAAGCAGGTCGATCTGTTAAAGGAAGATATGCTCCAGGTGGAGTTCGCTGGGGGATTATTACTGGATGTGGGTTGGTACCCAGAATTTGATGCGGCGGGTGGTTTTCGGATAAACGTCATCAAGAACTATGACTGGGACCTCCCACTTATGGCGCTGACGGCCCACGAGACCTCTGAATTGTTAGAAAAACTGGCTATTGCGCAGAACGCCATACAAGGCGAGCTGCGCAATCCAAACCTGGGCACCTCGGCCACTTAGCGAGTGCGCCAGCTACTGGGCAGTCCCCGGTTGCCGTGCCTGGGCCCGCTCTCTTTGTGCAATCGGCATGAAATCGTAGGTCGGGAAGAATTCTGTCTTGTAGACACCCCACGCTGTGTTCTCAATAGCCAGGTTGACTTGAGCCAGGCGAGACGCCGGTAAACGCAGCACGATGACTTGCCCGATGCCCATGGTGATATTCCAGCTGACGACTTCGACACCCTCCGGCGGGAAGACCTTGTGAAACTCCTGCTTGGTCAGTTGGGCTTTTAATTCGCCCAGCGGGCGTGATTGATCGTGTTTAAGAAACACGGTCAACATGACGGTGTTATCGGGCGTGGCGGCGATGCTTTTGGTGGGCAGTGTCGTGTTGGCCTGTACCGTGGCTGCGCTGGGCAACAGTACGGCTACCAGCAGTGCAGGCATGAATAGAGATCTGAATGAAGTGTATGGATTCATCACAAGTGCCTCGTTTGTTATTGATTTTTATGGCTGGATATAAATAGGGTGTTTAACTAGTTTGACATCTGAGTCTTTATTGGTCCCGTGTAAGGCGCATGTACCACATAGATTCTAACGGGAGGGTTGGTCGCTACCATGTCGCGAGGGACTTCACGAGAATAGGTGAATTCGGTGTTGTCCAATTTTTCCAGCCTTCTGACGATAGTGCGATGCGGGCCAAGGTCTGGCACTAGGATGTGGGTCTGTTTGTCGCCAGTGACCATGAAATACCCGCCCCCGCCATCAGAGTGTTTCGAACGCCCTGTATCGGTGTAGAAGAATTCGTAACGATTGCGTTGCGGGTCCCACATCGATATACCCACCACGCCGGGGTACTTGGCCTTGACGTCGTTTTCTGGCTCGCCCTCTATATACACCTTGGTGGTCAGCCATTGAGGCGACGAGGCCAGGGCGCGTATATCCGCCTCGGGCTGGGTTGATTTTGCGTAACTGAATGAGGGGGCGGCTAATAATCCCGTTATAAACAGGCCGGTAAGTACACCAGTGAGTCGTCGCATCTCAAACTCCTTGAAAGTTGATTACATGCTGTTCGTTTCGCCTTCTTGGTCAGTGCGCGAGGATAGTAGTTTGGGAACTTGTGGGGGCTCAATAGCTATGTATGGTTCTGTAATATATGAGGTGCTGTATGGGTGAGAATGTGATTTTTGAATCGGATAAGTTCTGAACTTGTTGTCAGACACCTCTCGTATATTTAGCGTATTGAAAGAAAAGGAGCTTGTTCGTAAGACGCCTCAGTCATCCAAATCCCACCCCGTCATGGCGGCCTCTGAACGGCTGCACCGCCTAACCATTCCTCAGCTAAGTCTTTGCTTCTCCACGAGAATCCCGGACAATCCGGCCCTTGTTATGGCCAGGGCGCTGCCTGTCAGGTTTTTCTGACTCGTCCTGGCCGTGTGAATGCGGAGATCCGACCGGATGAATGATCAGGCCAATAGCGTCGACGAACGCTATGCAACGACACCTGCAACGCTCACAAGCTGGAGCCGCCAGGACACCACCTGGATGCTTGGGCTGTTCGGTACCGCCATTGGCGCCGGTACTTTGTTCTTGCCGATCAACGCGGGCCTGGGGGGCTTCTGGCCGCTAGTGATCCTGGCATTGCTGGCCTTCCCGATGACGTTCTTTGCCCACCGCGGGCTGACCCGTTTCGTGCTGTCCGGCCGCGAAGGTTCCGACATCACCGACGTGGTTGAAGAGCATTTCGGTATCAAGGCCGGTGCACTGATCACCTTGCTGTACTTCTTTGCGATCTTCCCGATCCTGCTGATCTACAGCGTGGCGCTGACCAATACCGTCAGCAGCTTCATGGAGCACCAACTGCACATCCTGCCGCCGCCTCGGGCGATCCTGGCGTTTGTATTGATTCTCGGCCTGCTTGCCGTGGTGCGCTGCGGTGAACAGGTGATCGTCAAGGCCATGAGCCTGATGGTGTATCCGTTTATCGTGGCCTTGCTGTTCCTCGCCGTGTACCTGGTACCGCACTGGAATGGCGGCATTCTCAGCACCGCCAGTGAAGTGCCGGCACCGTCGGCGTTGCTCAACACGCTGTGGCTGGCGATTCCGGTGATGGTGTTCTCGTTCAACCACTCGCCGATCATCTCGGCCTTTGCGGTGGACCAGAAGCGCCAATACGGCGCCCACGCCGAGGAGCGCAGTTCGCAGATCCTGTCCCGTGCGCACCTGCTGATGGTGGCGATGGTACTGTTCTTCGTGTTCAGTTGCGTGCTGACCCTGTCGCCCGCGCAGTTGGCGGAAGCGAAAGCGCAAAACCTGTCGATCCTGTCGTACCTGGCCAACCACTTCGATAACCCGACGATTGCCTTTGCCGCGCCGTTGATTGCGTTCGTGGCGATTGCCAAGTCGTTCCTGGGCCACTACATCGGCGCCAGCGAGGGCCTCAAGGGCCTGGTGGTCAAGACGGGCCGCCGTCCGGCGCCCAAGACCCTGGACCGCATGACCGCAGCCTTCATGTTGGTGGTGTGCTGGATCGTCGCCACGCTCAACCCGAGCATCCTCGGCATGATCGAGACCCTGGGCGGGCCGGTGATTGCGTCGATCCTGTTCCTGATGCCGATGTACGCGATCCGCAAGGTGCCGGCCATGGCCAAGTACCGTGGTCAGGCGTCGAATGTGTTTGTGACTGCAGTTGGCTTGGTTGCCATTACGGCATTGGTGTATTCGCTGCTTGCTTGAGCCCTGATGCGGTCTATCTGACTGTCCAGATATAAATAGGTGGGAGCTGGCTTGCCTGCGATAGCGGTGTATCAGTCACTAGAGAGTTGATTGATACACCGCTATCGCAGGCAAGCCAGCTCCCACATTTGTTTTGTGTTGGCAGTAAAGGTTAATTCCAGGCGTAAAAAAACGCCGCGTACCTTGCGATACGCGGCGTTCTTCACATCAACACACCGTTAAGCTTGAATCACCGGGATGTTGGCGCTTGCTGCGATCTTGCGGAACTCAGCGATCTGGTCGAAGTTCAGGTAGCGGTAGACGTCACTGGCCATGGTGTCCAGTTTCGCCGCGTAGCCCATGTACTCTTCGACGGTCGGCAGGCGACCCAGGGTCGAGGCCACGGCCGCCAGCTCAGCCGACGCCAGGTAGACGTTGGCACCATCACCCAGGCGGTTCGGGAAGTTACGGGTCGAGGTCGACACCACGGTGGAGTTCGGCTCAACGCGTGCCTGGTTACCCATGCACAGCGAGCAGCCTGGCATTTCCATACGTGCGCCAGCCTTGCCGTAGATGCCGTAGTAGCCTTCTTCGGTCAGCTGGTGAGCGTCCATCTTGGTCGGCGGCGACAGCCACAGACGAGTCGGCAACTGGCCCTTGACCTGCTCCAGCAGCTTACCGGCAGCGCGGAAGTGACCGATGTTGGTCATGCACGAACCGATGAACACTTCGTCGATCTTCTCGCCAGCGACACTGGACAGCAGACGGGCGTCGTCCGGGTCGTTTGGCGCGCAGAGGATCGGCTCGTTGATTTCCGACAGATCGATTTCGATGATTTCGGCGTATTCGGCGTCGGCATCGGCTTCCATCAGCTCCGGGTTGGCAACCCAGGCTTCCATCGCTTGGGCGCGACGTTCCAGGGTGCGTGCATCGCCGTAGCCTTCGCCGATCATCCAGCGCAGCAGGGTGATGTTGGAGTTCAGGTACTCGGTAACGGACTCTTTGGACAGCTTGATGGTGCAACCGGCAGCCGAACGTTCAGCGGAGGCGTCGGACAGCTCGAAAGCCTGTTCCAGCGTCAGGTCGTTCAGGCCTTCGATTTCCAGGATGCGGCCAGAGAAGGCGTTCTTCTTGCCTTTCTTCTCTACGGTCAGCAGGCCAGCCTGGATCGCGTAGTAAGGAATGGCATGAACCAGGTCACGCAGGGTGATGCCAGGTTTCATCTTGCCTTTGAAGCGCACCAGGATCGATTCCGGCATGTCCAGCGGCATGACGCCGGTGGCGGCAGCAAACGCGACCAGGCCAGAACCGGCCGGGAACGAGATGCCCATCGGGAAACGGGTGTGGGAGTCACCACCGGTACCGACGGTGTCCGGCAGCAGCATGCGGTTCAGCCAGCTGTGGATGATGCCGTCGCCTGGACGCAGCGACACACCGCCACGGGTCATGATGAAGTCAGGCAGGGTGTGGTGGGTGGTCACGTCGATCGGCTTTGGGTAAGCCGCGGTGTGGCAGAAGGACTGCATCACCAGATCGGTCGAGAAGCCCAGGCACGCCAGGTCTTTGAGTTCGTCACGGGTCATTGGGCCGGTGGTGTCCTGTGACCCCACGGTGGTCATCTTCGGCTCGCAGTAAGTGCCAGGACGAACGCCTTTGCCTTCTGGCAGGCCGCAAGCCTTGCCGACCATTTTCTGTGCCAGGGTGAAGCCTTTGCCAGTGTCGACAGGCGCTTCAGGCAGCTTGAACAGGTCGGTCGGGCCCAGGCCCAGCTCAGCGCGTGCCTTGTCGGTCAGGCCACGGCCGATGATCAGCGGGATACGGCCGCCAGCACGGACTTCGTCCAACAGCACCGGGGTCTTCATTTCGAAGGTGGTCAGGACTTCGTCGGTGCCGTGCTTGCAGACTTTGCCAGCATGCGGGTACAGGTCGATCACGTCGCCCATGTTCATGTTGGTGACGTCGAATTCGATTGGCAGTGCGCCAGCATCTTCCATGGTGTTGTAGAAGATCGGAGCGATCTTGCTGCCGAAGCAGAAACCGCCGGCACGCTTGTTCGGCACGTAAGGCACGTCGTCACCGAAGAACCACAGTACCGAGTTGGTGGCCGACTTACGCGACGAACCGGTACCGACCACGTCACCGACGTAGGCGATCGGGAAGCCTTGGCCGCGCATCTCTTCGATCTGCTTCATCGGGCCGGTCTTGCCTTGCTCGTCCGGCACGATGCCTTCACGCGCCATTTTCAGCATGGCCAGGGCGTGCAGCGGGATGTCAGGGCGGGACCAGGCGTCAGGCGCAGGCGACAGGTCGTCGGTGTTGGTTTCGCCGGTAACCTTGAACACGCGCAGGCTGATCTTGTCGGCCAGGGTAGGGCGGTTACGGAACCACTCGCCGTCAGCCCAGGACTGGATCACGCCTTTGGCGTGCTCGTTGCCGTTGCGGGCTTTTTCGGCGACGTCGTGGAACGCATCGAACATCAGCAGGGTGTGCTTGAGTTGGGCGGCCGCGACGGGCGCCAGTTCGGCGTCGTCCAGCAGCTCGACCAACGTCACGATGTTGTAGCCGCCCTGCATGGTGCCGAGCAGTTCAACAGCGCGTTTCTTGTCGATCAGGGGGGAAGTGGCTTCGCCCTTGGCCAGGGCAGACAGGAAACCGGCCTTGACGTAAGCGGCTTCGTCAACGCCTGGTGGAATGCGGTTGGTGATCAGGTCAACGAGGAATTCTTCTTCGCCAGCCGGAGGATTTTTCAGCAGCTCGACCAGGCCTGCGGTTTGTTCGGCGTTAAGCGGCTGGGGAACGATACCCAGTGCTGCACGCTCTTCGATATGTTTGCGGTAGGCTTCAAGCACAGTTATTACCCTCATCAGTGGTCCCACGGGACGCTCATCCAGAAATGAACGGCACGCATGCGCTCGGGGGCTTTTTGGGCCGCAAAGCCAGCGCTGCCGGCATTCCTTACAGAAGCTGCTTTCAAAGTTTTACGCCTGCAGAACGGAGCTGATGAGGGTTGGCGCGGGCTCTGACCTACCGGGTCGAACCTGCGCCAACACCGTTCTGAAGGAACGACTGTGCTCGTGACGCTTTGAAAACAGCTTCCAGCGGATTATTGGCGCCTTACAAGGCCGGGTGATTCTACGGCAAAAAAAAACTAAAGGTAAGTTGCCTGCTCAAGTTTGCTGGGTGATCAACCTTAGACAAAGGGCTAACATGGCGCACTGTTTCGCTGATTTGCGTGTTGCTGCCCATGCCCAACCAAACCATCAAGACCCCCTGCGTCGGCCTGTGTTCCACGGTCTACGGCGATCTCGTGTGCCGTGGATGCAAGCGCTTCCACCATGAAGTGATCCAGTGGAATGGCTATAACGAAGAAGAAAAACGCGCGGTCTGGCTCAGGCTTGAGCAGCTGTTGGTGCAGGTCATGGCCGGCAAAGTGGAGGTTTTCGACCCCAAGACCCTGCGCGGGCAGTTGGAGCAACGCAAGATTCGCTTTGTGCCACACCAGTCCGAGTATTGCTGGGCCTACCAGTTGATCGCCCGTGGGGCCCGGGTGATCAATAACCTGGAGGCCTATGGCATGGTGCTGTTGCCGGAGTTTCGCGACTGGGCGCTGCCTGAACTGCGCGATGCCATTGATCGCGAGTTCTTTATCTTGTCCGAGGCGCATTACCAGCGCTATATCGCGCCGGGGTTCTTGAAAGATGCGCTGGGTTAACTGACTGGCGAGGTCAATGTAGGAGCGAGCTTGCTCGCGAAAAACTTGAAGGCGCCGGGTTTATTCAGGAAGCGCGCGTTATCGTTGACGTTTTTCGCGAGCAAGCTCGCTCCTACATTTGATCTTCAGTGTCAGGGCTTGGTCGCCAGCTCTTCCAGATGGTCCATGAGCGTCTGCGGCTTGAGCACCAGTACATCGCTTTGCACCGCATCCAGCACCACTTCTGCGGTATTGCCGATCAACGCCCCGGAAATCCCCGTGCGCGCCACCGTGCCGATAATGGTCACCGCCGCCTGCAACCGATGGGCAATATGTGGGATCAGCACATCGGCCGGGCCTTCCTCGATATGCAGGTGCCTGTCGTCCACGTCGAACTCGGCCTGGAAGGCCTTGCATTGCTCGCGGTAGCGCGCCTCGATGGTTTCCTTGAGCTGAAAGGTCGGGTCTGCCGCCGACAGCATGGGCGAGGGGTGAGCGCTGATCACATGCAGCTGCGCCTTGGCGAGGCTGGCGATATCAAAGCCATGGTCGATGATCGAATTGTGCAGCGAGCGGTGTTCGCCGTCGGCGTTGCCCACGTCGATGGCCGCCAGGATCACGCCGCCTGCCCAGGGGGTGGCAGTCTTGACCAGCAACACCGGTGTTGGGCAATAGCGCAGCAACTTCCAGTCCGCCGGGGTCAGCAGGGCTTTTTTCAGGGGGTTGTCGGGGAAGTGCTGTTTGATCACCAGGCCACAGCCTTCGGCTTGCTGCACATCGATGATGGTTTCATGCAGGCTGTCGTTCCAGGCCTGCTCGGTGGTGACGCTGTAGCCGTCTTCTTTCAAGCCTTCCTTGAGCAGGCTCAGCAGCGCCGAATGCTCGTGCTTCTTGTCACAGACCAGCAAGTGCAGGTGCGCGTCGGTCACTTTGGCAATCAGCTTGGCACGTTTGAGGGCCAGGCTTTCCGAATGCTCGGGCTCGATGACCACCAGGATGCTGCGGATGGCTTGCATGGTCGGGATCTCCAAAAGGGCGGGCGTTGGATAACTATAGTTGCTGCTACGCAGGCGTCATGTTGATACACATCAAGGCCGGTGGGTGGTGGTCTGCGGCGGGGTCGGTATAATCGGCGCCCTTTTGTGATCCTTTGCCCGTGAGCCCGATGAACCTGCCCGAAATCCATGAATTCCTCGGCTGCCGCACCCCCGATGCCTGGGTCCAGGCCGCGTTGGCCGATCAGGAAACCCTGCTGATCGACCACAAGAACTGCGAATTCAAAGCCGCCAGCACCGCCTTGAGCCTGATGGCCAAGTACTACGGCCACGTTGACCTGATCAACATGATGTCGCGCCTGGCCCGCGAAGAGCTGGTGCACCACGAGCAGGTCATGCGCCTGATGAAAAAGCGCAAGGTCGAGCTGCGTCAACTGCACGCCGGGCGTTATGCCTCGGGTTTACGCAAGGTGGTGCGCAGCCATGAGCCGGTCAAGCTGGTAGATACACTGGTGGTGGGCGCCTTTATCGAAGCGCGCAGTTGCGAGCGTTTCGAAGCGCTGGTGCCGCATTTGGACGAAGAACTCGGCAAGTTCTACTTCGGCTTGCTCAAAAGCGAGGCGCGGCACTTCCAGGGTTACTTGAAGCTGGCTTACCAGTACGGCGACGCCAAGGACATCGCCCAGGTGATCGAGCGGGTGCGGGCCACCGAGCAGGACCTGATCGAATCACCCGACGTCGAGTTCCGCTTTCACAGTGGCGTGCCAGCCTGAGGCCACGGCCACACCGATCAGGGCGGTGATCCCCGCCAGCAGCAGGATCACCGTTGGCGTGCCCAAAGGCGCTGCCAGCACGGCAATCATCAAGCCCGCCAAGGGCTGGGCGAGGTTGTTGAGCAAGGTCATCACGCCAACTGTCTTGCCGAAGTCCTGCACCGGGATTACCCGTTGGCGGGTGCTGCGCAGGTACACGTTGAACATCTTGTCGAAGCCGGTCAGCAGCAGGAACCCCACCGCGTAGGCCCACACGCCGGGGCTGAGCGCTGTGATCAGCGCGCCGACGGTGATCATCGAATACGACAGCCCGCCCAGTACCTTCAGCTTCAGTGATGAATGCGCCAGGTAGAACAGAATCGCGATTGTCACTAGCGCCCCGGCGGCTTGCAGCAGGGCATAGGCGTCTTTGCCCGCTGCATAGTGGCCGGTGACCATGGCGGCCGAGGTGGCCAGCGTCACGCCGACCATCAGGTTCACACCGACCGCCAGGACGATGATGCGCTTCAACTCTACCCGGCTGAGGATGTGGGCGAAGGCAGTGCGCAGGGGTTGCAGCCAGATACCCGGCTGTTGTTCATGGATGTGCAGGTCCACCGTGGTGTTGCGCTGCCAGGTCAGCATCGCCAGGTCTGCCAGCACAAACAGCGCTGCGACGCCTAGTACCACCCATGGCCACGCCCAGACTTCCAGCACCAGCGCCGCCACCAACGGCCCGAGCACCAGCCCGCTCTGGTCGGCGATCTGCGAATAGGACAAGGTCTTGGCGTAGGTGTACTGCCCGAAGATATGCGGCATCACCACTTCCCGCGCCATGATGCCCTGGGTGGTCAACACGCCGCACAACGCGGACAGCATCACCAGCCAATGGATGCCGTCGAACAGCCCATACAACGCCATCGCCACCACGCAGGCCACGGCCCGATACACCTGGCTGATATGCAGGATACGCACCGGGGAAAACCTGTCGCACAGCGCGCCGCACACCGGAAACGCCAGGTAGCGCGGCAGTGACTCGACAAAAAACGCCAACCCCGCCCACGACACGCTTTGAGTGGTCTGGAACACGATCAGTGGCACGATAAACAGCAAAACCTGGTCGGCCAGCCGTGAAAGGAACAGCGAAATGAAGAACGCCAGGTAATCCTTGCGCATAGAACTCCCTGTCAATGGCGTTAAAAAGTGCAGGCTATTTGTTAAAAACTCTTAAAAGCATGAAGCTTCTTCGCTGGGTACTGGCCAGCTGCTTCTGTCGGCCAGCTTGCCACCTATAATGGCCCTATTTCAATCCGCGCATCCACACTGAGAACTTATGGAAAACCTGGGTCTGGGCAAGGTCCTGCTCGTTGAGGACGATGAAAAGCTGGCAGGGCTGGTCTCGCATTTTCTGTCGCAGCATGGTTTCGAGGTACGGGTGGTGTACCGGGGTGATGAAGCCCTGGCGGCGTTCCTGGATTTCAAGCCGAAGATCGTCGTGCTCGATCTGATGCTGCCGGGTCAGAGCGGGCTGCATGTCTGCCGCGAGATTCGCAACGTGTCGGACACGCCCATCGTGATCCTCACCGCCAAGGAAGATGACCTGGACCATATCCTTGGCCTAGAGTCCGGTGCTGACGATTATGTGATCAAGCCGATCAAACCGCCGGTGTTGCTGGCGCGCCTGCGTGCGCTGCAGCGCCGCCAGGTGCCCGAGCCCACCGTGCGCGGCGCCCTGGAATTTGGCCGCTTGTCGATTGATCGCAGTTGCCGGGTGGTCCGCCTGGGCGGCGAGACCATTGACCTCACCACGATGGAATTCGAGTTGCTGTGGTTGCTGGCCAGCAGCGCGGGCAAGATTCTCTCTCGCGACGACATCCTCAACCGCATGCGCGGCATTGCTTTTGATGGGCTGAACCGCAGCGTAGACGTGTACATCAGCAAACTGCGCGGCAAGCTCAATGACAACCCCCGCGAGCCGGTGTGCATCAAGACCATCTGGGGCAAGGGCTACCTGTTCAATCCGTTCGCGTGGGAGGTGTAGATGCTGCGCTTGTATCTGCGCCTCTATTTGATTCTCGCGCTCGGCCTGGCCGGGTCGATCTGGCTGGTCAACTTCGGCCTGGACGCTTACATGCCCGAGTCCAACGAGACCTATAACCGTGAAGCCCTGCGTGGCCCGGCGTGGGCCCTGGTGGAACAGCTGCGCCCCGTGCAGGCAGAGGCGCGCCAGGCACGCCTGGACGAACTGCAACCGCATTACGGCTTGCGGCTCAAACTGGTGCAACGCGACAACCAGCAGTTGAGCGAGCGCGAGCAGAAACTCCTGGCGGCTGGCCAGGTGGTGGTGCGCGAAGACTTCATGAAGTTTCTCGCGCCTATCGACGACGGCCCCCAATTACTCGAAATCAAATTGCCGGAAGAACCCAAGTGGTTATACCTGTGGGCCTACGGCTTTCTGGGCGTGAGCCTGGCCATCGTCCTGTATTTCTGGGTGCGTCCACACTGGCGCGACCTGGAGCACATCCGCCTGGCGGCGCAACGTTTCGGTGACAACGACCTGGGCTCGCGCATCTTGCTGCCGAGCCGCTCCACCGTGCGTTCACTGGCCGGGCACTTCAACCAGATGGCCGAGCGCATCGAAGGTTTGATCGCCAACCAGCGCGAACTCACCAACGCGGTCTCCCACGAATTGCGCACGCCGATTGCGCGGCTGTCATTCGAGCTGGACCAGCTCAGGCAGCAAAGCGACCCACGGCAAAGCCGAGCGTTGATCAACGACATGTACGCCGACCTTGGTGAACTGGAAGAAATGGTCTCCGAACTGTTGACCTATGCCAGTCTTGAACCGGGCGCTACCCAGGTCACCCGCGAGCGTATCGAGGCCCACAGTTGGCTCGACAGCGTGATCGGCAGTGTGGCCCTGGAGGCCGAGGCGGAAGGGGTGCAGTTGTCGTTGCGTACCTGTGACGTCGACGTTATCCAGATCGAGCCCCGCTTTATGGCGCGTGCCGTGATCAACCTGCTGCGCAACGCGATTCGTTATGCCGACCGCCGTGTGGAAGTGTCGCTGGTCAAGTTTGGCAGCGGTTACGAAGTGCGGGTCAACGACGATGGGCCGGGGGTGCCGCTGGAGGGCCGTACCAAGATATTCGAACCCTTCCTGCGCCTTGACGCCAGCCGCGACCGCCGCACAGGCGGATTTGGCCTGGGCCTGGCGCTGGTCAAGCGTGTCAGCCAGTGGCATGGCGGGCAGGTAGAAGTGCAGGATTCGGAGTGGGGCGGGGCGTCGTTTCGAATGACGTGGGCATACGCCGAGTAAGGGGGCTTGCCCCAATGCCATCCTGTAGGAGCGAGCTTGCTCGCGAAAAACTCGCAGGCGCCGCGTTTATCCAGAAAACACGCGTTATCGTTGAGGTTTTTCGCGAGCAAGCTCGCTCCTA
>NZ_NKRF01000138.1:0-40113 GCF_003408955.1 Pseudomonas sp. GL93
AATCACTGGCGGATTACGGGCACACCGAGCCCAAGCGAGGTGCCGAGTGGTGGGGCAAGAGCGCTTTGGTTACTTTCGCGCTTTTCGAAAGTGACCCGCCGTCAGGCGGAACCCTAAGTAGCCGTTACCGCAGCAATGGATATGTACACGGTCCAACTGTGTTGACTGCCAGGCCGCCTTCGCGAGCAAGCCCGCTCCCACAGTTGGATCGTTGGGGTGTCAGGTAGATATTGGTCGGCTGTCAGGCCGTCATCGCAGGCAAGCCAGCTCCCACAGTTGACCTTGGCTCAATGGCGCCTCAATGCTGGGTCTTGTGATCCAGCGCCGCATAGAAATTGGCACTCTGTTGCAGGTATTTCTGGGTATAGGCAGTCACATTGGATTTTTTGCCGGTGACTTCCACGCTGGCGGCAGCAGGCAGTGCCACAGTGGCGGAAACAGCAGAAGCAGCAATGATCGAGAAGAGATTGAAATTCATGGCGGTAACCCTTGTGTGCGTTTGGTTGGGTGGCCTGGGAAGACCTTGGAACCCAACTTACGCCCGAGGGTTGAACCTTAGAAATGCTTTGAAACAGTAGCCGTTATCACTGCGATTAATACAAAGGCTCAGGCCCCGCAGTGCGGGGCCTGTGGCTTATTGACGCACCAGGAACTTGAGGTCACTGGGGGCATCAATCGGCAATTTCTGCACGGTTTTACCCAGCAGGCCGGTCTTGGGGTCTCGCTCGACGACGACAATTTCATTGCTTTTCTGGTTGGCGATCAGCAGGAACTTGCCGCTCGGGTCGAGGCTGAACTCACGCGGATGGTCGCCTTCGACGGAGCGGCGTTGAATCTCCTTGAGGTGCGCGGTGGCCGGGTCGACGCTGAACACCAGCATCTGATTGGCCGTCCCACGGTTGCTCACGTACAGGAATTTGCCGTCACTTGAAGCATGCAACGCCGCACCGGCTTTGTCGGACACCGGTTGGCCCGCCGCATAGTCCACCAACTGGGTTTGCTTAAGCTGGCCGTCGCTGTAATCGAACACGGCCACCTGGGCGCTCATTTCAGTGGTCAGCCAGGCGTGCTTGCCGTCCGCGCTGAACAGCAAGTGACGCGGGCCGCTGCCCGGAGGCAACTGCACCGACGCCGGGTTGGCCGCCGTCAGTGGCAGCTCATGATTGGCCTTGGGGTCATAGCGGTAGGCAAACACCTTGTCCGCCCCCAGGTCCTGCACGAATACATACTTGCCGTCCGGCGACGACACCACCGAATGCACATGGTTGGACGCCTGGCGCTCAGGGTTTACCCGGCTGGCCGGGTGCCCGCTCAACTGCACCGGTGCCGACAGCTTGCCGCTGGCATCCACCGGCAGGATCGCGAGGCTGCCACCCGGGTCTTCCACCACCGAATAGTTGGCGACGAACAGGTAGCGCCCATCGGCGGCCACACTGGAATGGGTCGGCTCATTGCCCAGGCTCTGCACTTGGTTGATCAGGGTCAACTGGTGGTTCTGGGGGTCGATGTTGTAGCTGCTGACACGCCCCACCGGGTCTTCCTGGCCGGGGCCGTTTTCATTGACCACAAACAACTGCTTCTGGTCTTTGGAAATCGTCAGCCAGGACGGGTTGGCGGTTTTCGCCGCCAGCATGGGCTTGCCGCTGAACTGCCCGGTGCGGCTGTCGAACTGCAGGCGGTAAATACCCTCGCTGCTACCGGCGGTATAGCTGCCGACCAGCAGTTCATGCACATCGCTGGGTGCGGCCTGCACCGACATCGCACCGACACTGCCTGCCATCAGCAGGGGCCAGAATTTACGCATCATCATCCGCTTCGTCCTCATCGTTATTGTTGCCGGTGAAGGCGTTCATGCAAATCAAGCGGTGCTCGCCCGACTCACCGGTAAGGGTCCAGCTTTGCAGCGTCTCGTCAAATGCGGCGGCGTCCACCTGCGCCGTGGTGAAGCTCCAGCGTTTTTCGTCCCGACCATCCATGGCGGTAATCACTAGCTTTTGTTCAGTCAACTCGAAATCAAAGGCATGCAGGCCGTCGATTTCAAGCATGTCGCTGGTTTCAAGCTGGGGGCGCAGAGGGGCGGATTCGGCAGTCATAACATCAATCGTTCAGAGGAAAGACCCCATGATAGGTCAAATGGTTGCAGCGGCGTAAATCCTCGCGTGACGGGCGCCACGTTTACATGCCGCCATACATGCCCCGCCCTACTCCCACCCAGGCAAAATCAACTGCTTGCGGTCATGGAGCGCCAACGGAAACGGCTGATTACCTATTGTTGATGTCGCGTAAAAGCCGGGCCCGGTAGTTTCCATTCGCCTGCTCACACGATGCGAGCAGGGTCACCTATGTGACGAGCATGATTGCAACGACAAGGAAGCTACACGATGATCCAGGGAAACTACCCCCAGCGTTTTTTTGACCAAAACCTGCCCCTTTCATTGCCCACCCCGGCTGCCCGCCAGCCGGCCGACACCGACCATGCCCTGGCGAATGCGGGGCCTGACCAACCGCTGAGCCGACCCCGACGCGCATCCGCCCCTCTACGCACCCCGCTGACCACTCCTGGCGCAGCCACCGCCAGCCCGCCGCAGATCACCGCCAGTTCGGTCGCCCAGCAGTTCGATAGCCGCCCCACGCTACGTTCGGTGGTGTCGGACCTGCTTAACGATGCGATCAAAAGCCTGTACCCCACGTTGGTGTTCAACCCTGCCGAAACCGCAGTGGCCGAACCCCTTTCAAGCAACCCGCCACAGTACCGCCTGACCCCCTTGCTGGACGTTGCGTTGAGGCAACTGACCAGCCACGACGACCTCGACTTTACCGACAAACATTCACTCCCCTGCACGCTCATAGATCAGACCACCGGGCATACCCTCAAGCCGGCGCCGGCGCCGAATGCCTTGAAGCCCGGCATTGATATGCAAGCCATCGAACTGGCCATCCGCAGCCTGCGCGCACCGCTCAAGAAAGCGTTCGAACAGGCCATGCTCAAGCACTTTGCGAGCAAACCCTTGGACGCCCACTCTCCCGACGCCAATCGCTGGCGCTGGCTCAGCGACACACTGAAAGACACCCTGAGAACCGCCGCCTTGAAACAGCCTGGGTTGAACGCTCAGCAGCGCGAGACCCTTGACCAGATCGTGACCTACCCCGATCGCGCTCAACGCCAAGCGGCAAAGGGCGATGCGCCAGCCCAGGTGTTCATCCTCGACTCCGCTGTGAGCCACGCTGGCGGCAGCTCGTCGCTGCTTACTCCAGACCTGTTGATCACTCGCCAAGTCGATGGCCGCACGCAAGTACTGCACGCCACTGCCGCCGGCGTGGTGACACCCTATGACTCCATGCAGGCGTTCGGCGAGGCCTGGGGCAAAAACCTTGGCAAGGCCTTTGTCTTTGATGCGCTGAACTGGAAACGCCAGGAGCCTACGGACAACATTTTCGATACCCAGGCGGCGGTCATCCTCAACGCCATGGTGGAGAACATTGCGTCCATTGATATTCCCACCTCGGGCTCGCTTGAGGCGCTGGAGCAGGCTTTTTCCCGGGCCAGTGACCCAAGCCCCTGGTTCGTGGGGGCCTATGCGCCCGAACCCCAAACGCTGGAACGCCTGCGTGAAAAGTTGCCCAAGTGGTTCGACCAGTCAAGCCCGGCAGAACGCGACACCTATCGACAGCACGCCTTGGCCCTGGCCAGCAGTGTGCGCCGCAACAATGGCCGCACCTTCCTCGACGGCATTCCTGATATCCGCACCTACGCCCAGCAACAGCTCGACCAGCATTTAACCGGCAAGGGCTACACGGCGCAGGATGTGGAGGTGGTGTTCAAGGTGCCGGTGGGCAATATGGGCAGCGGCTACCTGGAACGGGAGAAGATGAGCCTGGTGGACATGGCCCTGGAAAACCTCGCGGGCCTGCCCAAGGGCGAGATGGAAGTCTATGTGCGCGGGCAACGGGTCAACGATGCAAGCCTGCCAAAAATGCTCAAAGGCCTGATCGACACAGTGGACATCGGCGGCCAGTACCCACAGTTACTCAAGCGTGAGTTGCTGGATGACAGCCCAGCGGCTCGTGACCGGCTAACACGGTTCGTCGAACAGGTGCCCCTGCAGCTCGCGATGCAGGCACTGGAACTCAAGCTCAAAGGCGAGGCTGGCATTACTGCTCAGGGCTACGCGTTGATCGAAGCGATCATTCAACCTGGCCCGGGCAGCAAGCAGGTGGACGGACAAGAGATCACCGTGCGGCCACTGGCGTTCGTACGCAAGCCAGGGGCGACGCCGGATGTGGCCGCCAACATGTTCATCATCGAACCCCTGGCCAGCAGTAGCGGCCCACACATTCTCTATCGACCCCAACTGAAACCGGCGCTGCTGGAGTTCGCCAGCCGGGACGCGCTGTTGGAGGCGATCCGCAAGCCCGGTGCACTGCAAGACAGCGTGTTGGCCTGGTTGCCGGACGACAAGGTGCGCGCGGTATATGGCAATGGCGGTTTTCACACGCCCAATATTGCTCGCTTTACCGTTTTCAATGAGTTTGACCCGCCCGCCACGCCCAAGCCAACCACCCTGGCGGGTGACGGTTATACGGCCGCCGCCACGCTACGCCAGGACCTGCTCAACGGCGACCTGGCAAAACACTGGTTCCACTCCAACGCCAACAGCCTGGTCACCCTTGCAGAAGGCCAATCCACCTCCGACGCCGAAAGCCGTTGGGCCTCCTACAAGGAGCTCGGCTGGCTGTTGTTCAACACACTGCTGCCGCTGATGCGCGGGCCAGGCGCCATGGCCGGTTGGTTGCTGCAACTGGCGAACGCCGAAAACGACATCAAGCGCCTGTCCACCGCGAACGATCCGGACCCGGCCGGGGCAATGGTCGATCTGTTGGTCAACCTGGGCATGACCCTGACCCATGCTCCCGTTGCCGAGTCCACGCCTGCGCGTACCTTCGAGCCGTTCGAGCCAGAGGCCGGCACCCCTGCGCCTCGCCCCCGCCAAAGCAATGACCCCATGCGACCTGCGCCCATCATTCACCAGGACCCGAGCGCGCCGGTCACCACCGGTTTGGGCGTCGGTACGGCCATCGATATCAGGCTGTCGAGCCCACGCGGACTCACCCCCGAGCTGCGTGCACACATCGACTCATTCAAAGTGCCAGCACCGGCAGCTCCCGGAAACCCGATAGCCGAAGGACTCAGGAAGGGCCTGTATCAGGTGGATAACCGCTGGTACGTCAGCATCGACAATCACTGGTTTCGCGTCGCGACCGACTTGGATGGCCCCTACGTAATCGACGAACACAACAAGGCACGTATCTCGCCCGCAATCGCACGCGATACCCAGGGCAACTGGTATTTCGACCTGGCACCCAAGCTACGGGGCGGTATGCCCAAAAACACAAGCCTGCAAGAAACGCTGGGAAAAAGCCGGCGCGCCCAGGAGCAAGCACAGAAAAACTACCAACGCAGCATGCTGGAACAAATGAAGGTTTCGGCAAAACATGACGCTGCAACTGGAACGATCAAGGACAGCTTCATCGAATATCAGAACGCCCGAAAGAAACTCAAAACCCTACGCAACCTTGTCACCGATGATGCGTCGGCAAATCGGTTCGCCGCTGCCTACGCGCAACATCGACACGCCACCCTGGCACTCAAGAGCCGCCTGGATCAACAACTTCAAGCCCTCAAGCCGCTGACCCTGGCACTTCGGGCAGCCAGCGAAGAAACCATTGCAACCATAACCCCAAGGAAAATAGGCGGCGTCGACGATCTGTCGACGTTCAAAGAGAACCGTTCACTGGAATACCAGTACACGCTGCACGCCCTGATTGGGGTAGAGGACTTTTACGTGAAACTGGTTACCGATGCCCTGCAATACGGTGTCAGTGGCGCCTCGGTGGCAGAACTGGAAAGTACTGCCCACTCAGGTTCCGAGGAGGCCTACGATGAACTGACCAGTGTGTTCGAAATGGCTTACCACGCAACGGATAAGCTGCTTGAGTCCAGCGACGCCATCAAGTCAGTGTTTGACCAATGGAAAAACGACTCCCCCTTCGCCAGCAAGCGCGCCGAGGAGTACCTGAAGACACGCTACAGCCGATCCCCCGCCACGGGGGTATTTATGGCAAAGATGAACCAGTTGGTGCTGCTCAAACGGCTGGCCACCGAATCGAGCGCGCTGTCCCCCGACATCGCTGAGCAGTTTCAGATGAAGCGGTTCTTGAACGTCGACCTTAAAGCTGAATACGTGGCCTTCAGTGACCTGCGCCAATACGAGGGTTACAGCGCAAGCGAGCGCAAAGCCACGCTGACCACCATCATCGACAAATACAAGCAAGTATTGAGTGACAGCGTCACCCTGCAGGAGGAGCATCCGGGACACTTTCGCCGCGATTATCACCAACTGTTTACCGAAACGCTCAAGCGGTTCATCGACGATGCGGAAACCGAACTTGTCCAGGTCGTCAAAGAAGAACAACAGCTTATTGCGCCAGCCCCTGTGCGCAAGGACCAGCAGGCCAAACCGCAGAACAAGCGTGTGTTCAAGACCGAACACAAAGAAAGTCTGATCGGTACGCTGCGCCCTCCCGTACCCGGCCAGGCCGTTAACATTATCGACGTGGTCGACCCACAGAGCGGGCAGCCGATTGCCAGTTATAGTGAACACCCTGGAGAACGCGGCTGGGTGAAGATTGTCCGTGGGCAGCCCACCGCGCCACGTCCTGTTTCTCCGCCCAAGTCCTGGGCGACTTATAAGAGCGAAGCGCAACATTTGATCGACGGCGTGACGAAGATAGAACAGACCATCCTCTTTCAGAAAAAGAAGCTTGAGGACCCGCTGCGGCGAGACACCGTCAGCCCTCGAGACTGGAACGACATGCTGGAAGCCCAGGCCAACCAGCTCATCGAGAAGGCGCAACAGGCGCAAGCCGCTCACGGCGCCAAACCGGAAACCGCCGAATGGGTGGCGCGCTGGCGAGCAACGGCGGATGAAATCCTGCAAAAGGCCCGGCAGCATACCGCCGATGGCTATCTGGTACAGACGCCGACAGCGGAAAACGTCGATTACCTGTGGCGCCACGGTTTTGTCGATATCAACCTGGTACGGCGGGATATCCCGACTAAAAGTGGCGATGTTTTCACCGAATACGTGGTTCGCAAGAAAAATAAAATCGATGCGCTGTGGTATGCCCACTTCCACTATCCGCAAAAAGGCTGGGCGCGTGATGACTATACGGCAGCGCATCTGAAGACACCGGCCCAGCGCACCAAGACCCAAAAGGATCTTATTGCCGAGGCCGGCAGCAATGGGGTGGTGGAACGGATCATCAAGGCCGGTATCACCAAGCCGCTGGATGAAAGGCTGTTCTTGAAATTGTAAAACCAGCCACCCGGCGCCCAACAAAAAGCCGCACAGTGTGCGGCTTTTTCTCTTCTACCCAGGCTTAGTGCGCGAACAATGAATTGCCCTTCTGCCCCGCAAGCTTTTCAGGCTTGATCAGGAACCGCGCCAGGGCCGGCAACAGCCACAGCGCGCCGAACATGTTCCACAGCAGCATGAAGGTCAGCATCAGGCCCATGTCGGCCTGGAACTTGATGGCCGAGAAGACCCAGGTGCACACGCCGATGGCCAGGCACAGGCCGGTGAACAGCACGGCTTTGCCGGTAGATTTCAGCGTTTGGTAGTACGCCTCTTGCAACGGCAGGCCGGCGCGCAGGAAGCTTTCCAGGCGGCTGTAGATGTAGATGCCGTAGTCCACGCCTATGCCCACACCCAGGGCTACCACCGGCAAGGTCGCGACCTTGACGCCAATGCCCATGAACGCCATCAACGCGTTACCCAGTACCGAGGTCAGCACCAGCGGCAACACGATGCACAGGGTCGCTGCCCAGGAGCGAAAGGTGATCATGCACATGGTCGCCACACACAGGTACACCAGGATCAGAATGATTAATTCCGACTCCTTGATCACCTCGTTGGTGGCCGCTTCAATCCCGGCATTACCGGCGGCGAGGATGAATTCCAGGCCGTCCTTGTTGTTTTCCTTGGCAAAGTCCTGCACCGCATGCACGGCGCGGTCGAGGGTTTCGGCCTTGTGGTCGTTGAGGAACACCAGCACTGGCGCCAGGGAGCAATTGTTGTTGTACAAGCCATCGGCACGGGCGATGGAGTTGTTCAGCACATCCGGGTTGCGCGACAGGGTTTCCCATTTCAGGTTGCCCTCGTTCATGCCCTTGATCATTTGCTTGGACACGGTCACCAACGAAATCGCCGACTGCACGCCCTCGGTGTTCTGCATCTTCCACATCAACTGGTCGATGGGCGCCATGGCTTCATAGCGTGAGCAGCCTTCGGCCTTGGTCTTGACCATCACCACCAGCACGTCGGAACTGGTGGAGTAATTGCTGATGATGAAGTTGTTGTCCTTGTTGTAGCGCGAATCCGGGCGCAGTTCCGGTGCGCCTTGGTCCAGGTCGCCGATCTTCAGGTTCTGGCTGTACCAGAGGCCGCCACCAAAGGCGATCAAGGCCAGGAACACCGAAACCGGCGCGACTTTCGGGCTGGCGAATTTGGACAGCAGGCGCCAGAAGCTATGTTCGCGGTTCGCGTCTTTCTTGCTCTTGGCGATGGCGCGCTTGCTGATGCCCACGTAGGAAATCGCGACCGGCAGCAGGATCAGGTTAGTGAACACGATCACCGCCACGCCGATGGACGCGCCGATAGCCAGTTCGCGGATCACGCCGATGTCGATGATCAGCAACGTGATGAAGCCCACTGCGTCGGCGAGGATCGCGATCATCCCCGGCAGGAACAGTTGCCGGAAGGTGCGCCGCGCGGCGGTCAGGGCGTTGTCTGCCTCGCTGGATTGCAGGGCAATGCCGTTGATCTTCTGCACGCCATGGGAAATGCCGATGGCGAAGATCAGGAACGGCACCAGCATCGAATACGGGTCCAGCCCGAAACCGAAGAAGTGCATCAGCCCGAGTTGCCAGACCACCGCCACCAATGTCGTGCTCAACACCGCAATGGTGCTGCGCAGGCAGTTGGTGAACCACAGCAGCAGAATCAGGGTGATGACGAACGCAACGCCGAAGAACAGCACCACCATCACCAAACCATCGATCAGGTCGCCGACCTTTTTGGCAAAACCGACAATATGAATCTTGACGTTGGGGTTCTGGGTTTCGAACTTGTCGCGGATCTTGTCTTCCAGTTCATGGGAGAACTTGCGGTAGTCCAGGGCCAGCAACTTGCCCTGGTCCTGCGGGTCCGGGTAGGACTCCAACAGCGGGATATCAACGATGCTCGACTTGAAGTCATTGGCCACCAGCCGCCCGACCTGGCCGGACTTGAGCACGTTATTGCGCAACTGGTCAAGGCTCTGCGGCGAACCGTTATAGCTCTGCGGGATAACCTCACCGCCCGCAAACCCTTCTTCGGTCACTTCGGTCCAGCGCACGCTGGGGCTCCACAGCGACTTGAGACCCGAGCGGTCCACCCCGGAGATGTAGAACACCTCGTCGTGGATCTGGCGCAGGGTCTCCATGTAGTCCTGGGTAAAGATATCCCCGTCCTTGGCCTCCACCGAAATACGCACGGTGTTGCCCAGGTTGGCCAAATCGTTGCGGTGCTCCATCATTTTTTCGATGAAGGGGTGCTTGAGCGGGATCATCTTTTCAAAGCTGGTGGACGGGCGAATCAAGGTCGCCTGCCAGAACAGGAAGATACTCACCAGCAGGCAGATGACGATCACCGCCGGGCGATTGTTGAAGATCAGGCGCTCAAGAAAGGTCGCTTTATCGTTGTGATGACTGCTCATTGAATCCCCGCCTTCTTATTATTTTGAGAGCTCTGCGCCAGCCGATGTGGCAACCCGCACGCCACCCTGCCCCGCGAGGATCAAAGTGCCATTGCCTGCCGCCGTGACCGCCGAGAGTGAAATACGGTCCGGGCGATTGAACACACTGAAGGTCTGGCCGTCGTCATGGCTGACCACCACGCTGCCACCGTTACCCACGACGACGATGGAGCCGTCCTCCAGCAAGGTCGCGCCCGACAGACCAAACTCCAATGCGCCGCGTGCTGCATTCAATTGGACCTGTTCCCAGGTGCTGCCAAAATCGGTGGAGCGGTACAGGTTGCCGCGTAAACCATACGCCAGCAGAGTCTGCGGCTGTGCGGTGCTGATCACGCCAAACAGCGACCCCTCGTAGGGGCCTTCGAGCTTTTCCCAGGTCTGGCCGTCGTCGCTGGAGCGGAACATGCTGCCCTGCTCACCCACTATAAACAGGCCGGCGCCCTTGATCTGAGCGATGGCGTTGAGGTGGTACTGGTCTTCGTTGTCGAGACGCTCGCTGACATCGTTCCAGGTTTTGCCGGCGTCGGTGGTCTCGATGAGCGCACCGTAGGCGCCCACGGCCAGACCGTGGTTAGCGTCGTTGAACCACACGTCGAGCAACGGCGCTTCGCGTTTGAGGTCTTGATATTGCTGGGTCCACGTGGCGCCGCCATCGGTACTAGCAAGAATCTGCGCATCATGGCCGACGGCCCATCCGTGCTGGTCATCAACGAAAAACACCGCCGTGAGCAGTTGCCGGGTGGGCACTTTGGCTTGGGCCCAGGTGTTGCCCTGATCATCGGAATAAAGGATATGCCCACGATCACCGACCGCCACCAGGCGCTTACCGGCGTGAACCACGTCGATCATCAAGCCTTTGGCGGCCTTGGGGGATTCAATCGCAAAGACTGCGGCGGCGGGGGTATCGCTGGCGGCCAGAACCGGCAGCGACAATGCGCTGCCAGCAAGCAGCGAGAGCGCTGTGGCCAGCAACGCAACCCTGCGTGCGGCGCGTGGGCGGCAAACAACCCAACCCATGACAGGCTCACTCATAGACCTTTCTCCCATTTATTATTGTTAGGTCGTCTTCTCTGCCAGGACCTTGAAACCTGCAATCTAGAGCGCCTGGAGGAAGCAGGGGCCATCCTATCGGGCTTTGGAATCGTCTGACAATCGGCGCTACGTTATCTTTTGTTAACTGGCGGCTTTTGGCCATGTGCTGAATATAGCTGCATCAGCTGAAATGATGGGCTGACTGCGATCATGGCAAATGAATTTTTATTCCATCTATTGAACTTAATGAATTTTTATTCCATTAATGGCCTTCCCTGAAAACAATAATCCAAAGGACCACGACGATGCGTGAACTCGGAATCGGCTTGATCGGCACAGGCTTCATGGGCCGCGCCCACGCGCTGGCGTTCAATAACGCCCGGGCGGTATTTGAACTGCCCGTGCGGCTCAAGCTGGCCGCCCTGGCCGATGCCGACACCGAACGCGCCCAGCGTTGCGCCAGCGCCTGGGGGTTTGCCCAGGCCCATGGCGACTGGCAAGCGTTGATCAATGACCCCAAGGTCGATGTTGTAGCTATCACCACCCCTAACCACTTGCATTACCCCATGGCCATGGCGGCAATTGCGGCGGGTAAAGCTGTATATTGCGAGAAACCCCTGGCCGTCAGCCTTGAACAAGCCGACGCCATGCGCCGCGCCGCCCATACCGCCGGGGTGGTGACGCGGGTGGGTTACAACTACCAGCACAACCCGATGATCGTGTTGGCGCGGCAGATGATTACCAAAGGCGAACTGGGCGAGATCATCAGTTTTCAAGGTGAGTTCAGTGAAGACTTCATGGCCGACCCGGCCTCCCCTTGGTCGTGGCGCTGTGAGGTGGAGCACGCCGGCGGCGCCCTGGCTGACCTGGGCAGCCATTTGCTGTCGATGGCCCGCTATCTGGTGGGCGACGTGACCCATGTATGCGCCGACACCCAGACCGTGCACAGCCAACGCCCCGCCACCGCCGGCAGCCCGAGTTCAAAAGCCATTGCCGTGGATGACCAGGTGCATGCCCTGTTGCGCTTCGCCAACGGCGCCCGTGGCACGGTGAGCAGCAGTTGGCTCAAGCACGGCTACAAGAACCACTTGAGTTTCGAGATCAGCGGCACCCAAGGCACGCTGGCGTTTGACCAGGAACGCTTGAATGAACTGCGCCTGTACCGCATCGGCCAGGACGGCTTCCAGCGCCTGCTGGCTGGCCCTGCCCTGCCCGGTTATGCGGCATTCAGCCCAGCAGCGGGGCATCAGTTGGGTTACAACGAATTGAAGACGTTGGAAGTGCACGAGTTGATCATGGCACTGGCCGGCCAAGGGGCGCAGGGGACGGACTTTGAGGCGGCCTGGGAGGTGGAGCGGTTGGCGACGGCGATTCGAGTGGCAGCCCTTGAGGAACGCTGGGTCGAGGTCAGCGCGGTTTAAGAAATCACGTTGCACATAAGCAAACACCGTCGTCTCGTCTACGGGGCGACGTCACTCGCGGTTGCATACTCTTTGCACACGCTCATTGAGTGTTGAAAAATAGCGAAACCAGATACATACGGGCAACTCAACTCGCATTATCGAAACTACGTCAAATACCTTCCTCCCCGTCACTGGTCCACTACCTTCCCCGCAAAGTACTGTTTCCGACAGTGCCTTTCGCGCTAACAACAAAACCAACCTTACCTCTAAACACACTTATATATCGAAACACAGCACATCTAGGGCAGCATTTAAAAAACCTATATCTTACCCCCCACCAGAAGCATCAAGCTCACCTATGTACTACCCCTAACTTCAACCTTCCCTAGAGAACTTGGCATGTCCATTATTTGCAAACACTCCCAAACTTCACGATGGATCCATGCGACACCCGAATTTCTAAGCTCGCCCACCGGCGACACACGCATTTCCGACCACTCTGATAAAGTTGCAGAAAGTCTCACTAGCAGCAACCATAAAATAAAAGATCGCAATGGCGACGGACAAACAACCATCTCCTATGCATTTACCGAATTCAGCGAGGTCAAGAAAAGAGCATTCAGGCAGGCGCTTCGATCTTGGGAAGATATTGTAAAAGTCAAGTTTGTCGAAAACGGAAAAGATGCAGACACTCACCTGTCGGTAAAAGAAGTTCCAGGTGGAGGCGGTAACGCTTCGTTTCCAAATGTTTACGGATCACAAGAGATCAACATAGGAAAGAATGAAGGCGCGGGGCTCCATGCAGCGATGGTTCATGAAATCGGTCACACCTTGGGGCTTGAACATCCGGACCTTAATCTTCCCGAAAGCAGCGACGTTTATAGCACCATGAGTAATAGCTTTACTATGTTTCGCCCTAATGCAAATAAGAAAAACTCTATCCTCTCGGATAGTAGCCAGACTCCGTTGATGCATGACATTGCCGGTGCTCATCGGATCTATGAACCCAACCATGAAACCCGTAAAGGCGATACAATTTACGGGTTCAACTCCAACTCCGAACGTGACCACTATACGTTGTCCTCCGCCAATGATCTGCCGTTCTTCTGTGTCTGGGACAATGGCGGTGACGACACATTAGATTTTTCCGGTTTCAAGCAGAACCAAAAGATCAATCTGAACGCCGGATCACACTCCAACGTCGGTGGCAGGAACAATAGCGTCTCCATCGCCAAGGGTGTTGTGGTTGAGAATGCCATCGGTGGCTCGGGGCATGACGAACTGATCGGCAATCAAGTCAATAACAAACTAACCGGCGGGGCCGGTAGTGACACACTGATAGGCGGTGGGGGTGCTGATACCTTTGTTTATAACCAAGCCAGCGATTCCAGCCCGGCGAACCCTGACATACTTGAAGACTTTACCAGCGGTGTCGACAAGATCGATCTCTCCAAAATTCTCAAAGAAGCTGGCATTGAAAGACCAACGCTGGTTAACGCACTGACCGGTCGCAAAGGCGAGCTGACACTCAGCTACGATGAAGACGCCAAGAGGCACAAACTGGTCCTCGATGTGAACGGCAAGCTTGATTCTGCACTACTGATTCTAAGCAAAAGGCCGATAAAGCTAGACGACATCCTGACGCATGCGGATCCAAAGCCCGAGCCTAAGCCTGAGCCAGAATCACAACCCAGGCCCAAGCCCAAACCTGAGCCCGAATCGGAACCCAAGCCCACGCCTAAACCTAAGCCCGAATCAGAGCCTAAACCTAAGCCCGAATCAGAGCCCAAGCCCAAACCTGAACCGACACCCACGCCAGCGCCATGCTTCAAACCCGACACGGGCGACACGGTCTATGGTTTCAATGCAAATACCGGACGCCCCAGTACAACCCTCACCTCCGCCTGCGACAAACCTCACTTCAACGTGTACGACAGCGAAGGCAACGATACCTTGGATTTCTCTGGCTTCTATCAAGACCAGCGGATTGATTTAACACCCGGTACCCGCTCCAGCGTAGGAGGGCTGCAGGACAATGTGTTTATTTCACAAGCAACCCTCATCGAAAACGCCATAGGTGGCAAAGGCAACGACCGTATAAGCGGCAATAGAGCCGATAACGTCCTGATCGGCGGTGCGGGCGCGGATCACCTGACTGGCAATGGCGGTTTCAATACCTTCAGCTACCAACTGGCCTGCGATTCTCCACGCGATAACGCTGACCTCCTGTTGGACTTCACAACAGGCAAAGACAAGATTGATTTGCGAAAAATGAGCGAAAATGCCCAAGTCAGACTCAACTATGTCAATGAGTACGGCAATCGACCCGGCGATACGATCATCGTGCACAACCCGATCACCAACAGGTACTTGCTGGGGATTGATTTAACTGGCGATGGGAAAACCGATTTTCTGATCAAGAGCACCCGCCCAATCAGTTGCGAAGACGTTCTCGGGTTGAATATCCGGGACGACGGTTACCTCTGATCGTGCTCACGGTATGAAACGGTGAACAGCATCAGCGCAAGGCCCGGCGCAGCACTTTGCCCACCGTGGTCTTGGGCAATTCCGTGGTGCGAAACTCCACATACTTTGGCAGCTTATACCCCGTCAGGTACTCCCGGCAGTGCGCAAGAATCTGCTCCTGTGTCAGGCTCGGGTCCTTACGCACGACGATGATCTTGACCTTCTCCCCAGTCACCGCATCTTCCACCCCAATGGCCGCCACTTCGGCAACCCCGGGGTGCATGGCCACCACGTCCTCGATTTCATTGGGGTACACATTGAAGCCCGAGACCAGGATCATGTCCTTCTTGCGGTCCACCAGGCGGATATACCCGCGTGCGTCCATCACGCCGATGTCCCCGGTAGACAGCCAGCCCTCGGCATCCAGTACCTCGGCGGTTTCCTGTGGCCGTTGCCAGTAGCCCTGCATCACTTGCGGGCCACGTACTTGCAACTCGCCCTGCTCGCCGATATCCGCCAGTTCGCCGTCTTCGCGTACAAAGCGCACCCAGGTGGAGGGCAATGGCACGCCAATACTGCCGGTGAACTCCATCTCGCGCATGCGTGAAATATCGATGGGGCTGATGCTCACCACCGGCGAGCACTCGGTCAGCCCGTAGCCTTCGATAATCGGCAGCCCGGTTACTTCCTTCCAGCGCTTGGCCACCGCGGTGTGGGTGGCCATGCCGCCAGCAATCACCAGGCGCAGGTCGGAAAAGTCCCGCGCACAGAACTCCTTGTTCTCCAGCAAGCCATTGAACAGCGTGTTCACCCCGGCAATGCCATTGAAGCGTTCCTTGCGCAGGATCATCTGCACGCGTTTCACGTCCCGGGGGTTGGCGATGAGGATATTGCGCCCGCCCAGGCACATGAACATCAGGCAGTTCACCGTCAGGGAAAAGATGTGATAAAGCGGCAGCAAGGTCACGTTGGTTTCCTGCTTGTGCTGGTCCAACTGATCACCGACCCAGGCCTTGGCTTGCAGCAGGTTGGCAATGATGTTGCGATGGCTGAGCATCACGCCCTTGGCATCGCCGGTGGTGCCGCCGGTGTATTGCAGGAAGGCCAGTTCATCGCGGTGCAGGCTGACCGGTAAATGGTGCATGGCCCTGCCCTGTTTGAGCACTTGGTTGAAACGCAGCGAGCCGGGCAGCCTGAACGCCGGCACCTGCTTCTGCACGCTGCGTAGGATGAAGTTCATTGCCGCGCCCTTGAAGGTGCCCAGCAAGTCGCCAATGGCCGCGACCACCACACGCTTGACGCTGCTGCCGACCATGGCTTTTTCCAGGGTATGCGCGAAATTTTCGAAGATCACCACGGTTTCGGCGCCACTGTCCTTGAGCAGGTGCTTGAGTTCGTGGGCGGTGTACAACGGGTTGACGTTGACCACCACCGCCCCGGCCAGGATCGTGCCCAGCAGGCAGATCGGGTACTGCAAGCAGTTGGGCATCATCAGGGCCACGCGATCGCCCTTCTTCACGCCCTGGTCCTGCAGCCAGGCGGCAAAGGCAATGCCTTGGGTGCGCCAGTCGGCATAGGTCATTTCGGTGCCGATGCTGACGTAGGCCACCCGCTCACGGAATTTTTCCAGGTGCTCCAGGAACACTTCGCGCAACGACGGGTAGTCCTCAATCCCGGCCTCTATATCCGCCGGCACGCCAGGCAGGTATGTGTTCAACCAGATGCGTTCGGTGTGTTCCAGGCTGATAGCGTTCATCGCAGTGTCCTTATTGTTGTTTTTGATAGCGCTACTTTTCGACGATGGCGGTGATGCCCAACCCACCCGCCGCGCAGATCGAGATCAGGCCGCGACCGCCACCGCGTTCATGGATAGTCTTGGCCAGCGCCGCCAGTTGCCGGCCACCGGTGGCCGCAAAGGGATGGCCGCAGCCCAATGAGCCGCCGTTGACGTTCATCTTGGCCCGGTCGATGGCGCCCAGGGGGGCATCAAGGCCGAGTCGCTCGCGGCAATACTGCGGGTCTTCCCAGGCCTTGAGCGTGCACAGCACCTGGGCGGCGAACGCTTCGTGGATCTCAAAGAAATCGAAGTCGGCAAACCTCAAACCTTCACGCGCAAGCATGCGCGGCACGGCGTAAGCCGGCGCCATCAGCAGGCCCTCGGTGCCGTCGACAAAATTCACCGCGGCCGTTTCGCCCGTACGCAGATAAGCCAACACCGGCCAGCCATTGGCGGCGGCCCATTCTTCACTGGCCAGCAGTACCACCGAGGCGCCATCGGTCAGGGGCGTGGAGTTGCCGGCGGTGAGCGTGCCGTTCTGGCGGTCGAAGGCCGGCGACAAGCCTGCGAGCTTTTCCAGGCTGATATCGGCACGCAGGTTGTTGTCACGGGCCAAGCCGCGATGGGGGCTGATCAGGTCGTCGAAGAAGCCGCGTTTATAAGCCGCATCCAAGCGCTGGTGGCTAGTGAGGGTCAGTTCGTCCTGAGCCAGACGCTTGATCTGCCAGCGCTTGGCCATTTCTTCGCAGTGCTCGCCCATGGACAGGCCCGTGCGCGGCTCGCCATTGCGCGGCAGCAACGGCTTGAACAACATCGATGGACGTACTTTCAACAAGGCCTTGAGCTTGTCGCCCAGGCTTTTGGCGCGATTGGCCGCGAGCAAGGTATGGCGCAAGGATTCGTTGATACCAATGGGCGCGTCGGAAGTGGTGTCGGCGCCACCGGCAATGCCCACTTCAATCTGGCCGAGCGCGATTTTATTCGCCACCAGCAGCGCGGCTTCCAGGCCCGTGCCACAGGCTTGTTGCACATCATAGGCAGGGGTTTGCGGGGATAACGTGGTGGACAACAGCGCCTCGCGGGCCAGGTTGAAATCCCGCGAGTGCTTGATCACCGCCCCGGCGGCAAACTCGCCCAGGCGTTGGCCGTGCAGGTTGTAGCGCTCCACCAACCCTTGCAGGGCGGCGACCAGCAGGTCCTGGTTACTGTCGTGGGCATACACCGTGTTGGAGCGCGCAAATGGAATACGGTTGCCGCCGATAATCGCCACGCGGCGGGTCGGGGCTGGGGTAAAGCTGTAGTCACTCATTGCTGGCTCTCTTTCCAAATGAATAGCCCGCGCATATGGGGCTTGTCCCCGGCGAAATTGCGCACTTCGAACTCGCGCCGTGGCCCGCTCGCCGGGTGGCGCCACAGGGCGACCTGGCCGGGCAGGAAGATCGGCAATTTGAAGTCGCAATGGGCCTCGGCCTGGTCCAGGCCACCGGGCGGCTGTTGCGCTGCCAATGCGCGGCCCAGGGTCCACATGCCATGGGCGATGGCGCGACGAAAGCCGAAGAGCCTGGCACCGATGACCGACGTGTGAATGGGATTGAAATCTCCCGAGACCTTGGCAAAGCGTCGCCCCAGGTCAGCGGGCAGTACCCAGCGCTGGGTGCGTAACAGGCCGTCCTCCTGCAGCGGCAAAGGGTCATTCCACGGCTCTCCCACCGGGTTGCTGACGTCACGGCGCAAATACAGGCTGTCGCTTTCCCACACCAGGATTTCCTGGCTGTAGGCACGGGTAGCAATACTCAACGCTTGCCCTTTCGGATGAGCCACCCAGCGCTCGCAATACACCTCCAGGCGCAGCGCCTGGCCCTCGTGCAGGCGCTGGTGCTGACGAATACGATTGGCCAGGTGCACCATGCCACTGGCCGGGTACGGGAAGCTCGGCCGAGTCAGCAACAGGAGGTGCAGTGGGAACGCCAGCACATGGGGATAGGACAATGGCACGCCCTGCTCGCGACGAAAGCCACACGCCCGTGCGTAAGCGGCGATACCGGCCGGCGAAAGCTCCACCGCGCTGCGCACCAGGCGTGCTGTAGGCAATGGCGGCGCACCGTCGAGCTTGGGTTTGCGCAAGGTGCGCAGGCCGTCGAGCAACAACTGCGGGCGCGACGGCGGTGGGTCGATAATCTGCGTCACGTAGTCCATCGGTCAGGCTCCCAACAGGCTTTGGCCGCACACCCGCACCACCTGGCCATTGACCCCGCCCGACGCGGGGTGGGCCAGCCAGGCGATGGTCTCGGCCACGTCGATGGGTTGCCCGCCCTGGGACAACGAATTCATGCGCCGCCCCGCTTCGCGGATCATCAGCGGGATCTTCGCGGTCATCTGGGTTTCGATAAAGCCGGGCGCCACCGCATTCACCGTGACCTGCCGGGCTGCCGCACGTGGTGCCAGGCCCTGTACCAGGCCAATCACCCCTGCCTTGGACGTGGCGTAGTTGGTTTGCCCCAGGTTGCCGGCAATACCGGAAATCGACGACACGCACACAATGCGCCCGCCGGGGTTCAAGCCTTGGCTGTCGAGCAGGGCCTCACTGAGCTGCCACGGCGCTTCGAGATTGACCGCCAGGACACTGCGCCAGGCGGCCTCGGTCATTTTGGCGATGGTCTTGTCGCGGGTGATTCCGGCGTTGTGCACCACCACATCAAAGGCGCCGTATTGGCTGACGTGGGTTTGCAACAGTGCGGCGGTGTCAGCGGCGGTGATATCCAGGGGCAGCGCCGAACCGCCCACGCTGATCGCCGCCTGCTGCAAGGCTTCCTGGGCCTGGGGCACGTCCACACACACCACATGGGCACCGTCCCGCGCCAGCACCTGGGCAATCGCCAGGCCGATGCCACGGGAGGCGCCGGTGACCAGGGCGCGTTTGCCGGCAAAGGGTTTGTCCCAGTTGACGGCAGCGTGGCCGTCGACCGGTTTTTCCAGGCGCACCACCTGCCCGCAGACATAGGCGGAACGGCGCGACAGGAAAAACCCCAGGCTGCTGTCCAGCGCGTCTTCCGCGCCCGGCGCCACGTACAGCAATTGCACGGTGATCGCGCGGCGCAGCTCCTTGGCCAGCGAACGCACCAAGCCCTCAAGGGCGCGTTGGGCGATGGCCTGGGGCAAGTCGTTGCAATGCTCGGGTGCCGTGCCGAGTACCACCACCCGGCCATGCTGGCCGAGGCGCTTGGCATTACTGTGAAAGAACAGGTAGAGCTCATCCAGCTGTTGCAGGTCGGCCACGCCGCTGGCGTCGAACACCGCGCCTTGCACCTTGACCGTGGACGGCGCCTTGAGCGTCGCCGGCGTCGCGGCGACGGTGTCGGTGGCGCTGAAGATGCGCTGCACCGACGCCACCAGGCGCCCTGCCCCGGCGATGATCACCGGATTGGCCAGGCCGGCCTGGCCGCTGCGATGCCGTTGCAGCGCCAAGGGTTGCGGCAGGCCAACGGCCTGGGCCAGGCGCCGGCCCCAGGGGGAATTGACGAACGAAAGGTAGCTGTCACTCATAAGGAGTCCACTCACAACACAGTTCTTGCCTGGTAAACCCGATCAAATGTGGGGAACTGGATCGCCCTCTGTAGGAGCGAGCTTGCTCGCGAAAAACGTCAACGATAACGCTGGCTTCCTGAATCAACGCGGCGCCTGTGAGTTTTTCGCGAGCAAGCTCGCTCCTACAAAAAGCCTTCTGCCTGGCATTTAAGGCAAGCCAGTTCCCACCTGTGGACCGGGTTTCTATTAATTGACCGTGGCGCTGCGCCGTTTGGCCACCGGCTCGAGCGCCTGCTTACGCTGCTGCAGGGCCTCCAGCAAACCAAAGTCCTGGGGAAAGTCATCCACCTGGATACCGTGGTCGGCGTATTCCACATAGCGCGCCAGCAAGGCGTCTTCGTCGTCGCTGATCAAATCCAGCGCCCGCGCCTTGACGCGCCAGTCGGTGAAGGCCGTGGCAGAGATCGGCAGCGGGCCGAGCAGACCTTGCTTGATGGCGGGCTTGAGCCGCGCCTCGATCAACTCCACTTGGGGCAGCAAACGGAAACCCAATTCGCCGTAGGCCAGCTTGTCGACTTCCGGACGGGGGATGTAGGAGTTGGCCAGCAACCGGTCGCGGGTTTCGCCAGGGGTTTGCACCACCTCCGCCACCTGCGCCAACAGGTGGTCCGACGGTTTGCGCAGCGGGATGCCAAACGGAAAACTCAACGCGCGCACCACCGCCGCAGCGGGTTTTGAAGGGTAATTGTCGAGCACTTCGGCCAAGGCTTCATGGGCGCGCAGCAGTGCGTCCTGGGCCGCCCAGTGCACCAGCGGCAAGTCCGCCTGGGGCCTGCCGTCATCCTCGAAGCGCTTGAGCACGCAAGACAGGATGTACAGCTGCGACAGCATATCCCCCAGGCGCCCGGTGATACTTTCCTTGCGCTTGAGGGCACCGCCCAGCACGCCCATGGAAATATCCGAGATCAGCGCCAGCACCACCGACAGCCGATTGGCCTGGCGGTAGTAGGCAGCCAGCGCCGGGTCGGTCTTGGCCGGCGCCGAAATCAGGCGCCCGCCGGTCAAAGCATGCACCGCTGCGCGTACGGTGTTGGCCACTACAAAACTCACATGGCCGAACATAGCACTGTCGAAGTCTTCCAGGGCCTTACGCCGGTCGGGGTTGTGCGCCGCTTCCATCTCGCGGAACACGTAGGGATGGCAACGAATCAAGCCCTGGCCAAAGATGATCAGGCAGCGGGTCATGATGTTCGCGCCCTCCACCGTAATGGCGATAGGACTTTGCTGGTAGGCACGGGCGAGGAAGTTATTGGGGCCCATGCAGATGCCTTTGCCGGCGACGATGTCCATGCCATCGTTGACGATGATGCGCGCCCGCTCTGTGACGTGGTACTTGGCAATGGCCGAGATCACCGACGGTTTCTCGCCGGCGTCCAGGGACGCCACCGACACCTTGCGCACCGCATCGCAGGCATACAGGTGCCCGGCCATGCGCGCCAGCGGCGCCTGTACACCTTCGAACTTGCCGATGGGCAAACCGAATTGCTTGCGCATCGCCGCATAGGCTGTGGTGCCGCGTACCGCGACCTTACCCAGGCCGACGTTGGCCGAAGGCAGGGAGATCGCCCGGCCTGCCGCCAGGCATTCCATCAACATGCGCCAGCCATTGCCGATTTGTTCGCGGCCACCAATCACCCACTCCAAGGGAATGAATACATCCTTGCCAGTGGTAGGACCATTCTGGAATACCGCATTCAAAGGCCAGTGACGCCGGCCGCTGTTTACGCCCGGATGGGAGGTGGGGATCAACGCACAGGTAATGCCCAGGGAACCTGGCGCGCCAAGCAAGCCCTGCGGGTCTTCAGCGCGGAACGCCAGGCCCAGCACCGTGGCAATCGGGCCGAGGGTGATGTAGCGCTTGTCCCAGGTCACTTTGAAACCCAGTACTTCCTCGCCCTCATGCATGCCTTTGCAGACGATGCCCAGGTCGGGGATCGCGCCTGCATCGGAGCCCGCATACGGGCTGGTCAAGGCGAAACACGGAATGTCATCACCGCGTGCCAGGCGCGGCAAGTAGTAGTTGCGCTGAGCGTCGGTGCCGTAATGCAGCAGCAGCTCGGCCGGGCCCAGAGAGTTGGGGACCATCACCGAAATCGCTGCCGCCGAGCAGCGTGTCGACAGCTTCATCACCACTTGGGAATGGGCGTAGTGGGAGAAGCCCTTGCCGCCGTACTGCTTGGGAATGATCATGCCGAGGAACCCGGCATCCTTGGTGTACTGCCAGCCTTCTGGGGACATGTCCTGCCAGACCTGCGTGGTTTCCCAGTCGTTGGCGATGTCGCACAGGGTTTCGACTTCGTTGTCGAGGAAGGCTTGCTCCTCGGCGCTCAGGCTGGCCGGCGCGGCTTGCAGCAGGCGCTGCCAGTTGGGTTTGCCGCTGAACAGCTCGGCATCCCACCACACGGTGCCGGACTCGATCGCCGCACGCTCGGTATCGGACATCGCCGGCATGATCGTGCGAAACAGGCCCAGGGCCCTGGTGGTCAGCAGCTTGCGGCGCAGGGGTTTGATCGCCAGCACCAAGGCGGGCAGCACCACCAACACCGCCGCCAGGGTAATGCCCGGCACGGCCACCGCGCTGAACAGGTAACCCGCCCCCAACCAGACCAGGCCAGCGCCCAGCCACAAGGTGGCGGCGGCTTGTCGATACGCCAGGGCAATCGCGGCGGCGAGACCCACCAATAACCAGATAAGCATGGGAATACCTCTACTTGATTCAGGGCGTAAAACCACACTACAAACTTCAAATCATAAATTCAAATATTGTTTTGAAATTTTTATTTAGTGCGTTGACGAAAAAATTCAGGCTGAACGACTCAGCCTTGTGGAATAAGGAACCAGAACAGCCTAAACAGCCCTGGCAGGGTCTCCAGGTGCACTGGGAACCCTGCTCGACAACTGCTCCGCGTGCCCTTTAGAACTTGTAGGTAGCCGACAGACTGACCACATCACCTGACGATTCGGCCTTGCCGTCCAGTTGGGCGGCTCCGAGACGATCAACGTTCTTGGTCTTCAGATTGACCTTCTGGACGAATTGGTGCGAATACGCGGCATCCACTGACAGACCAGGCACAGCCTTGATGTCATAGCCGGCACCAAACGCCAAGAAGTAGCGGTCGCCGTCGGGGATCCGGGGGTCACGCGTGGAGTTACGGGTAGGTGTCTGGTCGTAAGCTACACCGGCACGCAGGGTAAGTTCGTCAGTGGCTTTATAGTCGCCACCGATCGAGGTCATCCAGGCGTTCTTGTAGTTGTACGGGATGGCAACAATAGTCGAGCCTTGCGATTTGAGTGTCAGGTCTTTGAACGAAGACCATTCAGTCCACTGGGCGCTGACACCTAATGTCCAGCGATCATTGAACTGGTGGACCCAGTCAATCGCCGCAGTAGCCGGAATATCCAACTGAGTGCTGGCATGCGCCCCGTCCGGGAAAAGCTTCAGCCCCGGATACGCCATTTCAACCAATGTTTCGCCGTTCGGTCCAATAGGATTGGTCATCGCGTTGCGACCGATAGCATCCGTATAGACATTGTATTTGCCGGTCATCTTGTTTTTGATTTTGGCGTGATAGTTCAAGCCCAGTGTGTCTTGCGCCGTCGGCTTCCATACCACACCGCCAAACCAACCGACCGAGATATTATCGACTTTCACACGCATCAACGAATGCCCTACACCGGTCGGAAAGCCGGTCCCGCCGAGTCCGGGAGAGACGTCCGCCGCTGCCAGCAAGTCGATGTTCTGGCTGACAAATCCCTGGCTGCGCTGGACGATGGCGCCACCGCCGACCGAAAACTGGTCATTGACCTTGAACGACAGTGAACCTGTCAGGCCAACGGTCTCAATTTTGGTGTCGACTGCAAAATCCCGCAGCTTGGAGTCTTCGTTCCAAGTTGTTCTCATGCCCTGGGGGACCACCTGGCTCAAGCCAAAAGCAAAGCGGTCGCCGATTGGGATCACCAGGAAACCGGTTGGCAGCCACGCGGTAAAGCCACCTTGTCCCCCGTTATTATTATTGAGTGTCGGATCGCCCATGCTGCCCTGATCATCCAATACCGGCGTATTGGTCACAGGATTACCGTTATGGTCAAAAGCCTGACCCGAATATTTGATCTTGACCCGGGCATAATCGACAGTCTGCTGCGCGATAGTTGAGTCGATGAAGGCCATGGCTGCCGGGTTGTTGTACGCGGCACTGGGGTCGTTCTTGAACAATGAACCGCCGCCAAACGCGCGGCCCCAGCCGGGCGCACCGTAGGTTGGCGTAGAGAAGCCGCCCGCCTGCACATGTCCCGTGGTCATCAAACCTCCCAACAGCGCCAACCCCAGTAACGTGTGAGCGTGTTGTTTCTTATTATTCATGCGCTGCTCCTTATTATTATTTCGCCCGGCCCCTGCCGGTGGGTCGTGTGGCCGTAGGCAGACCGTAAGTACCCTGCCCAACCGATGCCTCGCGTGAGGCATCGGTCTTTCAATGGGTGATCAGCCCTCAGGAGTCACATGCTTATGGGTTAACCGTCAGTGTCGGGGCAACAACACTCAGCGATACGACAGTGCAGTTGCCGGACAGCGACTGATTGGCAGCCGAAAGTGTTTTGGTACCTGGCGTCCACGCCACGGCAATGGTGGTAGGGCCGCAGTTAGTGGCCGGAATCGAGGAGATTTTGTAGCCTACGTTGGTCACAGTGCCGGTGGTGCCCGTCGCAGCGGTAAGAACCCAAGGCAGGTTAGTCAGCGTGGGCAGCGCGCACAGGCCGCCGCCGGTCAGGGAAGCACCGTTGATAGAAGCCACGCCACCGCTAACGTTGCCAGTAAAGGTAATGCCGCAAGTCACTGCCGCGCCGAAGGATGAGGGTGACTTCACCACGATGGTACCGGCATTAGTCGAGAACGGACCGTCTGGAGAAACGGAAGCCGCACTCGCCATGGAGGCGGCGCCAAAGCACAGAGCAAACGAAGTTGCACAAACGAGGGTTTTCAAGCTTTTCATTGTTTTTCCTCACATGTTATGGCGATTCATTTCGCCAGGGGTAATGGCCATGATCGAGAGGTCACGGTGAAACTGCAGAACTTCCCTTTCCAGCCAAATTTCAATGCATTTACCGCTGTAACCGTCGGAACGCGTTATTCGACAACTTTGAAGTTGGGCGGCATCTTGATCGACACCGTCTTGATCTTGCAGTCTTCGCCAATGGCCACATCGGTGGCTTCCAACTTGCCAGTGGCGTTATCCCAGGTACCGTCGGCCGTTGAAGGCCCGCACTTGCCGCCCAGGCCAAAGGCATGCACATCCACGCTGATCTTCGACATGGAGCCGCTTTTTGTATCGTTGGCGATTAACACCCAGGGCAAGTTGATAGCTTCGACACGGCTGCACTTGAGGCCACCGTCGAACTCGACTTTGTCGACATTCACCGATGAACCGTCGGCTGCAACCTTGCCAGCCACCTTGATGGTGCAATCGGCACTGATGAGCTTGCCTTTGGAAAAGCTGATAGGCCCTTGGGCAGTGAAGGCACTGCCAGCGGGTTCGATACGCGCAGCCTGGGCCTGGTGATAAACAATCAGGCCCATGGCCGCCAAGAGGATGTGGGCGGTGAACTTGGCAGAGCTTTGCATGGTGTACGTCCTTCCCTTGAAATTATTGTTGTAGGGTCAAACCAGGTGCTTGCATTCAAAACGCCGGGCGATAAGGACCTGCGCGATACACAGATCCCGAGTACACCCTGAAGGCTTACTTCATCTCAAAACGGCTTGGCACTACCGCTGTACTTTTCCAGGTACTTCAAGCGCTTTGACGGTTGAAGATTGGTCAGGTTGATATCACCGCCATAGTGATTCAGCACGCGATGGTCCATGCGGCGGCGCCACAAGTACGGCACATAAGCCCAGACAATCATGCTGGCGTAGCCATACGGAAGTTGCGGCGACTCATCAAAGTGACGCAACGACTGATAACTGCGCGTGGGGTTGGCATGGTGATCGGAGTGCCGTTGCAATTGGAACAGGAAGATATTGGTGACAATGCGATTACTGTTCCATGAGTGACGCGGCGAGCAGCGTTCATAACGACCATTGGGCAACTTCTGACGCTTGAGGCCGTAATGCTCGACATAGTTCACCACTTCCAGCAAGGAGAACCCGTAGATGCCCTGGATAATCAGGAACGGAATTACCGCCGCCCCCAGCCAGGCAATCATCGCGCCCCACAACACCACGCTGTACATCCAGGCGCTGAGCACGGCGTTCTTCCAGTGCAGGGCCGGCAGGCCGAGTTTGCGCAGGCGTTCGCGCTCCAGATTCCAGGCCGACACGGCGCTGAACCACACTGAACGCGGCAGGAATGCCCAGAAACTTTCACCCAGGCGCGAGCTGGCAGGATCTTCCGGGGTAGCGACCCGTACGTGATGGCCACGGTTATGTTCGGTGTAAAAGTGCCCGTAGAACGTCGGCGCCAGGGTGACCTTGGCCAAAAACACTTCCAGGGGTTTGGGTTTGTGCCCCAGCTCATGGGCGGTGTTGATGGCAATGCCGGTGGCCGCACCGGTGGACATGGCCATGCCCACATAGGTCAACCAGCTGACTTCACCGTGAAGTTCAGTGCGTGCGGTGATGAACGCGGCGGTCTTGGCCAGCCAGCTTGAGGGTTCGAGCGTGGCCGTGGCGTGCAACAGGCCGCCGTTGATGATCCAGTCGATGCCGCCAGCAGCGAGCCAACCGGTGATGACCACCGAGGAAATCACAAACAGCACGCCGGTGTAGACGATCCAGCGGTAGTAGCGTTGGGATTCAAGGTGGCTCACCGCAGATTCGGGCGGGTTGCTGACGTCTTCGCCAAGCAGGCCGTCAATCAGCGGGATCAAGCCGAAAATCACCAGTACGCCCACCCACCACAGTTGTTGCACGCCTGTGGTGATGGCAAGGGCGCCGGAGAGCAAGGGCGTCGCCAGCGGCATGATGCCGAGCCACCACAGGTGGCGTTTGCCGTCGGCCCAGACATGCGAAGTTGCCAGAGTCTGGTTCATGGCAGCCTCCGAACGCATTCGGTGGGCAACGAGGCAGACGACAGGTATACGGAGCGTTGACTGCTCCGGGAAATCAACCATGCGATAAAAGGCGTTTTTTTCATTATTTTATTCGCTCTTAGGCATTTCAAAAATAATTTCAAATTACACATTGAAATAATTTTTTTAAATAAATAGCGCGGAATCGTTAGGTCGTCAACTAGTTTTTCCAGCCCTTTTTTCCGTGACCGTGCAGTCTCTTTTCAGCCGCCTGGTCAGGTGTTCAGGGCAGGCGTCAACGCCTATGCGCCGCAGTTAGGTGGCACTGTTACTGGCTCGCCAGGGCGACAGGAGGGTATAAGGGCCTGACGTTCTCGCCCGGTCGGACCCGCTTTGCCACCTGCTCTACCAGCGCCGCCACGCGCTCAGTTGCGGTGATCGGCAACATATGCCCACGACCTTCGATCACCTGCATTTTCAGCCCTGGCACCTTGCTGGCCAGGGCCTGGCCGTGCTTCTGGAAGTCGAGCACCTTGTCTTGCCCGCCGTAGATCAGGCCGATGGGCAGGGTCAATTGGGAGTAGCGCTTGACCATGTCCGGCAGGTGGTCGTTGACTCGGTTGATCTCGGTGGACGCGGCGTAGAAGTTGTCGGGGCGCATGCCCAGCAAACCGCCGCCACGGGTGGCAAAGTCCGGCGGCGCAGGATCGGGGGCGAATACGCCCTTCACCACCGAGTCTTTGGTCAGCAGGCCGATGGGCAGGGTCAAGGTGTGGGCCACCCAGCGCCGTAGCCAGGCCGGGCGCACGGCCAGAGACAGGAACACCAGCGGCAGCATGCGCTGGGGGTGAGTCAAGGGCGCAACCAGCACCAATCCGGACACCGCATGGGGATGGTCGAGGGCCAGCGCCAGGGCAATCGCGCCGCCCAAGGAGTGCCCCAGCACCAGCGGTTTGTCCAGGTCCAGCGTCTGGATAAAAGCCGCGATTTGTCGCGCCTGGGCTGGCAAGTCTGCTGGCGTGCCGCTCTGTCGGGTGGAGTAGCCCGAACCCGGCCGGTCGAGGCTGATGACCCGAAAATGCTCACGCAGCTGGCCGGACAAGGCATAGGTCAGGTTGCGACTGCTGCCCATCAGCCCGTGGATCATCACCAGCGGCGGGCCCTTGCCCTCTTCGACATAATGAAAGCGCTCGCCGTCCACCTCTACAAAGCGCCCGTTGCTCGGCACGGTCGCTTCAATGCGCCGCGTCATCCAGGCACTCAAGCCCCATAACGCCGCGCTGGCGCCCACCAGCACACCTGCAGCGACAACCCACTCGACAGCCATAGCTCGGTCCTCTGCTTCCCTGCTGCTGGCGACCCGACCGGAATTGGTCTGGCCCCAGCCATCGTCCACACCCTGGACCTGCACTTCATGCATACCACGTTCGTCCGTCGGACAAATCGCTCATGCGCAACAAGGTGCTAGCGTAGGCGAATTTTTCAGGTAGATTATTTAAAATCTTTTTTAAAATAAATAATTCAATTTCCCTTTGCAATGGTGTTCTATCTAAAAGACAAAACAAAAACAGGAGCACATCCGATGCCCAAGCGCTTTATCGACGAGGCAGCCCTATGAATGCCCCCCGTGATTCAATCGACATCGCCATCATTGGCTCTGGGTTCGCGGGCCTGTGCATGGCGATCAAACTCAAGGAAGCCGGGCTCACCGACTTCTTTATTGCCGAACAGGCCCAGACCCTCGGCGGCACCTGGCGCGACAACCACTACCCAGGTTGCGCCTGCGACGTGCAGTCCCATGTGTATTCGTTTTCCTTTGCGCCCAACCCGAACTGGACGCGACAGTTCGCGCCGCAACCCGAGATCCGCGCCTATCTGGAAGACTGCGCCAGGCGCTTCGAGCTCGCGCCTTACCTGCGCTTGGGCATGGGCCTGCAACGTGCGCTGTTTGATGAACAGCAGCAGCGCTGGCAACTGACCTTCAACGACGGCCGCCACGTCAGCGCGCGGGTGCTGGTGTCAGGAATGGGGGGCTTGTCGCGCCCGGCAATGCCAGATATCCCAGGGCTGGACAGTTTCAAGGGCAAGCGCTTCCACTCCCAGCAGTGGGATCACGAGTACTCCTTAAAGGGCAAGCGCGTGGCGGTGATCGGCACCGGTGCCAGCGCTATCCAGTTCGTGCCACAGATCGCCCCGCAGGTAGCGCACCCGGACCTGTTCCAGCGCACACCGCCGTGGATCATGCCCAAGCCTGATCGGCCGATTTCAGCGTTCGAACGCTGGTTGTTCAAGCATGTACCGCTCACCCAAAAGCTGGTGCGCGCTGCGCTTTACTGGGCATTGGAAGGCCGTGTGGTGGGCTTTGCCCTGCATCCACGCCTGATGAAAATGGTGCAGAAAATCGCCCTGCGTCATCTGCGCAAACAGGTGGCCCGCCCTTCCCTGCGCAAAACCCTGACGCCGGACTACACCATCGGCTGCAAGCGCGTGCTGATCTCCAACGATTACTACCCGGCACTCTCGCGCAGCAATGTCGAGGTGGTCACCGACAACGTGCTGCGCATCGAAGCCGACGGCGTGATCACTGCCGACGGTATCAAGCACCCCGCCGATTGCCTGATCTTCGGCACGGGCTTCCAGGCCAGCGACCCGTTGCCCCGTGGCTGCATCATCGGCCGTGACGGCATCGACCTGATGGACGCCTGGCGCGATGGCGCCCATGCCTACAAAGGCACCACCGTGCCGGGCTACCCGAACCTGTTTCTGATCGTCGGCCCCAACACCGGCCTGGGGCATAACTCGATGATCCTGATGATCGAGGCCCAGGTCGCGTACATCCTCGACGCCCTGAAACACATGCAGCGCCAGCGCCTTACCACGGTAGAGGTCAAACCCGCCGTGGAGCACGCCTACAACCAGCAGTTGCAGGACAAGCTCAAGCGCACCATCTGGAACACCGGCGGCTGCCAGAGCTGGTACCTCGACCCGCGCACCGGCAAGAACACCACGCTGTGGCCCGGCTCGACCTGGCGCTTCAAGCAGGTCACCCGGCATTTTGCCCTCAAAGACTACAGCGTCAGCCAGGCGCCCGCGCCCGCCCTCCCGCGCGCGGTTGCAACGCCCCACTCCACCACAGAAGGCAGCCTGTCATGAAGTCATTCAACGGCCGCGTCGCGGCGATCACCGGCGCGGCTTCCGGCATGGGCCGCGCACTGGCCCTGGCACTGGCGCGGGAAGGGTGTCACCTGGCGCTGGCAGACAAAAACAGCCAGGGCCTGGAACAAACCCTGGCGCTGATCCGCACCTCGACCTTGTCGCCCGTCACTGTCACCACCCAAGTGCTGGACGTGTCCGACCGCCAAGCCATGCACGATTGGGCGGCGCGTTGCGTGGCCGAGCACGGCCAAGTCAACCTGGTCTTCAATAATGCCGGGGTGGCACTGTCGAGCACCGTCGAAGGGGTGGATTACGCCGACTTGGACTGGATCGTCGGCATTAACTTCTGGGGAGTGGTGCATGGCACCAAGGCATTCCTGCCGTACCTCAAGGCCAGCGGCGACGGGCATATCATCAATACGTCCAGCGTGTTCGGCCTGTTCGCCCAGCCGGGCATGAGCGGCTACAACGCCAGCAAATTCGCCGTGCGCGGCTTCACCGAGGCCTTGCGTCAGGAACTCGACCTGCAACGCTGCGGCGTGTCGGCCACCTGTGTACATCCCGGTGGCATTCGTACCGACATCTGCCGCAGCAGCCGCATCGACGCGAACATGACCGGTTTTCTCATCCACAGCGAGCAACAAGCCCGCGCCGATTTCGAAAAACTCTTCATCACCGACGCCGACCAGGCCGCCAAAGTGATCTTGCAAGGCGTACGCAAAAACAAGCGCCGCGTGCTGATTGGCCGCGATGCCTACTTCCTCGACCTGCTCGCCCGCTGCCTGCCGGCGGCCTATCAGGCCCTGGTGGTGTTTGCCAGCAAACGCATGGCGCCCAAGCTGCGCACGCCGGTGTTTGAAACCAACGACGAGCCTCGACTCTGAACAGGAGGACGCACCATGTTGCCGATCCGTCGCGATATCCGTTTTGCCTTGCCTGCCGAGCGCATCAAGAACTGGCACGAACAAGGGCCTGTGGTCAGCCATTTCTTCAATGCCCTGTCGTTGCTGTTTCCCCAGGGCGAGCTGTTCTTCATGGACAGCGTGCGCCACTACCGTGGGCAGATCGACGATCCCGAGCTGAAAAAAGAGATCCAGGGGTTCATCGGCCAAGAAGCCATGCACAGCCGTGAGCACGTGGCCTACAACGACTTGCTGCAAGCGGCCGGCCTACCAGCGCACACCCTCGACCGACGCCTGAAGTTCTTCCTAGACCTGCAGAAAAAACACCTGCCGCCGTCGTTCAACCTGGCGGTGACCATCGCCCTGGAACACTACACCGCCATGCTCGCGGAAATCCTGCTGAGCGACCCGTCGCGCTTTGGCGACTCACTCAAGGGTTACCAGCAGATGTGGTACTGGCACGCCCTGGAAGAAACCGAACACAAAGCCGTGGCGTTCGATGTGTGGAACAGGGTTATCAAACCAGGGCCTGCACGGTACCTGCTGCGCACCGGCACCATGCTGACCACCAGCGTGCTGTTCTGGGTGGTGGTGCTGGATTTTCACGTGCGCCTGTTACTTGCCGACCGCACTTCGGGCGGCACGCTGAAGGGGTTATGGCGCATGGTTAAATTTTTGTATGGGCCCAAGGGGGTGTTTCCACGGATGTGCCGGCCTTGGCTGCATTATTTCAAGCCGGGCTTTCATCCCTGGGATCATGACAACCGGGCGCGGTTGGCGGGCATTGACCGGTTGGTCGAAGAGATAGAGCGCACGCGCCGCAGTTACGACGCTTATCAAACTGACGCCCCCCTGACCTAAATGTGGGAGCGGGCTTGCTCGCGAAAGCGGTGGGTCAGTCATATTGATGTCGACTGACCCACCGCTTTCGCGAGCAAGCCCGCTCCCACAGGGGATCGCGTTAAGGCAATGAGGGTTACGCCAGGCTCTTGCTGACCACCTCAAACACATCACTGGACAGCTCACCCGCACCCAGGATGCGCTCCAGCTCCGCCTTCATCAGCGCCTGCCGGGCGCTGTCGTACTTACGCCAGCGCGTCAGCGGCGCCAGTTGGCGCGAGGCAATCTGCGGGTTCAAGGTATTGAGCTGGATCACCAGGTCCGCCAGGAAGCGGTAGCCAGAACCATCCGCCGCATGGAAGTTGATCAGGTTCTGCCCGGCAAATGCGCCCACCAGCGCGCGCACCTTGTTGGGGTTCTTGATGGTGAACGCCGGGTGCTCCATCAACGCCTTGACCCGCGCCAGCCCGCCCGGCAAGGTGCTGCCGGCCTGTACGCTGAACCATTGGTCCATGACCAGCGGGTTGTCCTTGAAGTTTTCGGCAAACACCGCCAAGGCCTGGGCTTTCTCTGCTTCAAACGGCGAGTTCACCAGCACCGCCAACGCCGTCAAGCGTTCGGTCATGTTATCGCTGGTGTCGAACTGATCCTGGGTGGCCGCCAACACCTCTGGCTTGCCGCTGAGCATCAAGTACGACAGCGCGATGTTCTGCAGCGCACGCCGAGCGAAGTGCTCGGCTTCTGCCACGTAAGGCGTTTGCTTGGACAGCTCACGGTTGGCCTGGTAGCGCAGCCACAACCCTTCGAACAGGTTGTCGGCCAGTTGCTTGCGGGCAAACTCGCGGGCAGCGTGGATGGCGTCCACATCCGCCACTTCGCTGATTTCCGTCAGGTAGGCTTCGCTCGGCAGCGAGAGCATTTCGGCGACCATGGCCTGGTCCAGGCTTTCATCGCTCAACACCGTGCGCAGCGCGTCGATCAAGCGTTGATCGAGCTTCAGCGGCTGGCCCGCCTGATGCTGGCCGATCAGTTCCTGCAACACCTGCACGGCCAACTGCTGGCCGGCATCCCAGCGGTTGAAACCGTCGCTGTCGTGCTGCATCAGGAACATCAGTTGATCGCGGCTGTACGGGAAGCTGAGCTTCACCGGCGCCGAGAAACCACGCAGCAACGAAGGCAAGGGTTTTTCAGCAATGTCCACGAAGGTGAAGGTCTGCTCCGCTTCGGTTACCGAGATCACCCGTGAGGTGCCACCTGCGGTCGTTTCACCGGCGAGGCGCAAGGCAATACCGGCGCCCTGCTCGTCCAGCAAGCCCAGCTCCACCGGGATCACAAAGGGCAGTTTCTCGACCTTGTCCGGAGTGGGCGGGCAGCTCTGGCGGAAGGTCAGGCTGTAGGTCTTGGCCGCCGAATCGTAAGCCTCGCTTACCGCCAGGCGCGGAGTGCCGGCCTGGCTGTACCAGCGCTTGAACTGGCTGAGGTCGGCGCCGTTGGCGTCTTCCATGGCCTTGATGAAGTCGTCGCAGGTCACGGCCTGGCCGTCATGGCGTTCGAAATACAGGTCGCTGCCTTTGCGAAAGCCCTCGGCACCGAGCAAGGTGTGGATCATGCCGACCACTTCCGAGCCCTTTTCATACACGGTCAGGGTGTAGAAGTTGGAGATCTCGATAAAGCTGTCCGGGCGCACGGCGTGGGCCATGGGGCCGGCGTCTTCGGCGAACTGGTGAGTACGCAGGTACGCCACATCCTGGATGCGCTTGACCGTGGCCGAGTTCATGTCGGCAGAGAAGCCCGAGTCACGGAACACGGTGAAGCCTTCCTTGAGCGACAACTGGAACCAGTCGCGGCAGGTCACGCGGTTGCCCGACCAGTTATGGAAGTATTCGTGGGCGACGATGGCCTCGACGCGCTGGTGGGCGGCATCGGTGGCGGTTTCGGCGCGGGCCCGCACGGCGCTGGAGTTGAAGATATTGAGGCCCTTGTTCTCCATGGCGCCCATGTTGAAGTCGTTGACCGCGACGATCATGAAGATGTCCAGGTCGTACTCGCGGCCGTAGGTCTCTTCGTCCCAGCGCATGGATTTTTTCAGGCTGGTCATGGCGTGCTGGCACTTGTCGATATTTTCCGGCTCGACGTAGATGCGTAGCGCGACTTCGCGGTTGGTCATGGTGGTGAAGCTGTCTTCAACGCACCACAGGTCACCGGCCACGAGGGCAAACAGGTAGGCCGGTTTCTTGAACGGGTCTTCCCAGGTCGCCCAGTGCCGGCCGTCTTCACCGGGGCCGCTGGCGATCGGGTTGCCGTTGGACAACAGCACCGGGTAGCTGTGCTGCTCGGCGATCACCGTGGTGGTGAACACGCTCATCACATCCGGGCGGTCGAGGTAGTAAGTGATCTTGCGGAAACCTTCGGCCTCGCACTGGGTGCAGAACATACCACTGGATTTGTACAAGCCTTCCAGGGCGGTGTTGGTTTCCGGGTGGATCTTGACGGTGGTGTCGAGGGTGAATGTCTCACTCTTGGGCTGCACGGTCAGATGGCTATCGGTCAACTGGTAGTCAGCGTCCGTCAACGGTTGGTCGGCCAGGTGGACACTCAACAGCTCAAGTTGCTGGCCATCGAGCACCAACGGCGGCAAACCGGCGCCGCGCTCGGGGTTGCGGCGCATCACCAGCTGCGCGTGGACCAGGCTGTGGTCCTCGAACAACTCGAAGGTCAGGTGCGTCTCGTCGATCAGGTAGTCCGGCGCCTGATAGTCCTTCAGGTAAATCATCTTCGGTTGTTCGGTGCGCATGCTGGGGATCCTTCTACTGATGCACGGCGAGCTGGTAGGCCGTGTATTTACGAATGTTGATGACGCCAGTGTCGAAGATCAGGTATTGGCCCTTGATCCCCAGCAGCGTGCCTTCGGCAATCGGGTTCTTGTCCAGGTTGAAACTGACGATCTTGGTCGGATACTGCTCGACCGGGTAGCGGATTTCAATCGGCTCGATGTCGGCAATGGTTTGGATGGCGTGCAGGCCAAAGCGTTCCTGCAAACCCAGCAAGCCCTCGGCGCAAGAGGCGAACAGCTCATCACGCACCTGCTTGAGGTCCACCGATTGCGCGTCGCCCTTGAGCAAGGCGCGCCAGTTGGTCTTGTCGGCCACCTGGCTGCGGAACAGGTCTTCGACGAAGCCCGATTGCTGGCGCGTCGCCACGCGCATGATCGGCAGCGCCTGGCTGGCGCCCTGGTCCAGCCAACGGGTGGGCAACTGCGTAGCACGCGTAATGCCGACCTTGATGCCCGACGAGTTAGCCAGGTACACCACGTGGTCGGTCATGCAGAATGTCTCGCCCCAACCCGGATCGCGGCAGGTACCGGCGTCGTAATGGCAACGCTCGGGGCTCATTATGCACAGGTCACACTGGGCCAGCTTGGTCATGCACGGGTAGCAATAGCCCTGGCTGAAGCTGGTCTTGGTCTTGCGCCCGCAATGGCTGCAATGGATGGCGCCGAGGTACTCCAAGCGTATATGGGTGCCGATCAACGGGTTGACCGGCACCTCGGTGCTTCCTAAGCGAAAGGCGTATTGAACGGTCGGCTCACCGAGTTGCGCCGACATTTTGCTGACTGCACCGCGACCAATTTCAATCAATGGATCGCATCCGATTTGAACAGGATATTCGGTACTGGCGCGGATTTGGACGCGCATTCCTGCGGGCCCATATAGCCAGTGCGCTGCTCTTCGGGCAGGTTCTGAATCTCCCAGGCGATCATCGCTTGCAGCGACAATTCGCGCTGCTCGGCGGTGAGCTTGCGGCCATCGGACCATTTGCCGATTTCCACGGCGAGTTTGAGGCTCTCGTAGATGTCCGGGGTGATGTTTTCGATCATTTCAGCAAAAGAGGACATAAGGCTCTTCCTTATCAAAGAGACGCTTTGCGACGGTTGTACAAACCGCCGAGCAAACCCGTCAAGCAACCGATGACCAACCCGCCCACATGGGCCGCGTTGGCGATTTCGCCGAAACCGATCATCGAGACCAGCCCCGACAGGCAGAGCAGCAGCCACACCAGCATCATCACCAGCACCCCACGGGGCAGGCGATAGGCCGGGTTGGGCGACAATAATTGAAAGATCCAGCAGTGCCCGAGCAGGCCGTACAACACGCCAGACAAGCCGCCAAACAAACCGGGACCACCGTAGGCGTATTGCGCATAGTTGGAGGCCACGCTGAACAACAGGGTCAGGCCCAGCAAGTTAATGCTGCCCTGGCGCGCTTCAATGCGCCGGCCCAGCTCCCAGTACCACATGCCGTTCATGGCCAAATGCAGGATGCCGAAATGGATCAGCATCGGCGTGACCAGGCGCCACCACTGCCCCGAGGCCAGCGTGTCGGTCAGCGGCGTGAACTGGATGTACTCGCCCAGCACCCGGAACGGCAGGAAGGTCAGCCAGGCCATGGCTTGCAGGTTTTCACCCAGCAGGGTCACCGCACCCACAATCAGGCTGGCCAACAGCACCAGCGCGGTGACCGGGCTGTGGCGCACCTGCTGGACAAAACCTGGCCGCGCAACCGGCGCCTGCTCGGGAATGTCCAGTTGCTGGTCCGGGTCGCCAGCGGGGAAGCGTTGATACAACGCGCGCACGTCGTCGCTGATGGCCTCGGGCACCCACAACACCTGCTCACCGGCCTCCTCGCTGACGCGGTGCGGCACCTGCATGCGGTGCAGCAACTTGACGAAGCCGCCCAGGTCGACGCTCAGGGGCAAGCGCAATACAGCTACGGTACTCATGGAATGGCCTCTGGTCGCTCAACGTCGACCCATACGAATTTACGCGGATCCAGTTGGGTTTCCTGGTCCAGTCGATACGCCACCAGCTTGCCGTACAGCACGGCGCTGTAGTCCAGGCAGGCAAGGTTCGGGCGGATCGGCGCTGGTTTGCCGCTGCGCCAGTAGTGGCCGACGAACAACAGCGGTTCATCGACGCCATAGCGCAGCAGGGAATTCTTTTGCGTGGACGACAACGGCGTGCGCGCCACCGGCTCCGGCAAGGCGTCGGGCTGGAACACGATGTCGCCGTAAGTCTTGGGGTCGTCTTCCCAGAACTTGGTGCGAAAGAACGAACGCGTCAGGCCATCACCACCGGTCAACGTCAGGCCGTCGGGCAGGCGCATATCGGTGCCGCGCAACAGGCGGTCGAACGCGTTGCAGGCGAAACTGCCCGGTACGGCAGCGGCTTGCAGGAAGTGCTGGTCGATGCAGCCATCCGGGAAGGTTGCGCGCAGCGGCTGGATAAAGCCGTCGTCCCAGCACGCGTGCACCACGCGAAAACGCCCGGCGTCGACAAACAGCGGCATGTCGTAGAACCAGCCAAGGAAGTCGTGCCAATCGGCCGGGTGGTGTTCGAACTGGGTCAGGGTCTCGTGGATCAAGCGGGCGTGGCGCGGGTTGTGCTCACGCACAAACTGCTTGCCGCTGCCCGGCGGTGCCGGCGTGGTCCAGCCCAGCGCATTGAACTCATGGTTACCCATGATGCACAGCGCCTGGCCGGCCTCGGTCATGTCGTGGACGATATGCAGCGCCTCGCGGATGCGTGGGCCACGGTCGATGATATCGCCCAGAAACACAGCCATGCGTGACGGATGGCGCCAGGTGCCGCCCTGCTTGTGGTAACCCAATTGGTCGAGCAAGTGCTCAAGGGTATGAGCGCAACCGTGCACGTCACCAATCAGGTCGTAGCTACGCGCGGGATCGAGCATCAGTCGCCTCCACCTCCCAAGCGGCTGCCCCAGCCCAACTTGGTGCGGCACACTTCGTAGTAGTTGTGATCCAGCGGGTGGATCAAGCGCAACTTCTGTGCCTTCTTGCTCACGGTGATGGTGTCACCGGGGGCGCAGGTGAAATGGTTCTGCCCGTCGCAGGAGACTTGCGGGTAGATCTGCATGTCTTTGGACACCACGATTTTCAGCTCACTGTTGCCATCGACCACAATTGGCCGGCTGGACAACATATGGGGGTACATCGGCACGATCACAATGGCATCGAGTTTGGGGTGCATGATCGGACCGCCGGCCGACAACGCGTAGGCGGTAGAACCGGTGGGCGTGGCGACGATCAGGCCGTCGGCCTTCTGGCTGCAGACGAACTGGCCATCGATGTACAGCTCGAACTCGATCATGCGCGTGGACTTGCCTGGGTGCAGCACCACGTCGTTAAGGGCATCGCCCTGGCCGATCGCCTCGCCATGGCGGCGCACTTCGGCCTGCAGCAGGAAGCGGTTCTCCACCAGGTAATGGCCGTCGAGCACCTTGGCCACTTCGACTTCCAACTCATCGGGGCGGATGTCGGTGAGGAACCCCAGGCTGCCGCGGTTGATCCCCAGCACCGGCACATTATGCCGCGCCAGCGCCCGGGCGGCGCCGAGCAGGCTGCCATCGCCGCCGACCACGATGACCATGTCGCACACCTCGCCGAGCATCTTGCGCGACGAGGTTTGCAGGCCGTGGCCGGGGAGGATTTCAGCAATGGTGTCTTCGAGGATCACATGCAGGTGGCGCTCGAGCAGAAACTTCTTCAGCCGGCGGACGGTGTCCAACACCTGGGTACTGCCCAGGCGACCGATAATGCCGATATTGCGAAATTGCTCCATGGGGCTCCTGCGGGATCTGGGGTGAGGCAAAAAGAGCGATTATGGGCGAAAGGCCGCCTCAGGCAAAATCCTTTGTCGCCGCCAAGCCTTGATGACAATGGTTCTCAGGCACCTTCTGCGCGCTGAAAAGGCTATGCTCGGACCATGACGCCATTCCCCGACTTGCACACCCTGCCCCGCCAACTGCGCCACCCCGAGGTGCGCGACCGGGCGTGGGTGATGCTCGCGCCGCCGATGCTGGCGCAGACGCCGTGGCCGCAGCGCCACCCGCTGGCGGGCAGTGACTGGGTGCAGGCCCCTCACCAACTCGAAGCCTGGCTGCGCCAGCTGGACCAGGACAGCAGCGCGCTGCAGCAATGGCTGAGCCTGTCACGTACCCGGCGCCTGGGCCTGTACTACGAGCGCTTGTGGCAATTTGCGGTGCAGCATGCCCCGGGCGTGGAGTTGCTGGCCGCCAACCTGCCGATCCGCCGTGCCGGGCACACCCTGGGCGAGCTGGACATGCTGCTGCGCGACCGCGATGGGGTGCACCACCTGGAACTGGCGATCAAACTCTACCTGGGCCCGCAGGACGGCAACGGCCAGGACACCGCGCAATGGCTGGGGCCTGGCTGCCATGACCGGCTAGACCGCAAGCTGGCGCACCTGGCCGAGCATCAATTACCGATCTCCGCGCGGGCAGAAAGCCGCGAGGCCTTGGCGGCGTTGGATATCCAAGCGTTTGATGCGCATTTGTGGCTCGGCGGCTATCTGCTCTACCCCTGGCCCGGCGCGGCGCACTCCCCCCTCGGCGCTCACCCGCGGCACCTGCGTGGGCGCTGGTTGCATCAGCGCGACTGGACGGACTTTGTCAGCACCCGCCCAGAGGGTCGCTGGCAACCCTTCCCCCGCCATGCCTGGCTGGCGCCCGCGCATTACCCGGCCGATGAAGTGTGGAGTGAGGTGCAGATGCAAGGCTGGCTGGCAGAGCTAGACCCAATGGCCCCGGCGCAGTTGCTGGTGCGCATGGTGCCGAACGGTGAGGAGTGGGAGGAAGCCGAGCGGTTGTTTCTGGTGGCCGATCTTTGGCCGAATGTGCCGGGGACAGGCTGATAGGTGTGGTGTGTTTGAGGGCCTCATCGCAGGCAAGCCAGCTCCCACATGGAATCGGCGGCGCGGCCAAAATGTGGGAGCGGGTCTGTAGGAGCGAGCTTGCTCGCGAAAAACTCACAGGCGCCGCGTTCATTCAGCAAACACGCGTTATCGTTGACGTTTTTCGCGAGCAAGCTCGCTCCTACAGAATTGGCCGAAGTACCGGGGATAGGCTGATGAGTGTGCGGTGTAATTGAGGGCCTCATCGCAGGCAAGCCAGCTCCCACATGGAATCGGCGGCGCGGCCAAAATGTGGGAGCGGGTCTGTAGGTGCGAGCTTGCTCGCGAAAAACTCACAGGCGCCGCGTTCATTCAGCAAACACGCGT
>NZ_NKRF01000050.1:0-39756 GCF_003408955.1 Pseudomonas sp. GL93
AGCGCGTATCGCCTTTTCGCTCATGAAAAATCAAAGCGAGTACCAATCAAAAGCGTTTTTTGGGGCTTCCCCCCAACCATAGAATCTCCCACATTTGGATCCTGGGGTGTCAGGTAGAGATGCATCGGCTGTCAGGCCGTCACGGGAGCAAGCTCCCTCGCCACAGGTCCAGCGTCGTGCCGAAGTTGTGTAGACACCTATGCTGCGATTGGCCATAAGTATCGACACAACTTTGCAGCGGTCGACGGCAACCACAACCCTGTCAACCACGCTGGCCGAACGCAGGCTTGAATTCGTGGGTAACCCGGCAGGATGCCGGGTTAGCCGCCGTCAGGGCGGCCCCCTAGATGGCCGTTGCCTAAATAACGGGTATGAACTCGCTCTGATCCAACATTCCTGCAGGCTGGCAGGCCGTCTTCGCAGGCAAGCCAGCTCCCACATTTTGACCGCGGCGCATCAGTTAGATAAGCGTGGCTGTCAGGCCGCCGTCGGGTAGGTACTGCCGCTCACAAAAAAGCCCCGCCTGCATCACTGCAGGCGGGGCTTTTTATAGTGCCGGGTAAGGCTGGCTTACATCATGCCGCCCATGCCACCCATGCCGCCCATGTCTGGCATACCGCCGCCAGCTGCGCCTTCAGCCTTCGGCTTGTCAGCGATGGCAGCTTCGGTGGTCAGGATCAGGCCACCGATGGAGGCTGCTGCTTGCAGCGCGGAACGAGTCACCTTGGTTGGATCCAGGATGCCCATTTCGATCATGTCGCCGTACACGCCAGTCGCGGCGTTGTAACCGTAGTTACCTTTGCCGTTCTTGACTTCGTTGACCACAACGCTTGGCTCGTCGCCGGAGTTGGCAGCGATCTGGCGCAGCGGTGCTTCAACGGCACGACGCAGCACAGCGATACCAACGTTCTGGTCGGCATTGTCGCCGGTCAGGTTGGTCAGGGCTTCCAGAGCACGGATCAGCGCAACGCCACCGCCAGGTACCACGCCTTCTTCAACGGCTGCACGGGTTGCGTGCAAGGCGTCTTCAACGCGGGCCTTCTTCTCTTTCATTTCAACTTCGGAGCCAGCGCCAACCTTGATCACTGCAACGCCGCCGGACAGCTTGGCCAGGCGCTCTTGCAGTTTTTCACGGTCGTAGTCCGAGGAGGTTTCAGCAACCTGGGCACGGATCTGCGCGATGCGGGACTCGATGTCGCCTTCAACGCCAGCACCGTCAACGATGATGGTGTTTTCCTTGGAGATGGTCACGCGCTTGGCGCTACCCAGGTTTTCCAGGGTGGCGCTTTCCAGGCTCAGGCCGATCTCTTCGGAGATAACGGTACCGCCAGTCAATACGGCGATGTCCTGCAGCATGGCCTTGCGACGGTCGCCGAAGCCTGGAGCCTTGACGGCTGCAACCTTGACGATGCCACGCATGTTGTTCACAACCAGGGTCGCCAGGGCTTCGCCTTCAACGTCTTCGGAAACGATCAGCAATGGACGGCCGGCTTTGGCAACGGCTTCCAGTACTGGCAGCATTTCGCGAATGTTGGAGATCTTCTTGTCGACCAGCAGGATCAGCGGGCTGTCCAGCTCGGCAACCATGGTCTCTGGCTTGTTGACGAAGTACGGGGACAGGTAGCCACGGTCGAACTGCATGCCTTCTACAACCGACAGTTCGTTTTCCAGGCCCGAGCCTTCTTCAACGGTGATCACGCCTTCTTTACCGACTTTTTCCATGGCTTCGGCAATGATGTCACCGATGGAGCTGTCGGAGTTGGCGGAGATGGTGCCTACCTGAGCGATGGCCTTGGTATCTGCACATGGCTTGGACAGGTTTTTCAGCTCGGCAACGATGGCGATGGTCGCCTTGTCGATGCCACGCTTGAGGTCCATAGGGTTCATGCCGGCAGCGACGGCCTTGTAGCCCTCGTTGACGATAGCCTGAGCCAGTACGGTAGCGGTGGTAGTACCGTCACCTGCGTCATCGTTGGCACGGGAGGCAACGTCTTTGACCAGCTGCGCGCCCATGTTTTCGAAACGGTCTTCCAGTTCGATTTCTTTTGCTACGGAAACGCCGTCCTTGGTGATGGTCGGAGCGCCGAAGCTCTTCTCGATGATCACGTTACGGCCTTTCGGGCCCAAGGTCGCTTTTACTGCGTCAGCCAGTACGTTGACGCCAGTGAGCATTTTCTTGCGGGCGGAGTCGCCGAATTTAACTTCTTTAGCAGCCATGATCGATATTCCTTAAATACTTTGTAGTAACGGGAAAATGAGCGAGGAAATCAGTCTTCCAGAACGGCGAGAATTTCGTTCTCAGCCATTACCAGCAGGTCTTCGCCGTCTACTTTCACAGTGTTGCTGCCGGAGTAAGGGCCGAAAACAACCTTGTCACCCACTTTCACGGCCAGTGCGCGTACATCACCGTTCTCCAGGGTTTTGCCTGGGCCAGCAGCGACGATTACACCGTGGTTGGCTTTTTCAGCAGCCGAACCTGGCAGAACGATCCCGCCAGCGGTTTTCTTTTCTTCTTCGCTGCGACGGATTACGACGCGGTCGTGCAGAGGACGAAGCTTCATTGTCGATCTCTCCTAATTGTGTTTTTCATCGGCCGGTATCAATTCCGGCGGGTTAAATTCCGGCGGTGCCGGTCGCGGCTCGCTGGGCGAGACGCGGAAGTCTGTCTGATGTCACCACCAGAAACCTTGCGGTGACCGTTACATAAGGGCGCCCAGGCTTATTACAAGGGGCCGGGGATGAATTTTTTTGTGTCGGCTCAAGGGTAAATGCAACACGGCACCCGAAGGTGCCGTGCCAGTGAAGCGTTTACTTAGGGTCGCGGTGTTCGAATTCGCCTTCGATCACATCACCCTCACGCCCCAGGGGTTGGCGCGGAGCCGGGCCGCCACGGGGTTGCAGGTCGTCGGCGAACGCACGCTGGCGCATCGCGGCCTCTTCAGCACGCTGGCGCATCTTGCCGGCCAGCAGCTTGCGGGTGAACGGCAGCAACAGCACCAGGCCGAGCACATCGCTGATAAAGCCCGGCAGGATCAGCAAGCCACCGGCCAGGGCCATCATGAGGCCCTCAAGCATGGTCTGGGCCGGCAGTTCACCGCGGTTCAGGCTTTCACGGGCACGCAGTGCGGTCGCCAGGCCGGCGACACGCAGCACCAGGACGCCGAGCATGGAGCCTACGATGATCAGCAACAGCGCCGGGAAAAACCCGATCGCACCGCTGACTTTAACGAATACGAACAGCTCCAGCACCGGGAACAGCAGAAAGAGCAATAAAAAAGGGCGCATCAAATGGTTCCTCAACGCAAGAATGCCTTGCCAGTTCACCTTAGATGACGTCGCCGTTGTGTGAATTCAAGCAGTAGCCGCGGTTTTTTTCGGCCAGACTTCAGCGTGCGCCAATGAAACCAGGGCTTCGCGCACTTGTGTCGGCGTATTGCAGGGCTCGGCAAACCCTAGCCAATGTAACGATTGGCCAATGCGCAGGTGCATGCCTTCACTGTCGATACCGGCCAACTGTGCAGGCTCCGTGGTGGGCAAGCCGCCAAGCTCGACGTAATGGGCAATGGCCTTGGTGTGATCGCTGTTCATGTGCTCGATCATGCTGCGTTCGGCCTGGCCCGCAAACGGGTTGGCCAAGGTCAACTGGTCGACCCAATGAATCGCGCCAAACCCACCGATGTAACGGTGACGGACGGGTTTGAGCACCCAGAAATCGAAATCGTGGGCCTTGTGGTAGTTGGCCGAATCGGGGAAGTAGCGGTAGTAGCGCTCTGCAGCCGCTTCGATGGCGGCGGGGTCTTCCAGCTTCTCGGCTTCGGCCAGGTAGGTCAGGCGCCCGACGGCTTGCACATCATCGGCCTCGCGCTCACCCACCAGCAGGGAACACTTGGGGTCTTTTTGCAGGTTATGGGTGTGCTGGGCAATGCGGCTGATCAGGATCAGCGGGCGGCCCTGCTCGTCCAGGCAGTAGGGCACCACCGAGCCGAAGGGAAAGCCGGGCATGGCTTTGGACTGTGTGGCGAGCGCCCCACGGTATTCCTTGAGCAACAGCTCTCGGGCGTTCTTGGCAACCTGCGTGCTCAATAGATGACTCCTCGGGTGTTCCGCGGCCCATGGCATATGGGAATGGATCTCAACACAAGGTAATCAATATCTGCGCAGGTTGCCAGAGTGGCCGACGCCGGTTTACCAGGCCACGCCGAAGCCTGCGGTGTAGCGGGTCTTGCTCAAGCTGCTGTCGGAGTCGCCGCTGATGACGTCACGCTCGGCCTTGAGGTTGAGGGATGCCCATTCGGTGACTTTGTAGCGCAGGCCCATCTCGGCATCCAGGGAGTAATCGGCCGGACCGTCCAGAGGCTTGCCCAATTCGCCGTTGGTGAAGAACTCCACGGTCTTGCCCACCAGGTAGCGGTTGTAGTTCCACTTCATGGCCAGAGAGTAGAAGTTGTCCTTGCCGCCGTCGGCATATTCGTAATCGGTGCGGTTGACCAGCGATCCGAGGGAGAACGCGCCCAACTCATCGTCCCAGAACTGGTAGCCCGGGCCGGTACCCACGGTGCGCTGGCGCGCCAGGTCTTCGACCTTGTCGCGCTTGTAGGTCAGGCGCCCCTGCCAGAACCAATGCTCGGTGATAAAGCGGTCCAGGTCGTATTCCAGGGCCCAGTTGTCGGTGGTGGTGACGTCGTCCTGGAACTCGCGGTTGTATTCGCCCTTGCCCGTATGACGCCACTGGCCGTGACGGGCCGAGGTCTTGAAGTCGATGTCGTAGTCGTTGGTGTCTTTGTCCGCGCGCTTGTAGTCCAGCGCCAGGTCGACGTTACCCTTCCACACCAGGTCTTCGATCACGGGCTTGGGCTTCATGATCTGTTGGATACTTGCCAGTTCCACCGTCTTGGGCGCCTCGCCATTGGCCAGCACCACCTTGCCGTCATCCGATGCCTGCAAGGACTTGGCCTTTTCACCGGTGTAGGCGTCCTGCTTGACCAGCAGTTCCTGGTCACTTTCCAGGGTTTTGACCTGCTTCCAGTCCACCGGGATGGAGCCTGCGTAGGTGGTTTGGATCAGCAACTTGCCACCGTCGAAGACTTTGATCTTGCCGGTGAGCCGGTCACCGTTTTTCAACCAGACGGTATCGGCGAGCAAGGGCGTGGAAGCACTGATAACAACAAGGCACAACAGGGTTCTGGACAACATAAGCAGGTACGGGGCTCAGGATAGGCGAAAAAAGGGGCGTTATAGTGTTACATGGCTAGAACTGACTCAAGGATTTATATTGAGTTCAATACTCAGCGTCATGTTTACAGACGTTTCTGACAAAACAACGACGATCTCAACGGATATACCCACAGTGATCCTACCTGCCGATACGCCACAAAGCCCCGCCGAGATGCGCCGCACCGCCCTGTACCTGACGTTGTCGCAGGTGCCCGAAGGCTGCGTGGTGAGTTACGGCGAGCTGGCGCACTTGGCGGGTTTGGGGCGTGCTGCCCGCTGGGTCGGGCGCACCCTGAGCCAGTTGCCGCAGGACACGCGCTTGCCCTGGCATCGAGTGCTGGGTGCCGGTGGTCGGATAAGTTTGCCGGTGGGCAGCGCCTCGGGCGACGAACAACGTGCGCGTTTACGTAGCGAAGGCGTCACTATCCTGAACAATCGTGTTGATATTCAGCGCCATGGCTGGCGTCCGGTAGAGCACAGCGGTTAGAGTGCGCGCTTTGTTTCCGCAAACCTGAGGCAGACTCCAGCCCATGCCCCGTAAAACCTGGCGCGCCGCGCTCGCCGCCTATGCCAGCCCCTCGACATTAGTGCTGTTGTTGCTCGGCTTCGCCGCCGGCATGCCTTACATGTTGGTGTTCTCGACGCTTTCCGTGTGGCTGCGCGAGGCCGGTGTGGCCCGCGAGACCATCGGCTATGCAAGCCTGATCGGCCTGGCCTACGCGTTTAAATGGGTCTGGTCGCCATTGCTCGACCAGTGGCGCCTACCACTGCTCGGCAAGCTGGGGCGTCGTCGCTCCTGGCTGGTGCTGGCCCAGTCGCTGGTGATCCTCGGATTGATCGGCATGGGCTTTTGCGATCCGCAAAAACACTTGTCCTGGTTGATCGCCATTGCCGTGGTGGTCGCCTTTGCCTCGGCCACGCAAGACATTGCCGTCGACGCCTACCGCCTCGAAATCGCCGACGACAGCCGCCAGGCCGCCCTGGCCGCGAGTTACATGTCCGGCTACCGCATCGCTGCCCTGCTGGCCACCGCCGGCGCGCTGTTCTTTGCCGAAGGCTTCGGTTCCACCGGTTTCAACTATAAACACTCGGCCTGGACCGGCACCTACGTGCTGTTCGGCGTGTTGATGGTTCCGGCGTTGCTCACCACCTTCCTCATGCGTGAACCTGATGTGCCACTGCGCACCCAGTTGCAGGCCGGGCGCTACAGCTTCGTGCACCAACTGGTATCGGTGTTTGTACTGATCGTACTGTTGGTGTCGGTGCCGGCGATGTTCACCCAGCTGTACAACACCGACTTCGCCAGCGTGCTGTTCCAGGGCGTGAGCCTGTGGGAACTGCTGATGGAAGACCGCGCGTTCCTGCGCGCCATCCTCTATATCACCCTCACCGCCCTGTGCCTCTCGACCATGGGCCGCCGGGGCCTGGCGCCTGTGCTGACGCCGGTCAATGACTTTATCCTGCGCTATCGTTGGCAGGCGCTGCTGCTGCTCGGGCTGATTGCGACCTATCGCATGTCCGACACGGTGATGGGCGTCATGGCCAACGTGTTCTATATCGACCAGGGTTTCACCAAGGACCAGATCGCCGGGGTGAGCAAGATCTTCGGCCTGATCATGACCCTGCTCGGCGCCGGCATGGGCGGCCTGTTGATTGTGCGGTTCGGGATACTGCCGATCCTGTTCATCGGCGGTGTGGCCTCGGCCGGCACCAACCTGTTGTTCGTGATGCTCGCCGACATGGGCCCTGACCTGCAGATGCTGATTGTGACCATCTCCCTGGACAACTTCAGTTCGGGCATGGCCACCTCAGCGTTCGTGGCTTACCTGTCGAGCCTCACCAACCTCAAATTCTCCGCCACCCAATATGCGTTGCTCAGCTCGATCATGCTGTTGCTGCCACGCCTGATCGGCGGCTATTCAGGGGTGATGGTGGAGAAGTTCGGTTACCACAACTTCTTTATGATCACCTGCCTGATGGGCGTGCCGACGCTGCTTCTGATTGCGTTGCATTGGTTTCAGGAGAACCGCCGCGCCCGACTGAATCCCCCGCAGGAAGACTGACACATGTGGGAGCGGGCTTGCTCGCGAATGCGGTGGGTCAGTCCAAGACTCGGAGGCTGACCCACCGCATTCGCGAGCAAGCCCGCTCCCACAGACCCCTCTGCATTCTGATACCTGTACTCCAGCACTCTGCGCCCGTACAATCCCAAGTCATTTCAAGTCCAAGCAACCGACAACGGCCTACCATGCGTACCAGTCAATATTTGCTCGCCACACAGAAAGAAACGCCTTCCGACGCGGTTGTGATCAGCCATCAGTTGATGCTGCGCGCCGGCATGATCCGCAAACTGGCCTCGGGCCTGTACACCTGGTTGCCCATGGGCTTGAAGGTGATGCGCAAGGTCGAAGCCATCGTTCGTGAAGAAATGAACGCTGCCGGCTCTCTGGAAGTGTTGATGCCGAGCACCCAACCGGCTGAGTTGTGGCAGGAATCCGGGCGCTGGGAAGAGTACGGCCCTGAGTTGCTGCGCTTTAAAGACCGTCATGGCCGCGATTTCTGCGCCGGCCCGACCCATGAAGAAGTCATCACCGACCTGATGCGCAACGAGTTGAGCAGCTATAAGCAGTTGCCGCTCAACCTGTATCAGATCCAGACCAAGTTCCGTGATGAGATCCGCCCACGCTTCGGCTTGATGCGTGGCCGCGAGTTCATCATGAAGGACGCCTATTCGTTCCACGCCGACCAGGCTTCCCTGCAAGCGACCTACGACCGCATGCACCAGGCCTACTGCAACGTGTTCACGCGCCTGGGCCTGAAGTTCCGCCCGGTTGAAGCGGACAATGGCTCCATCGGCGGTGCCGGCTCCCACGAATTCCACGTGCTGGCCGAGTCTGGCGAAGACGATATCGTGTTCAGCAACGGTTCCGACTACGCGGCGAACATCGAGAAGGCCGAAGCCATACCACGTGAAACCTCGCGCCCAGCTCCCACCGAGGAACTGCGCCTGGTCGACACGCCAGACACCAAGACCATCGCGGCGCTGGTGGAGAAATTCAATCTGCCGATTGAAAAGACCATCAAGACCCTGATCGTGCGCGCCGAAGAAGAAGGCAAGCTGATCGCCCTGGTGATCCGTGGCGACCACGAGCTCAACGAAATCAAGGCCGCCAACCAGCCTGGCGTAGCCAGCCCGCTGGTCATGGCCACCGATGCCGAACTGCGCGACGCCATTGGCGCCGGTGCCGGTTCCCTCGGCCCGCTGAACCTGCCACTGCCGATCATCATCGACCGTTCGGTGGAGCTGATGAGCGACTTCGGTATCGGCGCCAACATCGACGACAAGCACTACTTCGGCGTGAACTGGGAGCGTGACCTGCCGGTTCCGACCGTGGCCGACCTGCGCAACGTCGTGGCCGGCGACCCGAGCCCGGATGGCAAGGGCACCCTGGAGATCAAGCGCGGCATCGAAGTCGGGCACATCTTCCAGCTGGGCAACAAGTACAGCAAGGCGATGAAGTGCGAAGTGCTGGGCGAGAACGGCAAGCCGATCACCCTGGACATGGGCTGCTACGGCATTGGCGTGTCCCGCGTGGTTGCCGCTGCCATCGAGCAGAACAACGACGAGAAAGGCATCATCTGGAGTGACGCTTTGGCGCCGTTCCAGGTGGCCCTGGTGCCGTTGCGCTATGAAACCGAGCAAGTACGCGAAGCCACCGACAAGCTGTACGCGGAACTCACCGCTGCCGGTTTTGAAGTGCTGCTGGATGACCGGGACAAGAAAACCAGCCCGGGCATCAAGTTCGCCGACATGGAACTGATTGGCATCCCGCACCGGATTGTGGTCAGTGACCGCGGCCTGGCTGATGGCAATCTGGAATACAAGAGCCGGACCGAAGCCGAAGCCCAACCGTTGCCGGTGGCTGACGTGCTGTCTTTCCTCCAGGCGCGTATTCGTCGCTGAAAACCAGATCAAGAGAAGTCATGTTCAAGCGAAACACCAGAGCCCTGGGGGGCGCCGCCTTGTGCGGCGCCCTGCTGGTCAGCGGCTGCGCCAATCAGATGTCGCAACGCAGCGAGCACGAGGAGCGGGTCGAGCGTAAGTTGCTCGACCACAGCCTGCAGATCGATGTAGGCGAGCCTAAAGTGCTGGAGCTGCCGCAACGCCGGGTTCGCATTCATGAGCAGAAGACCTTCGAGGTCACCGAATTCGAAGTCACCCGTCGTTACGATCGCTACACGCCCTACCAGCCCTGGCGCAAACTCTATGAGATGCCCCTGGGTGCCGTGGCGCTGGTAGCGGGCGTGGGTGCCAACGTGGCGAATATCTTCGCCCTCGGCAACCTGCCCACGAGCGTGACCCGTGACTGGCTGAGCTACGGCGTGGACGGCATCAACCCGTTCATGAACGTGCAATCCCACGGCCGTGCGCAACAGAACCTGGCGGCTATCGATGAAGTCCAGCGTGACAAGCGCCTGGAGTATTCGAGCCTGCCCTGGAGCGAGCGCCCGGTACAAGTCACCGCCGGCAAGCAGACTCATGAGTTGACCACCGACCGTAACGGCATACTGCGCCTGAACCTGTTGGACAGCCCCTTTGCCGAGCAGGACCTGAACCGCGTCACCACGCTAAAAATCAGTGTGGAGGATGGCCAGGACGACGTGCATACCGACTCGACCCTGGCGGTCAGCAACACGCTGCGCAGCAAGTTGCTCGAAGCCCACGCCCTGATCTATGACGACCTGGAAGATGACGAGGTGAACCAGTGGGTGCACCGAGTCAAACGCCTGTCGGAGCTAGGCCTGGAAGAAGAAGCCAGCGAGCTGGAGCAAAGCCTGATCGAGCTGACGCGCAATGATCCGGAATTGCAGCAGGAGTTTGTGCAGGCGTTGACCAAGGATGCGGGGCGACTCGTCGCAGACCCTGGCGCACGCTGATCGCTCAATACCTGTGAAGATCAAACTGTGGGAGCTGGCTTGCCTGCGATAGCGGTGTATCAGTTAAAACATTCTTGACTGACACACCGCTATCGCAGGCAAGCCAGCTCCCACATTTGTTTCGGGTTTTTACCAGGAAAATTCGAGCTGTTCGTTGCCGCCGCTCAGGTCCAGCAACCGCACCCCTATCCCCAGCAACCGCACCGGCTTGCCCCCACGATTGAACGCCTGGGTCATCAACTGTTCATAACTCTCCAGATCCCGCCCTGCCCCGGCCTGCTCCAACGTCGTCTGGGTAAAGTCATGAAACTTCACTTTCACGAACGGCTTGCCCGCCCGGTAGCTGCTGTCGATACGCGCCATGCGCCCGGCCAGGGTTTCCATCAGCTCGGGCAGTTTCGCCAGGCAGCTTGAAAGGTCCGGCAGGTCCACATCGAAGGTATTTTCCACACTGATGGATTGCCGCCGACTGTCGTTTTGCACCACGCGGTCATCGATGCCACGGGCCAGGCTCCAGAGGCGCTCGCCAAAACTGCCGAACTCGCGTACCAGCGCCAGTTTGTTCCAGTCGCGCAATTGCAGGCAGTCTTCGATGCCCAGGCGCGCCAGCTTGTCGGCGGTAACCTTGCCCACCCCATGCAGCTTGCTGACACGCAACTGCGAGACAAAGTCTTCAACCTGATCCGGCGTGATCACAAACAGGCCGTTGGGCTTTTTCCAGTCGCTGGCGATCTTGGCCAAAAACTTGTTGGGCGCCACGCCGGCAGACACAGTGATATGCAACTGGTTGGAGACCCGGCGCCGAATGTCCTGGGCAATACGCGTGGCGCTGCCGCCAAAATGCGGGCTGTCAGACACGTCGAGGTAAGCCTCATCCAGCGACAACGGCTCGATCAAGTCGGTGTAGTCGCGGAAGATCAGTTGGATTTCTTTCGATGCTTCTTTATAGGCATCCATGCGCGGCTTAACGATGGTCAAGTCCGGGCACAGCTTCAAGGCATGACGGGACGACATCGCCGAACGCACCCCATACGCCCGCGCCTCGTAGTTGCAGGTGGCGATCACCCCGCGCCGATCTGCCGAGCCACCGACGGCCAAGGGCTTTTGCGCCAGGCTCGGGTCGTCGCGCATCTCGATGGCGGCGTAGAAGCAATCACAGTCGACGTGGATGATTTTGCGCTGCGTCATATAAACGGGGTGTTAACCAACGGGTGGCCAGTATCGCACTCACCCCTGTATATAGCACCAGTAGTTTGAATCTTCTGCCTGAGCGGTAGGAAATTTCGCAGATGAATATATTTTCTCAATCGAATCTCGCATCCCAATAGAGCTGAAAGCCTTGTCCTGCCTGGCCTGGGCCCCTCAGGAACGGCCTTCTGAAGCGCTAACCGATTGAAGCACAAGCGCTTTTCTTAGATTTACGGGTTGACACACTCGCGTTCCTCTGTAGAATGCCGACACACAGACGCGGGATGGAGCAGTCTGGTAGCTCGTCGGGCTCATAACCCGAAGGTCGTCGGTTCAAATCCGGCTCCCGCAACCAAACATCAAAAAAGGCTACTCGAAAGAGTGGCCTTTTTTGTGCACGCCTGTTTTTGCCTGCACAATGCAGCCAACACCTTGATTTCAGAATAATTAGCGCTTATTTCAGCGATCCGCTCATTAACGGTTGACACCCTGCCGTTGGGCTGTAGAATGCCGCCCACAGACGCGGGATGGAGCAGTCTGGTAGCTCGTCGGGCTCATAACCCGAAGGTCGTCGGTTCAAATCCGGCTCCCGCAACCAAACATCAAAAAAGGCTACTCGAAAGAGTGGCCTTTTTTGTATCTGGCGAAAAAGTTCTTCTGAAACAATGGCATGGCATCTTTCATGAAACCGTAGACGGTTTGCAGAGTCCATCTCATTGCACGCTATGCTCAATGCTCAAGCGCTACCCCTCTACGACCAATGGCCGCAGTCGCCGCCCCCGGCGATCCGCGTTAATATTTGTAATTATTTTGTCCATAGGGATTGGTAACTTGGCTGGATACCTCCATCCTGTCGCGCACAATCCACGAGGTGATTGATGCGCGCCAACTCGTCTGAACCACAAGACACCGTCACAGCAGAACAACCGATCACGCCTACCCGCTTGCGATGGCTGGATTTGTTGAGCAAGTATCGCCAGCCCATTGGCCTGGCCGTAACGCTGCTGTTGTTTGCAATCGCCCTGATCGCCTGCCGGCACCTGCTGCTGGAACTGGATCTCTACGCACTCCACGATTCGATTCTGGAAGTGCCCAAGCCAGCCTTGCTCGGTGCGTTTGCAGCGGCAGTCGCAGGTTTCATTATCCTGCTCGGTTATGAATTTTCCGGCGCACGCTATGCCGGAGTGAAGTTCCCCGCCAAGACCCTGGCCCTGGGCGGCTTCACCGCCTTTGCCATCGGCAACGCCATTGGCTTGTCGATGCTCTCGGGCGGTTCGGTGCGCTACCGTTTATATGCACGCCACGGCATCGGCGCATCGGAAGTGGCGCACATGACCGTGTTCGCCAGCCTGGCCCTGGGCTGCGCCCTGCCGCCACTGGCCGCATTGGCGACACTGAGCAATTTGCCGGCGGCCTCGACTTACCTGCATTTACCGCAAAGCCTGCTCGGGGGGATTTCCGGCGCCGTGTTGGTGTTGTCGGCCATGCTGTGCATCGGCATTTATCGCCGCCGCCTGCCGGAACAGCCCTACCCCGATAACCTGCTGGTCAAGGCCGGGCGTCGCACCCTGCGCCTGCCGGGCCGCCGCCTGACCTTCCTGCAGCTGATCATCACCGCACTGGACGTAGCCGCTGCCGCTGCCGTCCTTTATATGCTGTTGCCGGAAGCACCGCCCTTCGGCCCGTTCCTGCTGGTGTACCTGCTGGCCCTGGCCGCCGGTGTGCTCAGCCATGTGCCGGGCGGCGTAGGTGTATTCGAAGCGATCCTGCTGGCGGCCTTTGCCGACAAACTCGGTGCCGCGCCCCTGGCTGCCGCCTTGCTGCTGTACCGGATGATCTACGTGGTATTGCCGCTGCTGATCGCCTGTGTGTTCCTGCTGGTCAACGAGGCCCAGCGCCTGTTCCAGACCCAGCAAAGCCTGCGGGTAGCGTCGGGGCTGGCAGCGCCCGTATTGGCCGTCCTGGGTTTTTTGTCCGGCGTGGTCCTGCTGTTTTCCGGCGCCACGCCAGAGATCGACTCACGCCTGGAAAACATCGGCTTCCTGATTCCCCATCGTCTGATTGACGCGTCGCACTTCGGTGCCAGCCTGATCGGCGTGTTGTGCCTGTTGCTCGCCCAGGGCCTGCGTCGGCGGTTGTCGGCCGCCTGGATGCTGACCATGGTATTGCTGCTGGTCGGTGCCCTGCTCTCGCTGCTTAAAGGCTTCGACTGGGAAGAAGCCAGCCTGATGACCATGACCGCAGTGCTGCTGGCCATCTTCCGCCGCTCGTTCTACCGCGCCAGTCGCCTGACCGAGCTGCCGTTTTCGCCGCTGTACCTGGTGGCCAGTGTCTGCGTGCTCGGCGCTTCGATCTGGCTGCTGCTGTTTGCCTACCAGGACGTGCCCTACAGCCATCAACTCTGGTGGCAGTTCACCCTCGACGCCAACGCCCCGCGTGGTTTGCGTTCGCTGCTCGGCGCCGCCGTGTTGCTGGTGATCGTGTCGCTGACCTGGCTGCTGCGCACGGCACGCCCGGTCATTCACCTGCCGACCCCGGAAGAACTGGAGCGCGCCAGCAAGATCCTGATGGCCTCGTCCCAACCCGACGGTGGCCTGGCGCTCACCGGCGACAAGGCGCTGCTGTTTCACCCCAACGATGAAGCCTTCCTGATGTATGCCCGTCGCGGGCGTAGCCTGGTGGCCTTGTACGACCCGATCGGCCCGACCCAACCGCGCGCCGAGATGATCTGGCAGTTCCGCGATCTGTGCGACATTCACCACGCCCGCCCGGTGTTCTACCAGGTACGCGCCGAGAACCTGCCGTATTACATGGACATCGGCCTCACCGCGATCAAACTGGGTGAAGAAGCCCGCGTCGACCTGAAACGCTTTGACCTGGAAGCCAAGGGCAAAGAAATGAAGGATTTGCGCTACACCTGGAACCGTGGCACCCGGGACGGCCTGTCCCTGGAGATCTGCGAACCGGGCAAGGCGCCGATGGATGAATTAAAAGTCATCTCCGATGCCTGGCTTACAGGTAAGAATGTGCGGGAAAAGGGCTTCTCCCTTGGCCGTTTCAGCGATGACTACCTCAAGCACTTTCGTATCGCGATCATTCGCTTCGAAGGGCGCCCGGTGGCCTTCGCCAATTTGCTCGAAACCTACAATCACGACCTGGCCAGCCTCGACCTGATGCGTGCCCATCCGGACGCGCCCAAGTTGACCATGGAGTTCATGATGGTGGGCCTGATTCAACATTATAAGAGCCACGACTACGCACGCTTCAGCCTCGGCATGGTGCCGTTGTCGGGCTTGCAACCGCGCCGTGGCGCACCGCTGACCCAGCGCCTGGGCTCGATGGTGTTCCGCCGTGGCGAGCAACTGTATAACTTCCAAGGTTTGCGCCGCTTCAAAGACAAGTTCCAGCCCGACTGGGAACCCCGTTACATGGCCGTGCCCGCAGGACTGGATCCGCTGGTGGCATTGGCCGATACCGCCGCCCTGATCGCGGGCGGCTTGACTGGATTGGTGAAACGCTGATGATTCGACGCTCCTGGCGGTATGTATTGGCCTTAGTGGTGCTGCTCGCGCTGATCGCGGCGGGCGGCTTCTGGTACTGGAACCGCCCTGCCCCGCAGCCGACCCTGGAGCATTTGCCCCAGGCCGACGGTTCGGTAATGACCCGAGTGACCCCGGCCAGCAACGCAAAAGCCCGCGTGGCCGTGGCGGTGATGGCCGACGAAACCCTGACCGACAGCCAACTGGTTGCCCTGAGCCAGGGCGGTACTGCGCAACTGGTTCAGGTGGTGCTGCCAAAAGATGACTGCGCGTTGCAGGAGAAAGCCCTGCAAGGCGCCCTGGCCCAGCTGAAAGGCCCCGCGACCCTGGTCAGCGGCATCGGCCCTGGCGCCGCACTCGCCTGGCGCTGGCTGGCCACCCAGAACGACGACAAGGCCAACGCCATCTCCGTGGGCTTCGCCCTGAAACAGGAAGGCTGCAACGACCCGCTGCCGAAAACCGCCGCCCATGGCAGCTGGCTGGTGGCGTGGAACGATAACCCCGACGATGAAAGCGCCAGTTTCGTACGCGACACACCGCGCGCCACCACCAGCATCAGCGACTACGACATTCATTACCCACAGGTGCTGAATAACGAACTGCGCAAGCAACTGGTCGGTTCGGACAACGGCGGCCTGGCGATTCCGGTGGTGGAAGTGCCTGCCGGCCAAGCCAAGGACACCGTGACCCTGTTCCTCTCCGGTGACGGCGGCTGGCGCGACCTGGACCGCGACGTGGCCGGCGAGATGGCGAAGATCGGCTACCCGGTCGTCGGCATCGACACCCTGCGCTACTACTGGCAGCACAAGACGCCGGAGCAAAGCGCCAAGGACCTCACCGAGCTGATGCAACACTACCGGCAAAAGTGGGGCACCAAGCGCTTCGTGCTGACCGGTTACTCGTTCGGCGCCGATGTATTGCCGGCGATCTACAACCGTATGCCAGAGAACGAACAGCAACGGGTAGACGCGATCATCCTGCTGGCCTTCGCCCGTACCGGCAGCTTTGAAATCGAAGTGGAAGGCTGGCTGGGCAACGCCGGCAAAGAAGCCGCCACCGGCCCGGAAATGGCCAAGCTGCCGCCTGAGAAAGTCGTATGCATCTACGGCGCCGAAGAAGTCGACGAGAGTGGCTGCACCGACAAGACCGCCGTGGGCGAAGCCATGAAGCTGCCGGGCGGGCATCACTTCGATGAAAACTATCCGGCGCTGGCCAAGCGCTTGGTGGATATTATCGTCAAACATCAGGCCAAAGCCGAGTAATCCCGAGCCGCACATAAAACAAAATGTGGGAGCGGGCTTGCTCGCGAATACGGAATGTCAGTCAATGCTGCTGTGACTGATCCACCGCTTTCGCGAGCAAGCCCGCTCCCACATTTTTGATGTGTGGTGTTGCTAATAATCAGCGCGGTTCGATGTGGGCAATCATCAACTGCACCGTCTCATTGCCACGAAACTCATTCACATCCAGCTTGTAGGCCAACTCCACCCAACGCACCGTCGGGTTCGGCCACACTTCACGGTCTACCCCAAAGGCAATTCCATCGAGCTTCACCGACCCGCATTCGCTCTTGAGCACCACTTTCAGATGCCGCTCGCCCACCACCCGCTGCTCCACCAACTGGAATACCCCGTGAAACAACGGCTCGGGAAAGTGCTGCCCCCACGGGCCGGCATGGCGCAGGGCGCGGGCCAGTTCCAGGTGAAACTCTTCCACCGCCAGGGTGCCGTCTGAAAGCAGGCGGCCGGTGAGGTCTTCTTCGCGCAATTGCCGGCGCACTTCGGCATCGAAGGCTTGCGCAAACAATGGGAAGTTGGCCTCCGGCAAGGTCAGCCCCGCCGCCATGGCGTGGCCGCCGTACTTGGTGATCAGGTTGGGATGCTGGCTGGCGACGACCGCCAGCGCATCGCGGATATGAAAGCCTTGCACCGAGCGTCCAGAGCCCTTGAGCAGGCCATCGCCGGCATCGGCGAAGGCGATGGTCGGGCGGAAATAACGCTCCTTCATACGCGACGCGAGAATCCCGATCACCCCTTGGTGCCACTCCGGGTCGAACAGGCACAGACCGTACGGCATCGACTCCACCGGCAGGTCCTTGAGCTGAGCCAGGGCCTCGCGCTGCATACCTTGCTCGATGGACTTACGGTCCTGGTTCATGCCGTCCAGCTGCGCGGCCATTTCCCGCGCGGCGGCGAAGTCGGTGGTAAGCAGGCATTCGATGCCCAGGCTCATATCGTCCAGGCGTCCGGCCGCGTTCAGGCGTGGGCCGAGGATAAAACCCAGGTCGGTGGAGGTGATACGCGCATGATCACGCTTGGCCACTTCGAGGATCGCCTTGATCCCCGGCCGCGCTCGACCGGCCCGAATACGCTCCAGGCCTTGGTGCACGAGGATGCGGTTGTTGGCGTCCAGCGGCACCACGTCAGCGACGCTGCCCAGGGCCACGAGGTCGAGCAGTTCACCGATGTTCGGCTGGGGTTTGTTGTCATACCAACCCAGGCTGCGCAACCGTGCCCGCAGGGCCATCAACACATAGAAGATCACGCCGACCCCGGCCAGGGCCTTGCTGGGAAACCCGCAGCCCGGCTGGTTCGGATTGACGATGGCATCGGCGGCCGGCAGTTCATCGCCGGGCAAGTGGTGGTCGGTGACCAGCACCTGCAACCCTGCCGCTTTCGCCGCCGCCACGCCTTCGACGCTGGAGATACCGTTGTCCACGGTGATCAGCAACTGCGGCTCGCGCTGAAGCGCCACCGCGACGATTTCCGGGGTCAGGCCGTAGCCGTATTCGAAGCGGTTGGGCACCAGGTAGTCGACGTGGGCCGCGCCGAGCAAACGCAGGCCCAGGGTGCCCACGGTGCTCGCCGTGGCGCCATCGGCGTCGAAGTCACCGACGATCAGGATGCGCTGGCGCTGCTCCAGGGCCGTCACCAGCAAGTCCACCGCCGCGTCGATCCCTTTGAGCTGCTGGTAGGGAATCAACCGCGCCAGGCTCTTGTCCAGCTCAGCTTCCGATTGCACCCCGCGTGCGGCGTAGAGACGGGTCAACAGCGGCGGCAGTTCACCGAGAAAAGGCAGGACGGCAGGCAATGGGCGGGGATCGATACGCATGGGGTGACGGGCGCTTCTCTTCTAATACATCGGTTAAACACAGATATTGAACGCAACAAAGATCAAGTGTGGGAGCTGGCTTGCCTGCGATGCATACGACTCGGTACATCAGACACACCGAGTGGATGCCATCGCAGGCAAGCCAGCTCCCACCTTTTCAACCGCGCTCGCCAACCAGCCATTGCAGTTGCACTTCATGCTGGCCACGGTCATCGGTCACAAAGATCGTGCCTTCGCTGATCATCACGTCCCACTTGATCACCCGCGGCATGTCCTTGGCCAGGGTCTCCAAGACTTCCTGGGGCACTGCAGCGATGTGCACGTTTTTCAGGTTGTTGGCCACCGGCACCACCTTGCCCTCCCACACGCGCAGGCTGCCATAGGCCAGCAGGCTGGTGCGTTCGGTGCGGCGCGAGCACCAGGTCAGGCGGTCGGCATCCGGCTGGCCGACTTCGATCCAGTGCAAAACCCGATCATCCAGGCTTTTTTCCCACAGGGCCGGTTCGTCTACATCCGACAGGCCACGCCCGAACGCCAATTGCTCGTTGTACCAGAGGGCGTAGGCCAGCAGGCGCACGGTCATGCGCTCTTCGGTTTCCGAAGGGTGGCGGGCGATGGTCTGTTTGACGCTCTCGTACACCGAGCGGTCGAGGTCGGTGAGGTTGAGTTCGAATTTGTAGGTCGTGGACGGCTGGGCCATGAACGGGCTTCTAAAGACAAGGAAAGGCGGCCAGTCTAACCGATGGCGAGGGCATTGAACGAATACTGCGCTGCATCCGCGCGGCTCGCCTATGTTAAAAAGCAGTACATCATCGTCCCGCGCTTGTAAGGATCCCCATGTCGCTCACTGCCAAACCACTTGCCGGCCTGAAAGTCATCGAACTGGGCACTTTGATCGCCGGCCCGTTTGCCTCACGCATCTGCGCCGAATTCGGCGCCGAGGTGATCAAGGTCGAATCCCCGGACGGCGGCGACCCGCTGCGCAAATGGCGCAAACTGTATGAAGGCACTTCGCTGTGGTGGTTCGTACAGGCGCGCAACAAGCAGTCGCTGACCCTCAACCTCAAGCACCCTGAGGGCCTGGCGATTCTCAAGCAGCTGTTGGCCGACGCCGACATCCTGATCGAAAACTTCCGCCCTGGCGTGCTGGAGAAACTCGGCCTGAGCTGGGAAACCCTGCACGCCCTCAACCCCAAGTTGGTGATGGTGCGCCTCTCGGGCTTCGGCCAGACCGGGCCGATGAAGGACCAGCCGGGGTTTGGCGCGGTGGGCGAGTCCATGGGCGGCTTGCGCTATATCACCGGCTTCGAGGACCGCCCGCCGGTGCGCACCGGTATTTCCATCGGCGACTCGATCGCCGCGTTGTGGGCGGTGATCGGCGCGCTGATGGCGCTGCGTCACCGCGAAGTCAACGGCGGCCTGGGCCAAGTGGTGGATGTGGCGCTGTATGAAGCCATCTTCGCCATGATGGAAAGCATGATCCCCGAGTTCGATGTGTTCGGGTTTATCCGTGAGCGCACCGGCAACATCATGCCCGGCATCACCCCGTCCTCGATCCACACCACCGCAGACGGCAAGCATGTGCAGATCGGCGCCAATGGCGATGCAATCTTCAAGCGCTTCATGCGGGTGATCGGCCGTGACGACTTGGCGAACGACCCTGCACTGGCCAGCAATGACGGGCGTGACGCTCGCCGCGATGAGCTGTACGGCGTGATTGATCGCTGGGTCAATTCGCTGTCGCTCGACCAGGTGATTGAGCAACTGAATAAAGCCGAGGTGCCCGCCAGCCGTATCTACAGCGCCGAAGACATGCTGGGCGACCCGCAATTCCTGGCCCGGGAAATGTTCCTCAAGGCGCAGTTACCGGGCGGCAAGGACTTCAAGATGCCCGGCATCGTGCCCAAGCTCTCGGACACCCCAGGCAGTTGCGAATGGGTCGGCCCGCAGCTGGGTGAACACAACAGCCTGGTGCTCAATGCCCTCGGCTACGACGCGGCGGCTATCACTCGCCTGCGCGAGGATGGCGCGATCTGACAATTCCCAGGCAAAAAGAAACCCCGAGCAGTGGGGAGACAACTCGGGGTTAAACGTGGTCTACAACAAGACCCGCACAGCAAGCGACAAACACCGGAGCACAATGCCTGCTCTTGCTGTTACAAACTCTGACTGACCACCTTGTAGGAAGGTTCCGAAGAAAAATAATGTTTCATGCCAGTGCGCCGCCACGGGTTTGGGAGGCGTTGCGCAAGGCAGCGATGACTGAAGGTTCCAGGCGCCCTTCGGCAATTTTCAGGTCGCGGAGCAGGCAATCCACCACATCCACCAGTGCGCGCTTGTCGCTCAATTGCGCACGATCGACTTCACGTTCAACCACGATGGCGCCACCGGGGTTCTTCACGGTTACCAGGCAGTCGTCGCGCATACCGGCAGAGGTCAGCGTAACCTGATAAGGGCTCAGTGCTTGGCTGAGCAATAGGTTGATACTTTCCATCTCGATCACCACTCAATCATTCGAAAAAGGTTCGAAAAACAAAAATGTCACGAAGAGGCTGACATTCAAGTGACCCGTGCTCAAAGCAGAAAGTTCTACCTTTTGTGTAATCCACTGCTTGAGGAAAACGAGCATGCACGGAAAAGATGACAGAGAAAAAACAACAGTTCACAGGCTAGAATCCCTGGATTGTCCCGGGAGCCTGCCTTGAGAGCTGCGTCTGAACCGCCCTTGCGTATCGTGATTGCCGACGATCACCCGATTTTCCTGATTGGCCTGCGCGCCGTGCTCGAACGTGACCCGCACATCAGCATCGTCGGCGAGGCCAATTCCCCCCAGGCCCTCAGTGCGTTGTTGCAGCACTGTGCCTGCGATGTGGTGGTGACCGACTTCATGATGCCCGTCGAGCCCCAGGCCGACGGGCTGCGCTTGATCGAGCAACTGCGCCGGCACTATCCGCACCTGCCCATTGTGGTGGTGACCATGCTCAACAATGCCGGGTTGTTTCACTCCATCCTGGCATTGGGTGTGATGGGCCTGCTGAGCAAGGCCAGCCTGGCCGATGAGCTGCCCCAGGCGATCCGCCAGGTGCGCCAGCAACGTACCTATGTGGCCCAGACCATCCGCCAGGCGTTGAGCTTGGCCGGGGAAGTCGGCGTTGATCGCCTGCATTCCCAGGAGCACCTGTCACCCCGGGAACTGGAGGTGATTCGCCTGTTGGCCAGTGGCATGACGGTGGGCGAGATCGCCGCGCACCTGCATCGCAGCAAGCAGACCGTCAGCGCGCAAAAAGTCAGCGCCATGCGCAAGCTGGGGCTGGTCAACGATGCCGCCCTGTTTATTTACGTGCAGGAACACGGGCTGGCCTAGCCTGAAATGCGATCCATTGCTTGAGCGCCGCGGCCTCCATCGGCCGGGCGATAAAGCAGCCTTGCAGCCACGCCGCGCCCAGTTCGCCCACGGCGTGATAGTCGGCGGCGGTTTCCACGCCGGTGACCACCACGGCAACGTCCAGGCGCGCCGCCATGCTCATGGCGCCCGCCACCACAGCGGCCTTGCGATCATCATTGGCCATCCCACAGGCAAACGCCGGGGGAATCTTCAGCTCGGTAAAAGGCAGTTCCAGCAAATGCTGCAGGCTGGTGCCGCCCATGCCGAAGTCGCCGATGGATAACTGGCAACCCAACATGCGCAAGCGCAACAAGCCGGTGACATGGGCGCTGTCGGTTTTCAATGTCGAGGTTTCCACCAGCTCCAGGGTCAGGCTATGGGCGGGCACACCGTGCAGCTGCAGCAGACCTTGCAGCACCTGGGGGAAGTGCTCGCGCTCCAGCATGCGCCCGGGGATGTTCACAGCTACCGGCAGCACTCGGCCGCTTTCGCCCATCACCTGGTTCGCCAGGCCAAGCGCCTGCTCCAGCACATGCCAGGTAAACGCCTCTTCCATGCCGGCAAACTCCAGCACCGGCAGGAACTCGTCAGGCAGCAATAGCTCACCGTCCTGCAACTGCCAACGCGCCAGCGCCTCCACCCCTTGCAACACACCGGCCTGACTGACGATGGGCTGGTACCAGACCCTGCCACAGGCTGCGATAGTCGCCTGGCTGACATCCGCCGAGGGCGGCAGTTGTTCCCGCTCGCTCAAGCTCAGCAGTTGACGGACGCGCTCCCAGGACAGCACCGCTGGCCCTGGACGCAAGTGCTCCTGACAATCGCTCAGTACTTGCCCGATCAGCTTGGCCGAGGCCGGCTTGGGCAAGCACGCCAAGACCTTGAGCCCCAATTGGCGGGCCATGTTCGCCACGCCTTCCAGCACGTCGGGCTCGGCGTTGCTGAGCAGGATCAACACCTGGGCCAGGCGGCGTTCCGCCAACTCACGGATCAACGCCAGGCCATCGCCCTGCTCCAGGTACAGATCGCAGATGGCGATATCCACCGGGCCTTTGCTGTCCAGGGATTGGCGGGCGATTTCGACCGTTTCCGCGGCCCGTACATTGAACACGCCGTTGGCATTGAGCATCTGGTGCAGGGCCATCAGTTGAAACGGGTTGTCTTCGAGGATCAGGACGTTCAGGGATCGCATGGGTAAAGGTGTCGGTGCAGGGAAAGTCCTGCACAGTAGCCATACGCTGCGCCGTGTCCCATAGGACGTGTCCTAAAAGTTTCCTTAAATGTGGGAGGGGCAAGCCTTGTCGGTCAAGCGCAGATCTCCTGTGGGAGCTGGCTTGCCTGCGAAGGCGGTGTGTCAGTCGCTACATCTGTTACAGCACTACCGCCATCGCAGGCAAGCCAGCTCCCACATTTGATCTTCGTTGCCTTGAGCATTGCGTTCGCTTGGCTGATCGGCATACAGGCTGGGTTACGCATCCAGATAGGGTCGCAGGTCGCGACGAAACGCCTTGAGCACCTCGGACAAGCGCAACCAGGGTTCTTCAAGCTCGGCGCCGCGCTGTTCACGGGCGCACTGCTCAAGGGCAACACAGGCCTTGGCGAGTGGCAGTGCGTCCACCAGCGAGCAAATGCCCTTGAGCCGATGCAGCGATGCATTCAAGCGTGTCACGTCGCGCTCGGCCAGGGCTCCCGCCAATACCTCGTGTTCGTGGTCCAGGCTCTTGGCCAGTTCCTGCAACATGCTTTGCAGCACCGGGCCATCGGCCTGGGTCATGGTGCGCAGGGCCTCGATATCGAACGAACGCTGGGGCGCCACGCGTGCCAGCACTTGGGTCCAGTGTTCCAGGGTCACCGGCTTGACCAGCAGTTCATCCATACCGGCGTCCTCGCAGCGGCGTTGTTCATCTTTCATGGCGTTCGCGGTGCAACCCACCAGCGCGCTGCGAGGCCGTTGCTCCTCGGCTTCGAGGCGCCGTATCGCCGCACTCAAGGCATAGCCGGACATGCCGGGCATCTGGCAATCGGTGACCAGCACGTCAAACCGCTGCTCACGCCAGCGTTGCAACGCGGCCTCGGCCGACTCCAGGGCGACCACTTGATGACCGAGGAACTGCAACTGCTGCGCTAGCACCAGGCGGTTGGCCGCCAAATCATCCACCACCAGTATCGACAGGCTACGCCCCGTCGGTGACAACGTCGCGGTGGGCGTTGCCGGCACATCATCGGTGCTGACCCGGTCCAGGCGCAGGTCAATGCACACCACTGTCCCCTCGCCCACCACGCTGTCGAGGTGAATGCTCCCGCCCATCAATTCCACCAGTTGTTTGCAGATACTCAGGCCTAGCCCGGTGCCTCCATGCTGCGCAGCGGTCAAGGCGCTTACCTGGGTAAACGGCTTGAACACCCGCGGCTGTTGCTCGGCGCTGATGCCCGGGCCACTGTCCTTGACGCACAGGTGCAGGTATTCGGTATCGGTCTCATCCCGTTGGCAGGTCACGCTGAGGTGAACCCCGCCCCGCTCGGTAAATTTGAGCGCATTGCCCAACAGGTTGTGCATAACCTGGCGTAGCCGGAGCGGGTCGAACCAGTAATAGCCCTGAGCAGCCGGATCAAACGCCAGGGTCAGATGCAGGCCCTTCTTTTGCGCCGTGGCTTCGAACAGGCTCTGGATACCCTCGAAAAAGCGCTTCAACTCGGTGGTCTGTGGCGCCAGTTGCAAGTGGCCGGCCTCGATCTTGGCCAAGTCCAGGCTGTCGCCCATCAGCGCAATCAACTCGCGCGCCGAACGATCGGCCACCTGCAGCGCCTCGGAAACCGGCTGGCCGCTTGCCAGGCAACGCTCTTGCTCCAGTTCGAGCAAGCCAATGATGGCGGTCATGGGGGTGCGAATCTCGTGGCTCAAGGCCGATAGAAATGCACTTTTGGCGTAGTTCGCTTCGTCGGCGGCCTGGCGAGCGTCCATCAACTGGCGCTCCAGGTCTTTGCGTTCGTTGATATCGATCCAGCCGCCCAGCAACCCTTGCAAGCGGCCCTGAGCGTCGAAAAAGGGCACGGTCCACTGATAGACGTGATAACTGCCGCCGTTGAGTTCCAATTGCCGGTCGACAAACATCGGCTGCTGCGTGGCCAATTGCTCCATGTGCCCTTCGTGCAGGCGCGCCGCCGTGGCGTCGGGTACGACCTTGCTTTCCATCAGCGTCAGGCCCTGGATCAGCTCCAGCCGGGTCGCCAATTGCTGTTCATAACTTTTATTGCAGGTCACCAGGCGCCCGTCCAGGTCGCGGACGAACAGCGGGTTGGGCATGCCGTCGAGCAGTGCGCGCTTGAACGCCAACTGGTCATTGAGCCGTTGCTCGGCCTCCAGCCGTTGGCGAATCTGGCGCTTGAGCCGGCTGTTCCACACCAGCGACACCAACACAAACAGCAGCGCCGTGGCCACCGTCCAATAGGCCCAGGGTGGTACGCGTTGCCAGGCCGGCAGCGGGATCGCCACGGCACCGATCCAACGCAGGCGCAACGCACTCAGCTCAGCCACCGGCAACGCCTCCAGGGCCTTGTTCAGAATGCTCAGCAGCTCAGGTTGGTCCTTGCGCACCGACAGGCAGTTGGACGACCACTTGCCATCGACACTGCGGCCGATACGCAGGCCATCCGCCGTGTAACTCTGCACTTCCACTTCGGTCTGTATCGTGGCGGCGGCCTCGCCTCGTCGCACCAACTCACGGGCCTGGGTGTAATTGTCCACCAGGCGCACCTTGATACGCGGATGGTCATGGCGAATCTGGCTCTCCATGACGTGGCGCGCCGGCAATGCCAGCCCCTTGCCGTCCAACTGGTTCAAGCCCGTCAGGGGCGCGGCATCGGCACGTTCGATAAACACCCAGCCGGACCCGCCAAAACCATGGCTGAAGTTGAGCAGCGCACTGCGCTCCTGATTCACAGCCAGGGTCGTGTTCATCTGCGCCCGGCCGGTTTCCAGCCATTCCAGGGTTTGCGCAGTAGAACCCACCTCTTCATAGACAAACTGCAAACCGGTCATGCGCGAGATGCGATTCAACAGGTCGACATTCAAGCCAACCCACTGGCCGTCCTTGTCCCTGAAAATGTAAGGCGACATCTGCTGGGCCACCACCACGACATGGGGATGCTCACGCACCCAGGCCTGTTCCGACGCCGACAACGCAACGCGCTCACCACTGATACCGACGCCGAGCCCGGTGGTCCAGCGCGCGAGGATTTCGCGCTGGACCGACTCGTCGAGGCTTGCCAGCGCGCGGGTCATCATGGCCCCCAACAACGGATCGGCCTGGCGGGTGGCAAAGGCAAAACCGATGGGCGCCAGCCGGCTTTGCTCCTTGATCTGCAACCCCAGGTAAGGCCGCAGCGATTTATAGGCGCGCACAATCACTTCGTTGCCGATAAACGCATCGACGTCGCCCTGCTTCAAGGCTTCAAGGCCGCTGTAGAGGTTGGGGGCGAGCATGATGTGACTGTCGGGATACGCCGCGTGAACCTTCTGCACGTTGGCGTAGCCGTCGAGCAACACCAGCTTCTTGCCGGCCAGATCGTCGCCTTGGGTATCGTCGCGACGCAGCACCACCACCGAACGATCGGGCATGTAGTCCGGGGTGAACTGAAGGCCAGGTACGTCACGCTCGTAACCATTGGCACTGGTGAGAATGTCGATGGTGCCGTTACGCAGGGCTTCAACCGCCTGGGCGCGCTCGGAAAAGCCCAGTACTTGCATGGGCACACCCAGCCGCGCGCCGACCAGGCTCAAGTAATCGGCGCTGATGCCCTGGTAGCGATTGCGGTCGCGGGTGATGTCGATCGGCTGGTAGTCATCTATCGAGATGCCCACCTTCAATGTCCGATGCGCCGCCAACCACTGCTGCTCCGTTGGCGCCAGCGGCATAGGCTCAAGCGCGATAAACGCCGGCACCAGTTTGAACGGCAGGCTGACGGCGGCCAGGCTCATGGGCACCTGGGTGAACCACAACAGGCACACCAGCTTCAACGTCCATTGGATCAAAACCTGCACCAGTTGGGTTTCCTTGATTGGGCGAATGGGCAAGTATGGCTCGCCAGAATGAAAAAGCCCGTCACGAGGACGGGCTTGGCCGACTGCAAAAAAAGCTGACTGTTGCCCCACCACGTATTGGGTGGATGAAACCGTCTCAAATGTGGGAGCGGGCTTGCTCGCGAATGAGGTGTATCAGTAACACATTTAGTGGCTGACACAGCGCATTCGCGAGCAAGCCCGCTCCCACATTTTGGATCGATGGGCAGCACAAAGATGCCCATCGGCCTTCAGGACGTACTGTCGATCAGAGCGGCTTGCCCCGATTGCCATGCTGACTGACAAACGCCTGCACTGTCTTCAGGTCGTTGGCCAACACGGTGCAGCGCTCTTCGCGCTCGAACAGGTCGGTCAAATGCTCCGGCAGCTCCAGCGCCTTGCCAATGCCGGCCTTTTCCACCGCTTCCGGGAACTTGACCGGGTGCGCGGTACCGAGGATCACCATTGGAATATCCAGGCTGCGGCGGCATTCGCGGGCGGCTTTCACGCCGATAGCCGTGTGCGGGTCGAGCACTTCGCCGGTCTCGGCATAGACCTGCGCGATGGTTTCGCAGGTCTGTGCATCATCCACGGCCAGGGAATCGAACAGCTTGCGGGTTTCGGTCCAGCGCTCTTGCTCGACGCTGAAACCGCCACCTTGCTTGAAGCTGTTCATCAACTCGGCCAGGGCTGCGCCGTTGCGACCGTGCATGTCAAACAGCAGGCGTTCGAAGTTCGACGACACCATGATGTCCATGGACGGCGACAGCGTGGCGTGCAGGGTTTCCTTCACATACTGGTTGCCGCTCATGAAGCGATGCAGGATATCATTGCGGTTGGTAGCAACGATCAACTGATTGATCGGCAGGCCCATGTTGCGTGCCAGGTAACCGGCGAAGATGTCGCCGAAGTTGCCGGTCGGCACCGAGAACGACACCGAACGCGCCGGGCCGCCCAACTGCAGGGATGCGTGGAAGTAGTAGACGATCTGGGCCATGATCCGCGCCCAGTTGATCGAGTTGACCGCCACCAGGCGTGTGCCCTTGAGGAAGCTCTGGTCAGCGAAGCTGTTCTTGACCATTTCCTGGCAGTCATCGAAGTTGCCTTCGATGGCGATGTTATGAATGTTCTCACCAAAGATGGTGGTCATCTGTCGACGTTGCACTTCCGACACGCGCTTATGCGGGTGCAGGATGAAGATATCGACGTTTTCGCAGTGCTTGCACCCTTCGATGGCCGCCGAGCCGGTATCGCCGGAGGTGGCGCCGATGATCACCACGCGCTCGCCGCGTTTTTCCAGCACGTAGTCGAGCAGGCGACCGAGCAGTTGCAGGGCGAAGTCCTTGAACGCCAGGGTCGGGCCGTGGAACAGCTCCAGTACCCACTCATTGCCGTTCAGTTGGCGCAGGGGCGCGATGGCGTTGTGAGAAAACACGCCATAGGTTTCTTCCAGAATCTTCTTGAAGTCCGCATCCGGAATGCTGCCGGTCACGAACGGGCGCATCACTCGGAAAGCCAGCTCGTGATACGGCAGGCCGGCCCAGGAGGCGATGTCTTCCTGGGTGAAGCGTGGCAGGTTTTCCGGCACGTACAGGCCGCCGTCGGTGGCAAGGCCTGCCAGCAGGACCTCTTCGAAATTCAGGGCCGGTGCCTGGCCGCGGGTGCTGATGTAACGCATGACTGGCTCCTCTAAAACATTCTCGAACAGGGGCCGCCGAATGGACGGGGCCCCTGGAACAAATCGGTTAGTTCAAGTGTTCGACGCGAATCCGCACCACCGGGCCGACCACACCTTGCAAGGCTTCCAGGGCGTGGATGGCATCGTTGATGTGCTGCTCGAGCACGCGATGGGTCAGCAGGATCATCGGCACTTGGCCGTTTTGCTCCTCGACTTCCTTCTGCATGATCGATTCGATGTTGATACCTCGCTCCGACAGGATGCTGGCCACCTGGGCCAACACGCCTGGATGGTCCTGGGCCTGGATGCGCAGGTAGTAGGCACTTTCGCAGGCTTCGATCGGCAGGATCGGGTGGGCCGACAGCGAGTCCGGCTGGAAGGCCAGGTGCGGCACACGGTTTTCCGGGTCGCTGGTCATGGCGCGAACCACATCCACCAGGTCGGCGATCACCGACGACGCGGTTGGCTCCATGCCGGCACCAGCGCCGTAGAACAGGGTGGAACCGGCGGCGTCGCCGTTGACCATCACCGCGTTCATCACGCCGTTGACGTTGGCGATCAGGCGGTCGGCCGGGATCAGCGTCGGGTGCACCCGCAACTCGATGCCTGCCGCGGTGCTGCGCGCGACGCCCAGGTGCTTGATGCGGTAGCCCAGGGCTTCGGCGTAGTTGACGTCGGCGGTGGTCAGCTTGGTGATGCCTTCGGTGTAGGCCTTGTCGAACTGCAGCGGGATACCAAAGGCGATGGACGCCAGGATGGTCAGCTTGTGGGCCGCGTCGATGCCTTCCACGTCGAAGGTCGGGTCGGCTTCGGCGTAACCCAGGGCCTGGGCTTCGGCCAGCACGTCTTCGAAGGTACGGCCCTTCTCGCGCATTTCGGTGAGGATGAAGTTACCGGTGCCGTTGATGATGCCGGCCACCCAGTTGATGCGGTTGGCGGACAGGCCTTCACGGATCGCCTTGATCACCGGGATACCACCGGCCACCGCGGCTTCGAACGCCACGATCACGCCCTTCTCGCGGGCCTTGGCGAAGATCTCGTTGCCGTGCACGGCGATCAGCGCCTTGTTGGCGGTGACCACGTGCTTGCCGTTTTCGATGGCCTTGAGCACCAGCTCGCGGGCCACGGTATAGCCGCCTACCAGCTCGATAACGATATCGATCTCAGGGTTGGTGGCCACGGCGAACACATCGTTGGTAATCGCAATACCGGTCGTTTCGAACTGAGGCTTTGGCGAACGCGTGGCAATCTGCGCCACTTCAATCCCGCGACCTGCGCGGCGGGAAATTTCTTCAGCGTTACGCTGAAGTACGTTGAAGGTACCGCCACCGACGGTCCCTAACCCACAGATGCCTACTTTGACCGGTTTCACTGAAGAACTCCCCATGAAACGGCCGACGCTAGGTCGGCCGTGAAAACAGCCGCACAACTGCGGCTCTCAATTAATGCCCCGCCGACGGTTCGGCGGGCCATGATCGTCAAAGGCTCAACGATAAATGCTTACTTGGCACCCAGTGCCAGTTTGGCAACTTGCGGCGCCGGCTGGTAGCCCGGAATCACCTGGCCGTCGGCCAAAACGATGGCCGGTGTACCGTTCACACCAATGGACTGGCCCAGGGCGAACTGCTTGGAAACCGGGTTGGCGCATTTGGCCGATTTGATTTCCTTGCCGTCGACCATCTTGTCCATGGCCGCTTTCTTGTCGGCCGAGCACCACACCGCCTGCAACTGCTCGTCACCCGGCGAACCCAGGCCCTGGCGCGGGAAGGCAACATAGCGCACTTCCACGCCCAGCTTGTTCAACGCCGGGATCTCGGCGTGCAGCTTGTGGCAGTACGGGCAGGTGGTATCGGTGAACACGGTGATGTGGGTCTTGGTTTCACCAATGGCGGGGTAAACCACGGTTTCAGCCACCGGGATGCCGTTGATCAGCTTCGACACGCCCAAACGCTCGGCCTTCTCGGTCAGGTTGACCGGCTTGCCATCCTTGAGCTGGAACAGGTAGCCCTGGACGATGTACTGGCCATCGGCACTGGCGTACAGCACGCGGCTGCCCTTGAGCTTGACTTCATACAGGCCGGCCATGGGGCTGGCGCTGATGCTTTCGATAGGCGTGTCGAGCGCCAGGTTTGCCAGGCTCTTGCGGATGGTTTGCTCGGCCGCATCATCGGCGACCGCAAAGGTGGAAACCAACGCAATGGCTGCGGCGGCAATAATCTGGGTCAAGCGCATGGGAACTCCTGAAGGCAGAGGCAGGGACGGGAGCAGAATACTGATCTGGACCACAATGGGTGCCGTCCCTTTGCGAACCGGCAAAGCCTACCACAGTTGGGCGGGAGGGCAGACCGCGACAGGCAAAATGGGCCATTTCTGACGTTTTTATCCGCGCGGGTGATGCTTGGCGTGCATATCCTGCAAACGTGCGCGTGCCACATGGGTGTAGATCTGGGTTGTGGATAAGTCACTGTGCCCGAGCAGCATTTGCACCACGCGCAAATCCGCGCCGTGGTTGAGCAAGTGGGTGGCGAACGCATGGCGCAAGGTGTGGGGCGACAACGCCTTGCCGATCCCGGCCACTTTGGCCTGGTGCTTGATGCGGTGCCAGAAGGTCTGGCGGGTCATCTGCTCGCCGCGCTGGCTGGGGAACAGCACGTCACTGGGGCGCCCACCGAGCAGTTCGTGGCGCGCATCGCGCATGTAGCGCTCGACCCACACAATCGCCTCCTCGCCCATGGGCACCAGCCGCTCCTTGCTGCCCTTGCCCATCACGCGCAATACGCCCTGGCGCAGGTTGACCTGCTCCAGAGTCAGGCTGATCAGTTCGGTGACGCGCAGGCCGCAGGCATACAGCACCTCCAGCATGGCGCGGTCGCGCTGGCCGATGGCCTCGCTCAGGTCCGGGGCCGCGAGCAAGGCCTCGACATCGGCTTCCGACAGGGATTTGGGCAAGGGCCTGCCGAGTTGCGGCATGTCGATTTGCAGGGTCGGGTCGACGGCAATGAGTTTTTCCCGCAGCAGGTAGCGATAAAAGCCACGCACACCGGAGAGGAATCGCGCGGTAGAGCGTGGCTTGTAGTTCTGCTCCAGGCGCCAGGCCAGGTGATCGAGGATCAGCTCGCGCCCGGCATTGATCAGTTCAAGGTTTTTCTCCTGCAGCCAACCGTTGAACAGCGCCAGGTCGCTGCGATAGGCCTGGCGCGTGTTGTCCGACAGGCCTTTTTCCAGCCAGAGGGCGTCGAGGAAGCGGTCGATCAAAGGGTGGTCGATGGCGGGCATGGGCTCTCAAGCGACGCAGCACGGGGCTTTGCGCAAATTATTTAGTGAACTGTGACAAGGGTCGCTAGTCTTTCATAGCCCGCTACTTCAAGGAACAGGAAGCCTCAATGAATGAACAACAGATTTTGCTGGCCTTTGGCGGCATTGGAGTGGCGGCGCTGGGCTGCCAATGGCTGGCCTGGCGGCTCAAGCTGCCGGCGATCCTGTTTCTGTTATTGACGGGTATTTTGGCGGGGCCGGGACTGGGCTGGCTCGACCCTCAGGAGATGTTCGGCCCCCTGCTGATGCCGTTGGTGTCCCTGGCTGTAGCGCTGATCCTGTTCGAAGGCAGCCTGACCCTGCACCTTTCGGAGTGGAAGGAAATCGGCAGCGTGGTGCATCGCCTGGTCACGGTTGGCGCCCTGTCGACCTGGGCAGTGATTACCCTGGCCACTCACTGGCTATTGGGTTTTGACTGGATGCTCGCGCTGCTGTTCGGCACGCTGACCCTGGTGACCGGCCCGACCGTGATCGTGCCGATGCTGCGCGTGGTGCGCCCCAAAGCCTCCATCGCCAATATCCTGCGCTGGGAAGGCATCGTCATCGACCCGATTGGCGCGTTGCTGGCGGTGGTGGTCTACAGCTTCATCATTGCCCGGGCTTCCGGCGACGGCTTGAGCCACAGCCTGCTGACCTTCGGCGGCGTCATCCTCTGCGGCAGTTTGTTCGGGATCGCCGGCGGCTGGGTACTGGGGCAGATCATGCGTCGGCAGTGGTTGCCGGAATACCTGCACAACCTCGCGACGCTAGCCGGTGTGCTGGGCATCTTCATCGCTGCCAACCAGGTGATGCACGAGTCCGGCCTGCTGGCGGTAACGCTGATGGGCATGTGGATGGCGAACATGAAAGGCGTGGATGTACGGCACATCCTGCACTTCAAGGAAAACCTCAGCGTGTTGCTGATTTCCGGGCTGTTCATCCTGCTCGCGGCGCGCCTGGACCTGAATGCCTTGATCGCCCTGGGACCATTCGTGCTGATTCTGCTGGTGATCATCCAGTTTATTGCACGCCCACTGAACGTGGCGCTCTCAACCTTTGGCTCCGGACTCAACTGGCGCGAGCGCGCGCTGCTGGCCTGGATCGCGCCACGGGGCATTGTGGCGGCGGCGGTATCGGCGATCTTTGCGATTCGCCTGGACGAGGCAGGTCATGAAGGCGCGTTATTGCTGGTGCCGCTGACCTTCGCGGTGATCATCGGCACCGTGGTGCTGCAAAGTGCCACGGCGCGCCCCTTGGCGCGCCTGCTGAAAGTCGCCGAGCCAGCGCCCAGCGGCTTCCTGATCGTCGGCGCGAACGGTCCGGCGCGGGCGCTCGGCAAGGCATTGCAGCAATTAGGCAGCCGGGTGTTGCTGACGGACTCAAGCTGGGAAAATATCCGCGCCAGTCGCATGGAGGGCCTGCCGACCTACTTCGGCAACCCCGCCTCCCAACATGCCGAGTCCCATCTGGATCTGGTCGGCCTGGGGCATTTGCTCGCGCTCTCCCCGTCCGGCGAGCTGAACGCCTTGGCGACCATGCGTTTTCGCCATGATTTCGGCCATCGCCTGTTCGCCCTGGCCAGCAGCCAGGAAAGCCGTCGCACCGACAAACACAAGGCCAGCCACGAACACCGCGGCCACCTGCTCGGCAGCCAACCCCTGAGCTATACCAAGCTGGCCAGCCTGCTGGGCCAGGGCGCCGAACTGTATAGCACCAACCTTACCGACGGCTTTGGCTGGGAGCAGTACCAGGCGTTGCACGGAGAGCGCGCCACCTTGCTGTTTGCTCGCGACACCAGCGGCTGGGTGCATGTGGTCACGCCCGAGAGCAGCTTGAAGCCCGTGGCCGGCTGGACCCTGCTGGCGGTGATTCAACCGGAGAACGGCAGCGCCACGTAATCAGTCGGCAAACCCAGGCAATACCGGTACAGGGCGTTTGTCCGCGTCAATCGCGACAAAGCTGAACACGCCCTGGATCGCCTTTTCACGGCCATCAGCGCTCATGCTCTCCACGAACACTTCAACCTCGACCTTGAGGCTGGTGTTGCCGACCTTGATCACCCGACCGATCAGCTCAACGATAGAGCCGGCCGGGATCGCGTGGTTGAAGTCAATACGGTCGGTGGAGACCGTCACCAAAGGCAAGCGACAGAAACGCGTGGCGGTGATGAACGACACTTCGTCCATCCACGCCAGGGCGGTGCCGCCGAACAGGGTGTTGTGGTGGTTGGTGGTGGGCGGGAACACGGCCTTGGTCACGTGGGTGACGGACAGGTCGGTGCGACGCTGGATTTCTTCGAGGCGGGTGGTCATGGGTCAATACCGGCAGATAGGCAAATTTCAGGCACAAAAAAGCAGCCCGTAGGCTGCTTTTTTCTGCATCGGGAAGCTGGACTTAAGCCAGTTTTTCCTTGATGCGAGCTGCTTTACCGGACAGGTCACGCAGGTAGTACAGCTTGGCTTTGCGTACGTCACCGCGACGCTTGACGGCCATGCTGTCGATCTGCGGGCTGTAGGTCTGGAAAGTACGCTCTACGCCAACACCGTTGGAGATTTTACGAACAGTGAAAGCACTGTTCACACCACGGTTACGCTTGGCGATTACCACGCCTTCGAACGCTTGCAGACGCGAACGGTCGCCTTCCTTCACTTTCACCTGAACGACAATGGTGTCGCCCGGGGCAAAGGTAGGGATCTCTTTGGTCATCTGCTCTGCTTCGAGTGCAAGGATGATTTTGTTAGTCATGCTGTGCTCCTAAGGTAAGTCAATGGACCTACCATCGATACGTTGTTAACTATCGTCCCGCGCGAGGATGTATTCCTCGAGCAGCTTCTTCTCTTCTCCAGAAAGCGAGCGGCTTTCCAGAAGATCGGCGCGTCGTTCATAGGTCCGACCAAGGGACTGCTGTAAACGCCAACGCCGGATGTGTGCGTGATTGCCACTTAGCAATACGTCGGGAACACGCTGATCCACATACACCTCCGGACGGGTGTAGTGCGGGCAATCCAGCAAACCATCCGTGAAGGAATCTTCCTCCGCGGAGTCCGCATGCCCTAAAGCTCCGGGCAGCAGTCGTGTAACCGCATCTATCAGGACCATCGCTGGCAGCTCGCCGCCAGACAGGACATAGTCCCCAATCGACCACTCTTCATCGACATGAGCTTCAATAAAACGCTCGTCAATGCCTTCATAGCGACCGGCAATCAGGATCAAACTTTCCTCATTCGCCAGTTCGCGTACCGCCGCCTGTTTCAGCTGACGGCCTTGAGGGGACAGGTAAATTACCTTCGCCTTCTCCCCGGCGGCTGCCTTGGCCTGAACCAACGCATCTTCCAGGGGCTTGATCTTCATCACCATGCCCGGGCCACCGCCAAATGGGCGATCGTCCACAGTGTGATGTCGATCCGTCGTGTAGTCTCGCGGGTTCCAACAGGTGAGCTGCAACAGCCCCTGTTTCACCGCCCGACTGGTGATGCCGTACTCGCTGATGGCGGAAAACATCTCGGGAAACAAACTGATCACTTCAATGCGCAAATTAGCCACGCTTAGAAGTCCGCGTCCCATTCCACCTTCATCTCGCCCGCTGCCAGGTCGACGGCCAACACGCATTGCTCGGTATAGGGCAACAGGCGTTCACGGTCATCCAGGCTGCCAGCGCAAGGCTTGACCACCATTACATCATTGGCGCCGGTTTCCAGAAGATGATCGATTTTCCCCAGCAATTGCCCGAGTTGATCAATAACCTTCAGACCTTCCAGCTGGTACCAGTAGTACTCGCCGTCGGTCAATTCAGGGAACAGGTTGCGCGGCACGCAGATCTCATAACCGGCCAGAAGACGAGCTTCTTCACGATCATCAAGACCCTTGAGCTTTGCGACCAGGAACTTGTCGCTCCCGCGTCCACTGACCAGCTCTACCTGTTTCACACTCCCTTCGCGCTTGAGCGTCCAGGTCTTGTACTGCAACAGGTTTTCAGTCGGATCAGTAAAGGAATACACCTTCACTTCGCCGCGAACGCCATGAACAGAGTAAATCTTGCCGATAACGATCAAATCATCAGCAACAGCTGGCGTCGCGTTCATATTGCTCAGGCTGCGGCCTTAGCCGAGTCCTTCAACAGTTTTGCAACGCGCTCGGATGGCTGTGCGCCAACGCTCAGCCAGTAGGCTACGCGCTCTTGGTTCACGGACAGACGAACTTCTTGACCACGAGCAACAGGGTTGAAGAAACCAACCTGTTCCTTGTGCGAACCGTCACGCGGGTTGCGGCTGTCGGTTACGGTCAAGTGGTAAAACGGGCGCTTTTTGGAGCCGCCAAGGGCAAGACGGATTGTTAGCATGTGAACATCGTTCCTGTAGTCGGTGCTGCAAATCTAAATGCACAGCGGGCATAGGTGCCCGAAAGGCCGCATATTCTAAGGAATATCCGGACTTTTGCAAATGTCTTTTTCTGGCGCCTATCAGCGTGCCATTCAGATCTGCTATAGAGCCGTCGGTTAAAACGGCGAGTCAGCGCCCGCCAACGGCGGGTTTGCTGGAGATCCCACATCCCTGTGGGGCGGAGCGCAAGCAAGGCTTACGCTCGAATACTTTACATTTTAGGCATGCCGCCGCCGGGCAACATACCGCCCATGCCGCGCATCATCTTGGCCATACCGCCCTTGGCGGAGAATTTCTTCATCATCTTCTGCATCTGCTTGTGCTGCTTGATCAAGCGACCGATATCCTGCACCTGGGTGCCGGAACCCATGGCGATCCGGCGCTTGCGCGAACCGCTGATCAGCTCAGGGTCGCGGCGCTCGGCCGGGGTCATGGAGTTGATGATGGCTTCCATCTGCTTGAACTGCTTCTCTGCCGCACCCTGGGCATTGCCCATTTGCGCCAGGTTCACACCGCCGATGTTGGGCAGCTTGTCCATCAGGCCGCCGAGGCCGCCCATGTTCTTCATCTGTTGCAGCTGGTCGCGGAAGTCTTCGAGATCGAAGCCCTTGCCCTTCTTCAGCTTCTTGGCCAGTTTGTCGGCCTTGTCCTTGTCGAGCGTGGCTTCGGCCTGCTCGATCAGGCTGAGCACGTCACCCATGCCGAGGATGCGCGAGGCGATACGCTCAGGGTGGAACGGCTCGAGCGCTTCGCTCTTCTCGCCCATACCGATGAACTTGATCGGCTTGCCAGTGATGGCACGCACCGACAGCGCGGCACCGCCACGGGCGTCGCCGTCGACCTTGGTGAGGATCACGCCGGTCAGCGGCAGGGCGTCACCAAAGGCCTTGGCGGTGTTGGCCGCATCCTGGCCAGTCATGGCGTCGACCACAAACAGGGTCTCCACCGGGTTGATCGCGGCATGCAGCGCCTTGATCTCGCCCATCATCTCTTCGTCGATGTGCAGGCGACCGGCGGTATCGACGATGACCACGTCGATGAACTTCAGCTTGGCTTCTTTAATAGCGGCGTTGGCGATGTCGACCGGCTTCTGGCTCAGGTCGGACGGGAAGAAGGTCACGCCCACTTCGCCCGCGAGCATTTCCAACTGCTTGATGGCCGCCGGACGGTACACGTCGGCCGATACCACCATCACGGATTTCTTCTTGCGCTCTTTAAGGAAGCGCGCCAGTTTGCCGGCGGTGGTGGTTTTCCCCGCACCTTGCAGACCCGCCATCAGCACGACGGCTGGCGGCACGGCGCTGAGGTTCAGGTCTTCGTTGGCCGCGCCCATCAGGCTTTCGAGTTCGGCCTGGACGATCTTCACAAAGGCCTGGCCCGGGGTCAGGCTGCGGGACACTTCGGTGCCGACCGCACGCTCCTTGACCGAGTTGACGAAGTCCTTCACCACCGGCAAAGCCACGTCGGCTTCCAGCAACGCCATGCGCACTTCACGCAGGGTGTCTTTAATATTGTCCTCGGTCAGCTTGGCCTTGCCGGTAACGTGGCGCAGCGTCTGCGAGAGACGGTCAGTCAAGTTTTCAAACATGCGCGATCCTTTCAGGCCCTATTCATCGAAATGCAGGTAGACCGAGGTAATGGCGGCCCAGGCTGGGGGAAATCGCTATTAAAAACAGCGTTCGCCGAGCCTGCGGCGTGGGCAGGTCGCGGATTATAGCGAAGACTGCGCCCATGCACACCCGCTGTCTGGCCCGGGAGTCTTTCGTGCAACGCAGGTGTGTGCCAAACTCAACGCCTTTCGGGCTTGCCTACCAGGATTTATGCTCCCCTTGTCACCCAGTTTGCTACCCAGCCTCGCCGCCGCCATTCTGTATGCCGCTGCGACTCTCTATCAGGGCACTCGTCTGGCCCAAGGCGCCAAAGCGGACAAACGTCTGCTCGTCGGCCTTGGCGTGCTGGCCCTGCTGGCCCATGCCGCCAGCCTGTTCACCCACCTGATGACCCCGGTCGGCCTGGGCCTGGACTTTTTCAGCGCCGCCAGCCTGATCGCCGCAGCCGTCATCGCGCTGACGCTGCTGGCCTGCTACCGGATTCCGGTGGAGAACCTGCTGGTGCTGCTATTCCCCCTGGGAATGCTGACGGTGCTGCTGGCGCAGTTCACCCCCACTGGCACCGTACAGGTGATCGACGAGGAGCCGGGCATCCTCGCCCACATCCTGCTGTCGATCCTCGCCTACGGCATGTTCACCATCGCGGTGTTCCAGGCCTTGCTCCTGCTGCTGCAGGATCACCAGCTCAAGCACAAGCACCCGTCGGGGCTGATCAAGAACTTCCCGCCCCTGCAAACCATGGAAAGCCTGCTGTTCGGGTTCCTGTGGGCCGGTTGGACCCTGCTGTCGCTGTCGCTGATCTCCGGCTGGCTGTTCGTCGAAAACCTGTTTGCCCAGCACCTGGTCCATAAAACCTTGCTGGCGTGCCTGGCGTGGGTCGTGTTCAGCGTGCTGCTGTGGGGGCGCAACCGCCTCGGCTGGCGCGGGCACAAGGCGATCCGCTGGACCCTGGCCGGCTTCTGCCTGTTGATGCTGGCCTATTTCGGCAGCAAGCTGGTTCGCGAATACATCCTGCATATCTGACGAGCAGTGATCATGGACAACTTGCCCTTAGGGCCGATGCTCGCCGTAATTGCCCTGCTGATTTTGTGGGCGGCGCTGTTTACCGCCATAGAAGCTGCGCAACAACACCTGCTGGCCCTGCGCCCTGGCACACGCCAGGGTGACAAGGCAGCCGCACGGCTGAGCTTCCCGCGCCATAGCCTGATCCTGTGCAACAGCCTGTGCCGCGCCGCCGTGGTGATTCTTTGCACCCTGCTGGCAATCTATGCCTGGGCAGAGAACGGGCCCTGGCTAGGCTGGCTGATTTCCTGCGCAGCGCTGCTGGTGCTGGCCGACTACCTGCCCCGCGCCCTGGCCACCCGTCACCCCCAAGCAGTGCTGGGCTTTGGCAATACATTGCTGGGCGTGCCGCTGAAAATCCTCTACCCCCTGGCTTGGCTGCTCAATGGCATCAGCCTGCTGTTATTGCGCCCGTTTGCACGCAAATCCGGCGTGGTAAAAAACAGCGACGAGCCTCTGCCCGACCATGATGACGACCCAGAGCTCGACACCGACGCCGACCGCACTCCCGGCCTGCCCGGTATCCACGCCCTGGACAACATCACGGTCAATGACATCCTGGTGCCGCGCAGCGAAGTGGACGGCATCAACCTCGATGAGCCGATAGAGGACATCATCGAACAGTTGCGCACCTCGCCGCGCACACGCCTGCCGGTGTTCCACAACGACATCAACCAGGTGCAGGCCGTGCTCAATACCCGGCAGGTCCAACACCTGCTGCCCGACGCCAGCCTGACCAAAGAGGCCTTGCTCGCCGCCTGCCACGAGCCTTACTTCGTGCCGGAAAGCACGCCGTTGCAGCTGCAACTGCTGAACTTCCACAAACAACAGCGGCGCCTGGGCATGGTGGTGGACGAGTACGGTGAAGTGCTGGGCATCGTCACCCTGGAAGATATTCTGGAAGAGATCGTCGGCGAATTCGAAAGCGATCAGGCTGTGGATAACCCGCATATCGAAGCCCAGCCCGATGGTCGCTACATCATCGACGGCGCCGCCTCGATCCGCGAACTGAACAAAAGCCTGGGCTGGCACCTGCCCAGCGACGGCCCCAAGACCCTCAACGGCCTGGTGACCGAGGCGCTGGAGACCATCCCCGATTGCGCGGTGTGCCTGAAAGTCGGCCGCTATCGCCTGGAAATCCTCGAGACCGAGGACAACCGGGTGAGCAAGGTATTGATCTGGCATACCAGCCACGTGCCAGTCGCTGCATAAGCATCTGGACACACACATTCCCTTGTGGGAGCGGGCTTGCTCGCGAATGCGGTGTATCAGTCAGAACATCTGCTACTGATACACCGC
>NZ_NKRF01000051.1:0-38064 GCF_003408955.1 Pseudomonas sp. GL93
GGCGAAGTCTCCCACGGTCTGTACTGGCTAGAGTCAGATGCTGGCTTTTAGTCCCACCACCCCTACAAGTCTAACCATACAAGCTGGCTTGCCTGCGATAGCGTCTTTGCAGTCACCACCGCGCCAACCGATGTGCCGCCATCGCAGGCAAGCCAGCTCCCACACCGACCGGTGTTTTCAACTTGAGATTTTTGACGCCATCCCCAAAAAAAAGACACTGCCATCGACTCAAAAAAAATGCCCCTTATCGTTTGATACGGGGCATTTCAGTGCAGTACAAACCGCGTGTTACGCGATGGCTTCGCTGCGCTTGCCCAGCATACGGTCAATCACCACGGCTACCACCAGCGTCATCACCGACGGCACCAGCCACGCCAGGCCTTGTTCGCTCAACGGCAGGTTTACCAGTTGCGTAGGCATCCAACCCGCCAGGCCCGCACCCTTGAGTGCGTCGATGCAGCCAAAGATGAACGACACCAGCATCACCGGGCCGACAATACGGCCCTGTTCCTGCCAGAACCCTTTGCAGAAGCTCAAGGCCACCAACACAATGCACGGCGGGTAGATCGCGGTCAGTACCGGGATCGAGAAGGCAATGAGGTTGGTCAAGCCCAGGTTGGACACAAACAGCGAGAACAGTGCCAGGATCACCACCAGGGTCTTGTAGGACAGCGGCAGGATCTTGCTGAAGTACTCGGCGCAGGCACAGGTCAGGCCCACGGCGGTCACCAGGCATGCCAGGGAAATCAGCACGGCGAGGAAACCACTGCCCAGGGAGCCGAACGTGTATTGCACGTAGGCGTGCAGTACCGCCGCGCCATTGCTGGCACCCGCGGCCACGGCATGGCTGCCCGAACCCAGGCGGAACAGGCTGACATATACCAGTGCCAGGCCCACGCCGGCAATCAGCCCGGCAATGATCGCGTAGCGGGTGATCAGCTTGGGCGACTCGACGCCACGGGAGCGGATCGCGTTGACGATCACGATGCCGAACACCAGGGCGCCCAGGGTATCCATGGTCAGATAACCATTGATAAACCCTTGGGAGAACGGCGCGGCAACGTACTCCGGCGTGGCAACCCCCACCTCACCGGCGGGCAAGGCAAACGCAGCGATACCGAGAATAGCCAGGGCGATGATTTTCAGCGGTGCCAGGAAACGGCCCACGGTGTCCAGCAGTCGACCTGGGTACAGGGAGACAAAGAACACCACCAGGAAATACACCGAGCTGTAGAGGAACAGCGCCAACGGGCTTTCACCGGTCAAGGGCGCCAGGCCCACTTCAAACGACACGGTTGCGGTGCGCGGGGTCGCGAACAACGGCCCCACCGCCAGATAGGCCGCTGCCGCCAGCAGGCCACCGGCGATCTTGCCAATCGGGCTGCTCAGCGCATCCATGCCACCACCGACCTTGGCCAGGGCGATCACGGTGACCACCGGCAAACCGACCGCGGTGATCAGAAAGCCCAGCGCCGCCATCCAGACATGCGGCCCGGACTGCAAACCAACGATAGGCGGGAAGATGATGTTGCCGGCGCCCACGAACAGGGCAAAGGTCATAAAGCCCAGCGCCAGGATATCCTGGCTTTTCAACACTTTCCTTTGAGGAAATACCACACTACTGAATCGGAATTTAGAGAGGGCTTCCCTATGGATGAGGGAAATGCTGCCGGCCCTTGTGGGGACCGACCGGTCTAGCGCGCAGCTTCCTTTTGGGACGCGGACGCATAAAGAGGCGGCTAGAGTACAGAATTAGCCTGACAAACGCACTGTTGCGGGGCGGACTGTCCGATAAGCGACATTCCTATGTCGCATTTTCGTACTTAATTTGCCCATACCGTTTTTTTGTAGGAGCGAGCTTGCTCGCGAAAAACTCACAGGCGCCGCGTTCATTCAGGAAGCACGCGTTACCGTTGACGTTTTTCGCGAGCAAGCTCGCTCCTACAGAAGGGCCATATCGCAGACACAGAATGCACAAAGGCCACCCGAAGGTGGCCTTTGTGTGGTGAAACGTCAGCTAAGCGCGAGGCTTACTTGACAGCCCAACCGGTCAGCTCGGCCAGGGCCTTGCCGATGTCTGCCAGCGAACGCACGGTTTTCACACCTGCGTCTTGCAGTGCAGCGAATTTCTCGTCTGCAGTGCCTTTGCCGCCAGAGATGATTGCGCCAGCATGGCCCATGCGCTTGCCCGCAGGAGCAGTCACACCAGCGATGTAGGAAACAACCGGCTTGGTCACGTGTGCCTTGATGTAGGCAGCCGCTTCTTCTTCAGCCGAACCGCCGATCTCACCGATCATCACGATCGCTTCGGTCTTCGGGTCTTCCTGGAACAGCTTCAGGATGTCGATGAAGTTGGAGCCTGGGATCGGGTCACCGCCGATGCCGACGCAAGTCGACTGACCGAAACCGGCGTCAGTGGTCTGCTTCACAGCTTCGTAGGTCAGGGTGCCGGAACGGGAAACGATACCGACTTTACCTGGCAAGTGAATGTGACCTGGCATGATGCCGATCTTGCATTCGCCTGGGGTGATCACGCCTGGGCAGTTAGGGCCGATCAGGACTACGCCCAGTTCGTCGCACTTAACTTTAGCGTCCAGCATGTCCAGGGTAGGAATGCCTTCGGTGATGCAGACGATCAGCTTGATGCCGCCGAATGCCGCTTCCAGGATCGAGTCCTTGCAGAAAGGAGCTGGAACGTAGATCACGCTGGCAGTGGCGCCAGTGGCTTCTACTGCTTCTTTCACGGTGTTGAACACGGGCAGGCCCAGGTGCTCGGTGCCGCCTTTGCCTGGTGTTACGCCACCAACCATCTGGGTGCCGTATTCGATGGCTTGCTGGGTGTGGAAACTACCTTGCGAACCGGTAATACCCTGGCAGATAACTTTGGTGTCTTTATTGATCAGGACGCTCATTACTTGCCCTCCGCAGCTTTGACAACTTGTTGAGCAGCGTCGGTCAGGCTGGTAGCCGCGATGATGTTCAAACCGCTTTCTGCCAGTACTTTAGCGCCCAGTTCAGCGTTGTTACCTTCAAGGCGAACAACAACCGGGATTTTAACGCCGACTTCTTTCACTGCACCGATGATGCCTTCGGCAATCATGTCGCAACGAACGATGCCGCCGAAGATGTTGACCAGTACTGCAGCGACGTTGGAGTCGGACAGGATGATCTTGAACGCTTCGGTAACGCGTTCCTTGGTAGCGCCACCACCTACGTCGAGGAAGTTGGCTGGCTTGCCGCCATGCAGGTTGACGATGTCCATGGTACCCATGGCCAGGCCAGCACCGTTGACCATGCAGCCGATGTTACCTTCCAGGGCTACGTAGTTCAGTTCGAACTTGGCAGCGTGCGCTTCGCGCGGATCGTCTTGCGACGGATCGTGGAAAGTCTTCAGCTTAGGCTGACGGTACATGGCGTTGGCGTCGATGTTGATCTTGGCATCGAGGCAGTGCAGATCGCCGTCAGCCTTGATCACCAGCGGGTTCACTTCCAGCAGGGCCAGATCGTGATCCTGGAACAGTTTGGCCAGACCTACGAAGATCTTGGCGAACTGGGCAACTTGCTTGCCTTCCAGGCCCAGCTGGAAAGCCAGCTCGCGACCCTGGAATGGCTGAGCGCCAACCAGTGGATCGATAGTGGCCTTCAGAATTTTTTCTGGGGTTTCGTGAGCGATTTTCTCGATGTCCACGCCACCTTCGGTGGAAGCCATGAACACGATGCGACGGCTCGAACGGTCAACGACAGCGCCCAGGTACAGCTCTTTAGCGATATCAGTGCACGATTCAACCAGGATCTTGGTGACTGGTTGGCCATTGGCATCAGTCTGGTAAGTCACCAGACGCTTGCCCAGCCACTGCTGTGCGAAGGCCTTGGCGTCTTCTTTGCTGCGAACCAGCTTGACGCCGCCCGCTTTACCGCGACCACCGGCGTGGACCTGGGCTTTGACAACCCACTCGCTGCCGCCGATTTTGTCGCAAGCTTCTGCTGCTGCTTCCGGGGTGTCTACTGCGTAGCCCTTGGAAACTGGCAGGCCGTATTCAGCGAACAGCTGCTTACCCTGATACTCGTGAAGATTCATGCTTTTTACCGTCTTCGTTAGGTACTGCGCATTCGGCGCTGCGCTCATTATGAGTGCCGCGCCACCTGTGACTGCTGCTTGCGCAACTTGCGGGGCTTATGGCCCGTAAAGCTACGCAAGGCTGCGTCCAGCGGATATTCCGCGGTGAGTCTTGCGCGCAAGGCTCACGACGGGCAACTCCGCCGTGGTTTCTTATTATCTCGCTTAGCGCTTCTTCTTGTTGGCAATGTGGATGGCGCCGCCATTCACTGCCAACGCGGCTTCGTGCAGCGCTTCGGACAAGGTCGGATGGGAGAAGACCATCATGCCCAGATCCTCTGCACTGGTGCCGAACTCCATGCCGATCGCGCCTTGCTGAACCAGTTCTGCAGCGCTTGGGCCAATCACGTGGACGCCCAATACGCGGTCAGTCTTGGCATCAGCGATGACTTTGACAAAACCACCGGTGTCGTTGGCTGCCATGGCACGGCCAGAAGCGGCAAACGGGAAGGTGCCGACGTTAACTTCAACGCCTTCAGCTTTCAACTGCTGTTCGTTCTTGCCGACCCATGCAATTTCCGGGTGGGTGTAGATAACCGATGGGATCAGGTCGTAGTTCATCTGGGTCTTGTGACCCTTGATGCGCTCAACGACCATGATGCCCTCTTCGGAAGCCTTGTGGGCCAGCATCATGCCACGAACCACGTCGCCAATGGCATAGACGCCAGGCACGGTGGTGGCGCAATGATCATCAACGTGGATGAAACCACGCTCGTCGATGTTCACGCCGCTGTCGGAAGCCAGCAGGTCGTTGGTCACTGGGCGGCGGCCCACGGCGACGATCAGCTTGTCGAAGGTGATGGTCTGCTCGCCGTCTTTATCGGTGTAGGTCACTACGACTTCTTCGCCGCTGACCTTGGAACCGGTAACACGGGCGCCGAGCTTGATGTCCAGACCTTGTTTGGTCAGGGTTTTCAGCGCTTCCTTCGACACCGCGGTGTCGGCAGCCAGCAGGAATGTATCCAGGGCTTCCAGCACGGTGACTTCAGCGCCCAGACGGGACCATACCGAACCCAGCTCCAGACCGATTACGCCAGCGCCGATCACGCCCAGACGCTTAGGTACAGCCTGGAATTCCAGGGCGCCGGTCGAATCAACGATCACGTTGTTATCAACAGGAGCAGGCGGAATGTCGATTGGACGCGAACCTGGCGCCAGGATCACGTTTTCGGCTTCGATGACTTCAACCGAACCGTCTGGCTTGGTGACTTCAACTTTCTTGCCGGCCAGCAGCTTGCCGTGGCCTTGAATGGAAGTCACGCCGTTGGCCTTGAACAAGGTGGCAACGCCGGAAGTCAGGCCTTTGACGATGTTGGCTTTACGGCCGACCATTGCTGGTACGTCCATGGTCACGCCAGCATGGTTGATGCCGTGGATCGCGAAGCCGTCTTGGGCTTCGTGGAATTTCCAGGAGCTGTCCAGCAGCGCCTTGGATGGAATGCAACCCACGTTCAGGCAAGTACCGCCCAGCGCCAGTTTGCCTTCCTTGTCGGTGTATTTTTCGATGCAAGCAGTGGAGAGGCCCAGTTGCGCAGCCTTGATGGCGGCAACATAGCCGCCAGGGCCTGCACCAATCACTACAACGTCAAATTTCTGTGTCATGAAAATAGATCCTCTATTTGCGACAAGCTTCTAGCCACACGTTGCAAGCCAAGCTGCTTTTTCCTACAGCTTGTAGCTCGCAACGTGCAACTGCTTCTATCAGATGTCCAGGAGCAGGCGAGCCGGGTCTTCCAGCAGGTTCTTGATGGTCACCAGGAACGTCACGGCTTCTTTACCGTCGATCAGGCGGTGATCGTAAGACAGTGCCAGGTACATCATTGGGCGGATCACGACTTGGCCGTTGATGGCCATCGGACGCTGGATGATGTTGTGCATGCCCAGGATCGCGGCTTGCGGTGGGTTGACGATCGGCGTCGACATCATCGAACCGAAGGTACCACCGTTGGTGATGGTGAAGGTACCGCCGGTCATCTCGTCGATGGTCAGCTTGCCGTCACGGGCTTTCTTGCCGAAGCCAGCGATGCCGCCTTCGATTTCGGCCAGGCTCATCAGCTCGGCGTTACGCAGGACTGGAACCACCAGGCCGCGGTCGCTGGAGACGGCAACGCCGATATCCGAGTAGCCGTGGTAAACGATGTCGCCGCCGTCGATGGAAGCGTTGACTGCCGGGAAGCGCTTCAGCGCTTCGGTGGCCGCTTTCACGAAGAACGACATGAAGCCCAGGCGCACGCCGTTGTGGGACTTCTCGAACAGGTCCTTGTACTTCGAACGCAGGGCCATGACTTCGGTCATGTCGACTTCGTTGAAGGTAGTCAGCATCGCCATGTTCGACTGAGCTTCAACCAGGCGCTTGGCTACGGTGGCACGTACGCGAGTCATCGGTACGCGCTTCTCGGTGCGGTCGCCAGCGGCAAACACAGGCGCAGCGGCAGCAGGCGCTGCAGCCTTGGCAGGTGCGGCAGCCGGAGCGTTTTTCTTGGCTTCAACTGCGGCAACCACGTCTTCCTTGGTCACGCGGCCATCTTTGCCAGTGCCCTTGATGGAGGCCAGGTTGATGCCGTTTTCTTCAGCCAGTTGACGCGCAGCCGGTGCAGCGATTGGGTCTTCGCCACCTGCAGCCGGTGCGGCAGGTGCAGAAGCAGCCGGTGCAGCAGCGGCAGGAGCAGGAGCAACGGCAGCGGCGGTGCCCTCTTCGATCGAGCCCAGTACCTGGTTCGACAGAACGGTAGCGCCCTCTTCAGCAACGATTGCGCCCAGCACGCCGTCAGCTTCGGCCAACACTTCCAGAACGACTTTGTCGGTCTCGATGTCGACGATCAGGTCGTCACGCTTGACGGCCTCGCCTGGTTTCTTGTGCCAGGTGGCAACGGTGCCATCGGCAACCGATTCCGGGAATGACGGGGCTTTGATTTCGATAGCCATTATCTGTAGGTCCTTAAAATTCGGTTTCAGTCAGCGCGAAGGCGTTAAACAGTGAAAGCATCTTGCAGCAGTTTTTCCTGCTGCTCGGCGTGCATCGACGCGTAACCACAGGCAGGTGCAGCAGAAGCATCACGGCCGGCGTACTCAAGGACCAAGGCCTTGTTGTGGTTGCCGATGCTGCGACGCAGATGATGCTGGCTGCTGTACCAGGCGCCCTGGTTCATCGGTTCTTCCTGACACCACACCACGTTCGTGAGGTTGGTGTAAGGCGCGATGATCTCCATGAGGTCATCTTCCGGGAACGGATAAAGCTGCTCGATACGCACGATGGCGATGTCTTCGCGGCCTTCGGCACGGCGTTTTTCCAGCAGATCGTAGTAGACCTTGCCGCTGCACAGGATCAGGCGAGTGACCTTGGCGGCGTCCAGCGTATCGATCTCTGGAATCACGGTCTGGAACGAACCTTGGGCCAGATCTTCCAGGGTCGAAACGGCCAGTTTGTGACGCAACAGCGACTTCGGCGTCAGCACCACCAGCGGCTTGCGCAGCGGACGGATCACCTGGCGACGCAGCAAGTGGTAGATCTGGGCCGGGGTCGTCGGCACGCACACCTGAATGTTGTGCTCGGCGCACAGTTGCAGGTAACGCTCCAGACGGGCCGAGGAGTGCTCTGGGCCCTGACCTTCATAACCGTGCGGCAGCAGCATGGTCAGACCGCACAGACGGCCCCACTTGTGCTCGCCGCTGGTGATGAACTGGTCGATAACCACCTGGGCACCGTTGGCGAAGTCGCCGAACTGGGCTTCCCAGATCACCAGCGCGTTTGGCGTGGTGGTCGAGTAACCGTATTCGAACGCCAGTACGGCTTCTTCGGACAGGAACGAATCGTACAGGTCGAAACGTGGCTGGCCTTCGTACAGGTTCTGCAACGGGATATAGGTGCCCGCGTCTTTCTGGTTGTGCAATACAGCATGACGGTGCGAGAACGTACCGCGGCCGATGTCCTGGCCGGTCATGCGGATCGGGTGACCTTCGAACGCCAGGGTCGCGTACGCCATGGTTTCGGCGTAACCCCAGTTGATCGGCAGGCCACCGGCTTGCATCTTCTGACGGTCTTCGTAGATCTTCGCAACTTGGCGCTGTACGACGAAGCCTTCGGGAATTTCCAGCAACTTGGCGGACAGTTCCTGCAACGTCTTCAAATCGAACGAGGTATCGTGACGGGCAGTCCAGGTGTGGCCCAGGTAGGGGCGCCAGTCAACGAACAATTCTTTGTTCGGTTCCTTGACCAGGCTTTTCACTACATGCAGGCCATTGTCCAGCGCGTTGCGGTATTCGTCGACTTTCGCCTGAACACGCGCATCGTCAACCACGCCGGCCTTGGTCAGGCTTTCGGCGTACAGCTCACGGGTGGTGCGCTGCTTGGTGATCTGCTGGTACATCAACGGCTGGGTGCCGCTTGGCTCGTCCGCTTCGTTGTGACCGCGACGGCGGTAGCAAACCAGGTCGATGACCACGTCACGCTTGAACTGCATGCGGTAATCGACTGCCAGCTGGGTCACGAACAACACGGCTTCCGGATCATCGCCATTCACATGGAGGATCGGCGCCTGGATCATCTTGGCAACGTCGGTGGCGTACTCGGTGGAGCGCGCGTCCAACGGGTTGCTGATGGTGAAGCCCACTTGGTTGTTGATGACGATGTGAACGGTACCACCGGTCTTGAAGCCGCGAGTCTGCGACATCTGGAACGTTTCCAGGACCACGCCTTGGCCGGCGAACGCCGCGTCACCGTGGATGGAAATCGGCAGAACTTTCTCACCGGTGGCGTCGTTACGACGATCCTGGCGAGCACGTACCGAACCCTCGACCACTGGCGAAACGATTTCCAGGTGGGAGGGGTTGAATGCCATGGCCAGGTGAACTTCACCGCCTGTGGTCATCACGTTGGACGAGAAGCCCTGGTGGTATTTAACGTCACCGGAACCCAGCTCGACCTTCTTCTTGCCTTCGAACTCGTCGAACAGCTCACGCGGGTTCTTGCCGAAGGTGTTGACCAACACGTTCAGGCGACCACGGTGAGCCATGCCGATCACGATTTCCTTGGTGCCATAGGAACCGGAACGCTGGATCAGTTCGTCGAGCATCGGAATCAGGCTTTCGCCGCCTTCCAGGCCAAAACGCTTGGTGCCTGGGTATTTGGTGCCCAGGTATTTCTCGAGGCCTTCGGCCGCGGTCACACGCTCCAGCAGGTGGCCGCGCACATCGGCGGACAATACCGGACGGCCACGCACGCCTTCCAGGCGGTGCTGGAACCACTGGCGCTGCTCGGAATCGGTGATGTGCGTAAATTCAGCGCCGATGGTGCGGCAATATGTCTGCTGCAACGCTTCGTGAATTTCGCGTAGGCTCGCTTCCTCTTTGCCGATGAACAGGTCGCCGGCACGGAAGGTCGTATCAAGATCGGCATTGGTCAAGCCGTAATGATTGATCGACAGGTCTGCAGGTGCAGGACGCTGCCACAGCCCCAGCGGGTCAAGCTGGGCTGCCTGGTGGCCACGCATACGGTAGGCCTGGATCAGTCGCAGTACTTCAACTTGCTTCTTCTCATGCTCACTGCTCACGCTGCCGGCGGAAACCGGTTGGGCGCGGCGCTGGTTCTTTGCCAGCAGCACGAACTGATCGCGAATTGTTGCGTGCGATACATCGGTGGCAGCGTTGCCGTCTGAAGACAACGTCTGAAATTTGGTGCGCCATTCTTCTGGCACAGCGTTAGGGTCGTGCAGGTAGAGCTCATAAAGCTCTTCCACATAGGCAGCGTTACCACCTGAAAGATAGCCGCTGTTCCACATGCGCTGCATCACGCTTTCTTGCATGCTTGGTCACCCTCGATTTGGGGACACCACCGGCGAAAACACCGAGTTTGCTTGCAAAAGGCCAAGTGCAGCGACCAAAACAAGCCACTTAGGATCACGCTGATAGTTCGGGTACCAACCCGAATGCCCCTGCTTGTCTCATTTCTTCAAAATAAGAGCCGCGGCTTTGTAAGTCGCTGCTCAAGTTAAAACTACGGCGCCGGTTGAAGCCTGCGCCGCAGCATTTACGGGCACAACGGTCCTGCTTTTACTACAACGTCAGTTACACGCCGCTCTGCAGCAGCATGTTACGGATGTGACCAATGGCCTTAGTCGGGTTCAGGCCTTTAGGACATACGTTGACGCAGTTCATGATCCCGCGGCAGCGGAATACGCTGAACGGGTCATCCAGCGAAGCCAGACGCTCGGACGTCTTGGTGTCACGGCTGTCTGCCAGGAAGCGGTAGGCTTGCAGCAGCGCAGCTGGACCCAGGAACTTGTCCGGGTTCCACCAGAAGGACGGGCAGGATGTCGAGCAGCAAGCGCACAGGATGCACTCGTACAGGCCATCGAGCTTTTCACGCTCTTCCGGGGACTGCAGACGCTCGATGGCCGGAGCCGGCGTGTCGTTCTGCAGGAATGGCTTAACTTTCTCGTATTGCTTGTAGAAGATGCTCATATCGACGACCAGGTCACGGATAACCGGCAAACCTGGCAGGGGACGAACGATCAGCTTGTTGCCTTTGACCACGGCGGACAGCGGCGTGATGCACGCCAGGCCGTTTTTGCCGTTGATGTTCATGCCGTCGGAACCGCATACACCTTCACGGCAAGAGCGACGATAGGAGAAACCCTCGTCCTGCTCTTTGATCAGTGCCAGTACATCCAGCACCATCAGGTCTTTACCACCGGTATCGACCTGGAACTCCTGCATGAACGGCGCAGCGTCCTGATCAGGGTTGTAGCGATAAACACTGACTTTCAACATGGCAGCCACCCTTAGTAAGTCCGAATCTTCGGTTCAAACGTCGGCACCGTCTTCGGCGAGAAGTTCACGGCACGCTTGGTTACGCGCTTGTCACCCGGGAAGTACAGGGTGTGGCACAACCAGTTTTCGTCGTCGCGATCTTCAAAGTCTTCACGAGCGTGAGCACCACGGGATTCTTTACGAACCTCGGCGGCGATCGCCGTCGCTTCAGCCACTTCCAGCAGGTTTTGCAGCTCAAGGGCTTCGATACGAGCGGTGTTGAACGCCTGGCTCTTATCGTTGATCTTGACGTTGGCGATGCGCTTGCGCAGGTCAGCCAGTTGGGCAATACCCTTCTGCATGTATTCGCCGGTACGGAACACACCGAAGTAGTTCTGCATGCAGTTTTGCAGCTCGCGACGCAGGGTTGCTACGTCTTCGCCATCCGTGCGCTCGTTCAGAGCGTTCAAGCGCGCCAGGGCCGCTTCGATGTTGGCGTCGGTGGCGTCATCGTACTCGATGCCGTCAGTCAGCGCCTTTTCCAGATGCAGGCCGGCCGCGCGACCGAATACCACCAGGTCGAGCAACGAGTTGCCGCCCAGGCGGTTGGCACCGTGAACCGATACACAAGCCACTTCACCTACCGCGAACAGACCATGGATGATCTCGTCCACGCCTTCGGCATTCTGGGTGATCGCCTGGCCGTGAATGTTGGTCGGTACGCCGCCCATCATATAGTGGCAGGTCGGAACAACCGGAACCGGAGCAACCACTGGGTCAACGTGGGCAAAGGTCTTGGACAGTTCGCAGATGCCTGGCAGGCGGCTGTGCAGCACTTCTTCACCGAGGTGATCGAGTTTCAGCAGTACGTGGTCACCATTCGGGCCACAGCCGTTACCGGCGATGATCTCTTTAACCATCGAACGAGCCACGACGTCACGGCCAGCCAGGTCTTTGGCGTTCGGAGCATAACGCTCCATGAAACGCTCGCCGTGCTTGTTGATCAGGTAACCACCTTCACCACGGCAACCTTCGGTCACCAGTACACCGGCGCCGGCGATGCCGGTCGGGTGGAACTGCCACATCTCGATGTCTTGTACCGGTACGCCAGCACGCAGGGCCATGCCGACGCCGTCACCGGTGTTGATCAGGGCATTGGTGGTAGAAGCGTAGATACGACCTGCACCACCGGTCGCCAGGACTGTAGCCTTGGCGCGGATGTAAGTGGTTTCACCGGTTTCGATGCAGATGGCGATCACGCCGACGAACTCGCCCTTGCCGTTCTTCACCAGGTCAACCGCGTAGTACTCGTTCAGGAACGTGGTACCGGCTTTCAGGTTGCCTTGGTAAAGGGTATGCAGCAGCGCGTGACCGGTACGGTCGGACGCAGCGCAAGTACGGGCAGCCTGCCCGCCTTTACCGTAATCCTTCGACTGGCCGCCGAATGGACGCTGGTAGATACGGCCTTGCTCGGTACGGGAGAACGGCAGACCCATGTGGTCCAGCTCGAACACCGCGGCCGGGCCTTCCTGACACATGTATTCGATAGCGTCCTGGTCACCGATATAGTCGGAACCCTTGACGGTATCGTACATGTGCCAGCGCCAGTCATCGTTCGGGTCAGCGGAGGCGATGGCGCAGGTGATGCCACCCTGGGCCGATACGGTATGGGAACGCGTCGGGAACACCTTGGTGATCACGGCAGTCTTGTGACCGCCCTGGGCCAGCTGCAGCGCAGCGCGCATGCCAGCACCGCCGCCACCAATAATGATGGCGTCGAATGAAATAGTTGGAATGTTAGCCATGAATCAGATACCCCAAAGAATCTGCACACCCCAGACGAAGTAAGCGAACATCGCGACGCCGCATACTGCCTGGAAGAGGAAACGTACTGCAGTCGCGGACTTGCCCAGCGCCATCGGCGTCAGGTAGTCAGTCGCGATGGTCCACATGCCAACCCAAGCGTGAGCGCCCAGGGCTACAAGGGCCAGCAGACTGAAGATTCGCATCGCATTGTGGGAAAACAGGCCGTGCCATTGCTCATAGCCGATGCCCGGGTTTGCGACGAGGTATCCGATCAGGAAAATGAAATAAGCCGCGAGAACGACCGCAGACACACGCTGTGCCATCCAGTCATAGAGGCCCGAACGCGACAGATTCGTTACGCTGGTTACCATATCCAAACTCCTGCCAGAACGATCAGCACCACGGAAATGGCGATGATGATTTTCGAGCCCAGGCGGCCGCCTTCCAGCGTCTCACCGATGCCCATGTCCATGATCAAGTGGCGCACACCGGCTACCAGGTGATACAGAAGAGAGGACAGGAGGCCCCATGCTACGAACTTGGCCAGCGGGCTGGTCAAGCATGCCTTCACCTCGGCGTATCCTTCCTCGGAACCCAGGGATTTGCTCAATGCATAAAGCATGATGCCCAAGCCCAGGAACAGGATGATGCCGGAAACACGGTGCAGGAACGACGTAACGCCGGTGATGGGGAGTTTGATGGTCCTTAGGTCTAGGTTTACAGGTCGTTGGCTATTCACGGCTTTTTTTCACACTGAAGAGCCCCTAACAATCAGGGCAAAGTTGTTGGGGAGTGCGACTGGTCAGGTAAGCACCACCCAGGGAGTGCGACCCCCAATGAAAGCAAGCCCAAAAGCCCTTGGCGGTCGGTGGCCGAGTATAGACAGTTAGGTTACTAATGACAACGCGCACACCTCACCCTAATAGCTGATTGCGCTGGCGGGATAAAAGGCGTAAATGGCAGTCAATTTCGACGAAAAAGTACGGTTAAAGCCTTCTGGCGCAAGACTTTAGGCAAATTGACATCTGGATTTATATCAATATAGTGGTGCGGGCCCTGCGTGGGGGGTCTGTCTGATGATTTGAAGCATAAATAGGAGGCCACATGGCTGACAAAAAAGCGCAGTTGATCATCGAGGGCGCAGCCCCCGTCGAGCTGCCCATTTTAACCGGCACCGTTGGTCCCGATGTTATCGACGTACGGGGCCTGACGGCCACGGGCCGTTTTACTTTCGACCCAGGCTTCATGTCGACCGCTTCCTGCGAGTCGAAGATCACCTATATCGATGGTGATAATGGCATTCTGCTTCATCGCGGCTACCCGATCGAGCAACTGGCTGAAAAGTCGGACTACCTGGAAACCTGCTACCTGCTGCTAAATGGCGAATTGCCAACAGCCGAGCAGAAAGCCCAGTTCGTCAGCACCGTGAAGAACCACACCATGGTTCACGAGCAGTTGAAGACCTTCTTCAACGGCTTCCGTCGCGACGCCCACCCGATGGCCGTCATGTGCGGTGTAGTGGGCGCCCTGTCGGCCTTCTATCACGACTCCCTGGACATCAATAACCCGCAGCATCGCGAAATTTCCGCGATCCGCCTGGTTGCCAAGATGCCTACCCTGGCCGCAATGGTTTACAAGTACTCCATGGGCCAACCCATGATGTACCCGCGCAACGACCTGACGTACGCGGAAAATTTCCTGCACATGATGTTCAACACCCCGTGCGAGATCAAACCGATAAGCCCGGTGCTCGCCAAGGCCATGGACCGGATCTTCATCCTCCACGCCGACCACGAGCAGAACGCTTCTACCTCTACCGTGCGCCTGGCGGGCTCTTCGGGTGCCAACCCGTTCGCCTGTATTGCCGCCGGCATCGCCGCACTGTGGGGCCCTGCCCACGGCGGTGCGAACGAAGCCGTATTGACCATGCTCGATGAAATCGGCGATGTGTCCAACATCGACACCTTCATCGCCAAGGCCAAGGACAAGAACGACCCGTTCAAGTTGATGGGCTTCGGTCACCGGGTCTACAAGAACCGCGACCCGCGCGCTACCGTCATGAAGCAGACCTGCGACGAAGTGTTGAAGGAACTGGGCATCAAGAACGATCCGCAACTCGAACTGGCCATGCGCCTGGAAGAGATCGCCCTGACCGACCCGTACTTCATCGAACGCTCGCTGTACCCGAACGTCGACTTCTACTCGGGGATCATCCTCAAGGCGATCGGCATTCCAACCAGCATGTTCACCGTGATCTTCGCCCTGGCGCGGACCGTGGGCTGGATCTCCCACTGGAAAGAAATGCTCTCCAGCCCGTACAAGATTGGCCGCCCGCGCCAGCTGTACACCGGCTACGAGTCGCGTGACATCACCAAGCTGGAAGATCGCAAGTAAGCACTTAACTGCTTGTTTGTCATGAGAGCGGCCTCCCTTAGTGGAGGCCGTTTTTGTTTGTGTGGCCTGATCTACCGCCATCGCAGGCAAGCCAGCTCCCACAGTCGATCGGGTTCACACAGTCAACCTGTGGGAGCCGGGCTTGCCCGCGATGAGGCCAGCCCAGGCAACACAAAAGAGCCAGGCAAAAAAAATACCCCGGCCTTGCGACCGGGGTATCTCTTATGCAGCTGACGACTTAGTGATTAACCGCCCCACTCGCCCCCAGGCCAGTCTGCGAACGCACAAACTGTGGGAAGTACAGCGCACGCTCTTTCTCTGCCGCCGCCGACTTGTCGGTGATGGAGAAGAACCAGATGCCGACGAACGCAATGATCATCGAGAACAGCGCCGGGTACTCGTACGGGAAGATCGCCTTTTCATGGTGCAGGATCGACACCCAGATGGTCGGACCGAGGATCATCAGGCCCACGGCGCTGATCAAGCCCAGCCAGCCACCAATCATGGCACCACGGGTGGTGAGGTTTTTCCAGTACATGGAAAGCAGCAGCACCGGGAAGTTACAGCTGGCGGCGATGGAGAACGCCAGGCCGACCATGAACGCGATGTTCTGGCTTTCGAACAGGATACCCAGGCCGATGGCCAATACACCCAAGGCTACGGTAGTGATCTTCGACACGCGAATCTCATCTTTCTCGTTGGCCTTGCCCTTCTTGATCACGCTGGCATACAGGTCATGGGACACCGCCGAAGCACCCGCCAGGGTCAAGCCGGCAACCACTGCCAGGATGGTGGCAAACGCCACGGCCGAGATGAAGCCCAGGAAGATACTGCCACCCACCGCGTTGGCCAGGTGCACCGCCGCCATGTTATTACCACCGAGCAAGGCGCCCGCTGCATCCTTGAACGCCGGGTTGGTGCTGACCAAAAGGATCGCGCCGAAGCCGATGATGAAGGTCAGGATATAGAAGTAGCCGATGAAGCCGGTAGCGTACAGCACGCTCTTACGCGCTTCCTTGGCGTCGCTCACCGTGAAGAAGCGCATCAGGATGTGCGGCAGGCCAGCGGTACCGAACATCAGTGCCAGGCCCAGGGAGAATGCCGAGATCGGGTCTTTCACCAGGCCGCCGGGGCTCATGATCGCTTCACCTTTGGGGTGAACCTTGATCGCCTCGGAGAACAGCATGTTGAAGTCGAAGTTGACGTGCTTCATCACCATCAGCGCCATGAACGAGGCACCGGACAGCAACAGCACCGCCTTGATGATCTGCACCCAGGTGGTCGCCAACATGCCGCCGAACAGCACGTACATGCACATCAGGATACCCACCAGGATCACCGCCACATGGTAATCAAGGCCAAACAGCAGCTGGATCAGCTTGCCCGCGCCGACCATCTGCGCGATCAGGTAGAACGCCACCACCACCAGCGAGCCACAGGCCGAAAGGCTGCGGATCTGGGTTTGCCCCAGGCGATAGGACGCCACGTCGGCAAAGGTGTATTTGCCCAGGTTACGCAAGCGCTCGGCGATCAGGAACAAAATGATCGGCCAGCCCACCAGAAAGCCGATCGAATAGATCAAGCCGTCGTAGCCGGAGGTGAACACCAGCGCGGAAATCCCCAGGAAGGACGCCGCCGACATGTAGTCACCGGCAATGGCCAGGCCGTTCTGAAAACCGGTGATCTTACCGCCCGCCGCATAGTAGTCCGCCGCCGATTTGTTGCGCTTGGACGCCCAGTAAGTGATGCACAGGGTGGCGCCGACAAACGCGACGAACATCACAATGGCCGAGATGTTCAGCGGTTGCTTGTGCACTTCACCGGTCAATGCGTCCGCCGCCCAAACGGCCGGAGCCAACAGCGAAGCACCGAATAGAGCCAATAGACGCCGGATCATTGCGCAGCCTCCTTGAGAATCGCATTGTTCAGGTCGTCAAATTCGCCGTTGGCCCGACGCACGTAGATGCCGGTGAGAATGAAGGCCGACACAATCAGCCCGACGCCCAGGGGAATGCCCCAGGTAATCGAAGAACCGGGGCTGATCTTGGCCCCCAGCACTTGTGGCCCGTAGGCGATCAACAGGATGAAAGCGGAGTAAAGCCCTAGCATGATCGCCGAGAGAATCCAGGCGAACCTTTCCCTTTTCCTGACCAGCTCCTTGAAACGCGGGCTGTTTTGAATCGAGAGGTAAATGCTGTCGTTCATTGTTTTTATCCTCGCAGCACAGCTTTTTATTATTTTGGAACGTATCCACTGTATGCGGCTGCGCAATGGGTTCCAGACGACCTTAGTAGTAGATCGAGCTTAGCGAGGATTTGTAAAAAATGTAGGAGCGAGCTTGCTCGCGAAAAACGTCAACGATAACGCGTTCATTCTGGATGATCGCGGTGCCTGTGCGTTCTTCGCGAGCAAGCTCGCTCCTACAATTGGGGCGGGGTTATTTAGCGGTCCATTCGGCGACGCGCTCGGGGTGCTTGGCTACCCAGTCCTTGGCCGCGGCGTCCGGCTTGGCGCCTTCTTGAATCGCCAGCATGACTTCACCGATTTCATCCTTGGAGGCCCACTGGAATTTCTTCAGGAAGGCTGCGACTTCCGGCGCTTTCTTCTCCAGGCCCTTGCTGCCGATGCTGTTGACGGTTTCAGCAGCACCATAAATCCCTTTTGGGTCGTCCAGGAAACGCAGTTTCCACTTGGCGAACATCCAGTGCGGCACCCAACCGGTGACCGCAATCGACTCCTGCTTGTCTTCGGCGCGGGTCAGCTCGGCAATCATCGCCGCACCCGAGCTGGCTTGCAGTTTGTAGTCCAGGCCATATTGCTTGATAGCTTCGTCGGTCTTGAGCATTACGCCTGAACCGGCGTCGATGCCGACGATCTTGTTCTTGAAGGTGGTATCGGTCTTGAGGTCTTCAATGGACTTGGCCTTGACGTATTCCGGCACGATCAGGCCGATCTTGGCATCTTTGAAGTTGGGGCCGTAGTCGACCACCTTGTCCTTGTTCTTGGTCCAGTATTCACCGTGGGTCACCGGTAGCCAGGCGGAGAGCATGGCATCGAGTTTGCCGGTGGCGACGCCCTGCCACATGATCCCGGTGGCAACCGCTTGCAGTTTTACGTCGTAGCCGAGCTTTTGCTTGATCACCTCTGCCGCCACATGAGTAGTGGCCACGCTGTCGGACCAGCCGTCCACGTAGCCGATGCTCAGGGTCTTGCTGTCGGCACTGGCCAGTGTGGAGCCCATCGCAACTACCAGAGTGGCAGCTGCGCCCAAGAGTCGTCGCATCTTCATAGTACTTCCCCGAAAGTGCTGCGCCCGACGGATGCCGAGCGACGTCAAACTGTTGTTATAGGGTGCACCGCGCCCCCTTCACGCGCATCGATCCGGTTGCTGAGGCATCAGTGGAGTACTGACAGTTTTATCTTCAACCTGCGTAGGCATTTGCCCTGCTCTGTCAACGACCTTGGTTGAGCAAGAAACGACATCACATCGCCAGTAGGATGCTTTGTAGGCGTTATCGCCAGAATCCCGCCCGAAGTTTGCATGTCAAAATTATGCAGCCGCACTGGGCTGCGGCAAATCCGGGTAAGATGCGCGCCTTTGCTCCCCCAGATAAGCCGACCATGCCCGCGACTGCCCGCTTCCCTGCCCTGCCCTATTTCTTCGCCTTGATCCTCGGCGTGCTTGCCCTTGTCGGCTACTGGTACGGCCTCGGCCGGCCCGTGGTGTTGCCAGACGTCGCCAGCGCCAGCCATAAGCTGCAATGTGCGTCCTACACGCCGTTCGACAAAGACCAATCCCCATTCGACCAACCGTTCACGCTGCGCCCCGAACGCATGGACGCCGACCTGGCGCTGCTTGCCACGCGCTTTGAATGCATTCGCACCTACTCCATGACCGGCTTGGAGGCCCTGCCAGACATGGCGCGCAAGCATGGGTTGAAAGTGATGGCCGGCGCCTGGGTCAGCAGTGACCCCGTGGCGACCGAAAAAGAGATCAACGAGTTGATCGCGGCGGCCAACGCCAGCCCGGACGTGGTGACCTCGGTGATCGTCGGCAACGAAGCCCTGCTGCGCAAGGAAGTCACTGCCAAGCAATTGGTGGCGCTGATCCATCAGGTTAAAAGCCAGATCAAGCAGCCCGTCACCTATGCCGATGTCTGGGAGTTCTGGCTGCAACACCCGGAAATCGAGCCGGCGGTGGACTTCCTGACCATTCACCTGCTGCCGTACTGGGAGGATGAGCCGTCCGGCATCGACCAGGCGCTCAAGCATGTGGGCGATGTGCGCCAGACCTTCGGCCATAAATTCGCGCCCAAGGACATCGTGATCGGCGAAACCGGCTGGCCCAGCGAAGGCCGCCAGCGCGAAACCGCCGTGCCCAGCCGGGTCAATGAAGCCAGGTTCATGCGCGGTTTCGTGGCCATGGCCGAAGCCAATGGCTGGCGCTACAACCTGATAGAAGCCTTTGACCAGCCATGGAAACGTGCGAGCGAAGGGGCTGTGGGCGGTTACTGGGGGCTGTTCGATGCAGACCGTCAGGACAAAGGTATCCTCGCCGGCCCGGTGACCAATGTGCCGTACTGGCCGATGTGGCTGGGCGTCGGCGGGCTCATCCTGCTAGGCACCCTGGTGCTCGGCGGCCGCGTTCGCAGCACTCGCTCTGCGTTAGTACTGCCGTTGCTAGGGGCCGTCGCAGCGTGCTCCATCGGCAGTTGGGCCGAACTGACCCGCGTTACCGCGCGCTTCAGCGATGAATGGGTATGGGCAGGCTTGCTGGTGGTGCTGAACCTGCTGGTGCTGGCCCATGCCGCCCTGGCCCTCAGCGCCCGCGAAGGCTGGCGTGAGCGCGGGCTCAACTGGCTGGAGCAGCGCGCCGGTTGGCTGGTGGCTATCGCCGGGTTTGCCGGTGCGGTGATGATGCTGGCGCTGGTGTTTGACCCGCGCTATCGCAGCTTCCCGAGCGCAGCGCTGGTGTTGCCGGCCCTGGTGTACCTGATACGCCCGGTGACCGGACCGCGTCGGGAGATTGCGTTGCTGGCCTTTATCATCGGTGCCGGCGTTGCGCCGCAGTTGTACCGCGAAGGGCTATTGAATCAGCAGGCCTGGGGTTGGGCAGTGGTCAGCGTGCTGATGGTTGCGGCTTTGTGGCGTTGCTTGCGAGTGCGCAAGGCTTGACACCGCTATCGCAGGCAAGCCAGCTCCCACAGTTGATTGGGTTCACACATTTCTATCTGTGAGTACGGTCAAATGTGGGAGCTGGCTTGCCTGCGATGAGGGCACATCAGGCGCTGCGCGGCTTCCTGACCAACCGCAACCCCGCAATCACCACCGCAAACACCGCAAACGTCGTGTTGTACAACGCCAGCGCCGGCAACCCGAACACCAACCCCACTACCGCCAACGCCCATCCCGCACGGCCCGGTACAAAAAAGCCCAGCACCGAGGTGATCAACGCCGCCCACCCCAGCAGCTTGAAATGAATCATCAACCCCAAATTCGAACGCACCTGGCATTCCCAGCGGCCGGCCTCATCAGCGCAGATGCCAACCCATTGCCCATCCTCCATAAAGCCATAGCGTGCGGCATAACTGGCGGCCAGCCATAACGGCAGGGCAATAAGCAGCAGGATCAACGGCAAACGACGGGACATGGGGCACTCCGATAGGCAAAAACGGCGCTCAGCTTAATCCCACGGCGGCCGTTAGCAAGGTGTTCGCGCAGATATCTGTTCAACAATGCATGGCAAAGTGTATCGTCTCGCTACTATTACCCCGATTCCGACGTTTAATTCCGACTTTTCGTGCCGAGTGCTGGCACTTCGGTGACAAGGCGGTGGTCATAGCCTGCGAACTTCATTCAGCCCGTTCCTCTTAGGGATTTAGTCATGCTCCGTTCCTTGCGCTGTGCTGCCTTGCTGGGCAGCCTATTTTTGAGTGCGTCAGCACTGGCCGTCGATATCGACCAAGCCAGCTATGGCTACCCTTTGACCAACCCGTTCGAAGCGACCATCGCCACCACGCCTCCCGATCTGCGGCCAACCCTGCCGACAGATGACGAGATCAACCAGTCCGACTACACCCTGACGATGCGCCCCGAGCGCGAGTTCAGCCTGCCGGACAATTTTTGGGCGGTGAAGAAACTCACCTACCGTATTGCCAAGCAGGACCGCGCCGCGCCTTTGATCTTCCTGATCGCCGGCACCGGTGCACGCTTTGACAGCAGCATCAACGAATACCTGAAAAAGCTGTATTACCAGGCCGGCTACCATGTGGTGCAGCTGTCCTCGCCCACCAGCTTCGACTTCATCAGCGCCGCTTCGCGCTTCGCCACCCCGGGCATCACCCAGGAAGACGCCGAAGACATGTACCGCGTGATGCAAGCCGTACGCGCGCAGAACGCCTCGTTGCCAGTGACCGATTTCTACCTCACCGGCTACAGCCTGGGCGCCCTGGATGCGGCGTTTGTCAGCAAGCTGGATGAGACCCGCCGCAGCTTCAACTTCAAGAAAGTGCTGCTGCTCAACCCGCCGGTCAACCTCTATACCTCGATCACCAACCTCGACAAGCTGGTACAGACCGAGGTCAAGGGCATCAACAACAGCACCACCTTCTATGAGTTGGTGCTGAGCAAACTGACGCGTTACTTCCAGCAAAAAGGCTACATCGACCTCAACGATGCCTTGCTCTATGACTTCCAGCAGTCCAAGCAGCACCTGAGCAATGAACAGATGGCCATGCTGATCGGTACCTCGTTCCGCTTCTCGGCCGCTGACATTGCGTTCACTTCGGACTTGATCAACCGCCGTGGCCTGATCATTCCGCCCAAGTACCCGATCACCGAAGGCACCAGCCTCACGCCGTTCCTCAAGCGTGCCCTGCAGTGTGACTTCGACTGCTACCTCACCGAACAAGTGATCCCGATGTGGCGCGCTCGTTCCGATGGCGGCAGCCTGCTGCAACTGATCGACCAGGTCAGCCTGTACGCACTCAAGGACTACCTGCGCGACAGCCCGAAAATCGCCGTGATGCATAACGCCGACGATGTGATCCTCGGCCCTGGCGACCTGGGTTTCCTGCGTAAAACCTTCGGCGATCGCTTGACCGTCTACCCGCTGGGCGGCCACTGCGGCAACCTCAATTACCGCGTCAACGCCGACGCCATGCTGGAGTTCTTCCGTGGCTAAATATCTTCTGCTGCTCGCCGCACTGATGTGCGCAGGCGTGGCCAATGCCGACAACAGCAAGGCCCAAGAACCCGTCAAGGTCGATGCCGACGGCTTCAAGGAGCCGCTGACCAAGCTCAAGTTCAACCCAGGCTTGGACCAGCGTGAGTTCGAACGCTCCACGCTCACCGCGCTTAACGTCTATGACCCACTGGAGTCGTGGAACCGCCGCGTGTACCACTTCAACTATCGCTTCGACCAGTGGGTATTCCTGCCGGTAGTAAACGGTTACCGCTACGTCACGCCGAGCTTCCTACGCACCGGCGTGAGCAACTTCTTCAACAATTTGGGCGATGTGCCCAACCTGATGAACAGCTTGTTGCAGCTCAAGGGCCATCGCTCGCTGGAAACCACCGGGCGCCTGCTGGTCAACACCACCATTGGCATCGCCGGCCTGTGGGACCCGGCTACCGCCATGGGCCTGCCGCGCCAGAGCGAAGACTTCGGCCAGACCCTGGGCTTCTACGGTGTACCGGGTGGCGCCTATGTGATGCTGCCGATCTTCGGCCCCTCGAACCTGCGTGACACCGGCGGCCTGCTGGTGGACTACAGCGCCGAATCGCAGATCAACTTCCTCAACGTGTCCGAAGTCAGCTCCAACCATCCGGAAGTCTGGGCCCTGCGCGCCGTCGATAAGCGCTACCAGACCAGCTTCCGCTACGGCCAGATGAACTCGCCGTTCGAGTATGAGAAGGTGCGGTATATCTACACCGAATCGCGCAAGTTGCAGATCGCCGAATAAACAGCAGCGACAAAAAAAGGCCATTCGATTGAATGGCCTTTTTTATGCCTGCCGTCTCACCCTCGCAGTGCTTTCCAACCCTTGCCCACCACGCTGACCACTGCCAGGACGACGGCGCCTGCGATGATTCCCGCCAGCGCATTGAGCAACGTCGGCATCAACCATGCCAGCGCACCCGTGCTTTGGCTTACCGTTTCGATCCAATGATGCACCACAGGCACGCCATGGGTGAGGATGCCGCCACCGACCATGAACATCGCGGCGGTGCCGATCACTGACAGGCTCTTCATCATGTAGGGGGCCGCACTCAGGATCGCGCCGCCAATACTGCGCGCCACCTGACCCGGCTTCTGCGTCAGCCACAGCCCCAGGTCGTCGAGCTTGACGATACCGGCCACCAATCCATATACGCCGATGGTCATGACAATGGCGATACCCGACAGCACAATCACCTGTTGCGTGAGCTGCGCGTCGGCGACGATGCCGAGGGTGATGGCAATGATTTCGGCGGACAGAATGAAGTCGGTACGGATGGCACCCTTGATCTTGTCTTTCTCGAACGCCACCAGATCGGTTGCCGGGTCGGCCACCGCTTCAGCCAACTGCGCGTGTTCGGCTTGATCTTCAGCCTTGCTGTGCAGGAATTTGTGGGCGAGTTTTTCGAAGCCCTCGAAACACAGGTAGGCGCCGCCGAGCATCAACAGTGGTATCACCGCCCACGGAGCGAAGGCGCTGATCAACAGGGCCGTCGGCACCAGGATCAATTTATTGATAAACGAGCCCTTGGCCACCGCCCACACCACGGGAATTTCCCGCTCGGCGCGCACACCCGAGACCTGCTGGGCGTTCAGTGCAAGGTCATCGCCCAGCACGCCCGATGTCTTCTTGGCGGCCATTTTTGTCATCAACGCGACGTCATCGAGTACCGCCGCGATATCGTCGATCAACACCAACAAGCTGCTTCCTGCCATGAACCGGACTTCCGTTAGAGAGAGATGGCGCGAGCATAGCGCGGCGCAAGGCCTTGCGGGCAGATTGTTGAGGCTTGCGGATGGCCGGTGCTACCATGCGCAACCGCCTGTCATGGCAAGGAAACGTCTGGTTTATGAGCAGCATTCGCGAGCGCAACAAAGAAAAAATCCTGCGGGCGGCGAGCGAGGAGTTTGCCGACAAGGGCTTCGCCGCGACCAAAACCAGCGACATCGCCGCCAAGGCCGGGCTGCCCAAGCCCAACGTCTACTACTACTTCAAGTCCAAGGACAACCTTTACCGCGAGGTGCTCGAAAGCATTATCGAGCCGATCCTGGCCGCCTCCACGCCATTCAACCCCGAAGGCGAGCCCAAGGAAGTATTGAGCAACTACATCCGCTCCAAAATCCGCATCTCCCGCGACCTGCCGTTCGCCTCCAAGGTTTTCGCCAGCGAAATCATGCACGGCGCCCCACACCTGAGCGCCGACCAGGTTGAACAGCTCAATGCCCAGGCCAAGCACAATATCGATTGCATCCAGCACTGGGTGGACCGCGGCCTGATCGCCGCGATTGACCCCAACCACCTGATGTTCAGCATCTGGGCAGCCACCCAGACCTATGCCGATTTCGACTGGCAGATCTCGGCGGTAACCGGCAAGGCCAAGCTGGACGAAGCCGATTATGAGGCCGCGGCGCAGACGATCATTCGGTTGGTGCTCAAGGGGTGTGAGCCGGATTGATAGACCGCGCAGAGGCCATCGCAGGCAAGCCAGCTCCCACACGGATTTGCGCGGGACACAAAATGTAAAATGGTCACAATCCCCTGTGGGAGCGGGCTTGCCCGCGATAGCGCCAATCCAGACACATCCTGCTAAAAGCCTGCCGATCAGCCTTCGCCCCTCAGTCTAGCCTCTCAGAACACCATCTGAAGAGAGGCCAAGGAATGCCTGATCTACCTGCTTCAAAACGCCTGCGCATCGGTCGCTATAACGAATCCAACCGCATTTACCTGCTCACCACCAACACCCTTGAACGTGAGCCCATCTTCAGCGACTTCAGACTTGGCCGTCTGGTCGTACACCAATTCAGGATCGCTCAATATAAAGGGCTCGCAACCTCATTGGCCTGGGTAGTAATGCCTGATCATTTCCATTGGCTTGTTTCTCTGGAGAAAGGTTCGCTTGCCGACTTGATGCGACAAGTGAAGTCCAAGAGCACCCGAGTGGTAAATGCGGTGGCTGGCCGCCAAGGTCGCCTCTGGCAGCCGGGCTTTCATGATCATGCCGTGCGTCGAGAGGAAAGCCTTGAGGGGATTGCACGTTACATCGTAGCCAATCCACTCAGGGCCGGGCTGGTAAAGAAGTTTGGTGACTATCCGCTGTGGGATGCCATTTGGGTTTGACTGTAGACCGAGTCGACTGCATCGCAGGCAAGCCAGCTCCCACACTGATTGGATTCACACAGTTGGATTTGTGAACACCGCCAATGTGAGAGCTGGCTTGCCTGCGATAGCTTACTCACAGTCAGAACGATTCAAGCCGACACCCCCGCATCCGCCATCAACCCCACTCCCTCTATCGCCGTGATCGCACACTGCTCGTCAATATCGGACGTGTCCCCGCTGATCCCGATTGCGCCCAGCACCATGCCGCTCTGATCACGAATCAACACTCCACCCGGTGCCGGCACGACGCTGCCCTGCCCCAGGCTGTTCAACGCCGCGATAAACGCCGGGCGCTGTTGGGCGTCCAGTGCCAGCAAACGTGAACCCTTGCCCAGGGCTATGGCACCCCAGGCCTTGCCGATGGCGATTTGCGGGCGTAGCAGGCTGGCGCCGTCTTCGCGTTGCAGGGTGACCAGGTGGCCGCCGCTGTCGAGCACGGCGATGGTCAGTGGCGCAGCCGAAATGGTGCGGCCTGCGGTGAGGGCCTGGGTGGCCAGTTGGGTGGCGAGTTTCAAGGTTAAAGCGCTCATAGGTGCCGTCCTTATCTTGTTATGGGTAAAGCGGTGAGGTCTGTTTTATCAGATGCCCGATCACACAAATAGAACACAATGATATTTGTTTTTGTATACAATATTTTCCAACAAAGACTCCATATGTCGAAAAAAGCGCTTCCGACGAACGCAAAGGTCAGTTTACGAAAGGCATTGACCAACGCAGCTCGGCGTGAATACACTTTGGACAGACACCACTTGTATACAATTACAAAACGCAAGAGGCACCAAAACCATGAGCAAAATGAGAGCAATCGAGGCCGCCGTCCTGGTGATGCGCCGTGAAGGTGTGGATACCGCCTTCGGTATCCCAGGCGCCGCGATCAACCCGCTGTATTCGGCCTTGCAGAAGGTGGGTGGCATCGATCACGTCCTTGCTCGCCACGTTGAAGGCGCCTCGCACATGGCCGAGGGCTACACCCGTACCAAGGCCGGCAACATCGGCGTGTGCATCGGCACGTCGGGCCCGGCGGGTACCGACATGGTCACCGGTCTGTACAGCGCCTCCGCCGACTCGATCCCGATCCTGTGCATCACCGGCCAAGCCCCTCGCGCCCGGATGCACAAGGAAGACTTCCAGGCCGTGGACATCACCAGCATCGTCAAGCCAGTGACCAAGTGGGCAACCACGGTGCTGGAACCCGGCCAAGTGCCCTACGCGTTCCAGAAAGCCTTCTATGAAATGCGCTCCGGCCGCCCCGGCCCGGTGTTGATCGACCTGCCGTTCGACGTACAGATGGCCGAGATCGAATTCGACATCGACGCCTACCAGCCGCTGCCCCTGGCCAAGCCGCTGGCGACCCGTGTGCAAGTGGAAAAAGCCCTGGCTCTGCTCGACGCAGCCGAACGCCCATTGCTGGTGAGCGGTGGCGGCGTGATCAACGCCGACGCCAGCGAGTTGCTGGTGGAGTTCGCTGAGTTGACCGGCATCCCGGTAATCCCGACCCTGATGGGCTGGGGCACTATCCCGGACGACCACCCGCTGATGGTGGGCATGGTCGGCCTGCAAACCTCGCACCGCTACGGCAACGCGACGATGCTCAAGTCGGACGTGGTGCTGGGCATCGGCAACCGCTGGGCCAACCGTCACACCGGTTCGGTAGAGGTGTACACCGAAGGCCGTAAATTCATTCACGTCGACATCGAACCGACCCAGATTGGCCGCGTGTTCACGCCGGACCTGGGCATCGTTTCCGACGCCGGCTCCGCGCTGACGATGTTCATTGAAGTGGCTCGCGAGTGGAAAGCCGCCGGCAAGCTCAAGGACCGCAGTGCCTGGTTGCATGACTGCCAACAACGCAAGGCCACCCTGCACCGCAAGACTCACTTCGACAACGTGCCGGTCAAGCCGCAACGCGTGTACGAAGAGATGAACCAGGTGTTCGGCAAAGACACTTGCTACGTCAGCACCATCGGCCTGTCGCAGATTGCCGGCGCGCAATTCTTGCATGTGTACAAGCCCCGCCACTGGATCAACTGCGGCCAGGCTGGCCCACTGGGCTGGACCATTCCCGCGGCGCTGGGCGTGGTCAAGGCCGACCCGAGCCGCAAAGTAGTGGCCTTGTCGGGCGACTATGACTTCCAGTTCATGATCGAAGAACTGGCGGTGGGCGCACAGTTCAAGCTGCCGTACATCCATGTGGTAGTGAACAACTCTTACCTGGGCCTGATCCGTCAGGCCCAGCGTGGGTTCGAGATGGACTACTGCGTGCAGCTGTCCTTCGACAACCTCAACGCCCCGGAACTCAACGGCTACGGCGTCGACCATGTGGCGGTTGCCGAGGGCCTGGGTTGCAAGGCCCTGCGTGTGTTCGAGCCGGGCCAGATCCAACCGGCCTTGCGCCGCGCCCAAGAGATGATCGAAGAATTCAAGGTGCCGGTGATCGTTGAGATTATTCTGGAACGGGTGACCAATATTTCCATGGGCACCGAGATCAACGCCGTCAATGAATTCGAAGATCTGGCTCTGGTCGGCAACGATGCGCCGACTGCCATTTCCCTGCTCGATTAAGGAGAACCCTATGCCGCGCTTTGCTGCCAACCTGTCCATGTTGTTTACCGAACAGGATTTCCTTGCCCGCTTCAAAGCGGCTGCCGATGCCGGTTTCCAGGGCGTGGAGTACTTGTTCCCGTATGAATTCAGCTCTGCCGACATCAAGGCGCAGCTGGACGCCAACGGCCTGACCCAGGTGCTGTTCAACCTGCCAGCCGGTGACTGGGCCAAGGGCGAGCGCGGCCTGGCTTGCCACCCAGACCGGGTCGAGGAGTTCCGTGCCGGGGTCAAACTGGCCATCGCCTATGCCCAGGTCTTAGGCAACACCCAGGTCAACTGCCTGGCGGGTATCCGGCCACAAGGCGTCGATGACGAGACCGTGGAAAAAACCTTCGTCGCCAACCTCAAGTACGCCGCCGAGAAGCTGCAGGCGGCGGGTATCAAGCTGGTGATGGAGATGATCAACACCCGCGACATTCCCGGCTTCTACCTGAATAACACAGCCCAGGCCCTGTCGATTCGCGAGCAAGTGGGCAGCGCCAACCTGTTCCTGCAATACGACATCTACCACATGCAAATCATGGAAGGCGACCTGGCGCGGACCATGGCGACGCACCTGGGCGAGATCAACCACATCCAACTGGCGGACAACCCAGGGCGCAACGAGCCAGGTACCGGTGAGATCAACTACCGCTTCCTGTTCGAGCATCTGGACCGCATTGGTTACGCGGGTTGGGTTGGCTGTGAGTACAAGCCATTGACCACGACCGAGGCGGGTTTGGGTTGGCTCAAAACCCATAACGCCATCTGACAACTGACACAACACAAAACAATGTGGGAACTGGCTTGCCTGCGATGCAGACACCTCGGTGTATCAGGCATCCCCGGATGATGCCATCGCAGGCAAGCCACACATTAAAAGAGGATTTTGATCATGGCTAAAATCGGATTTATCGGCACCGGCATCATGGGCCAACCCATGGCCGCCAACCTGCAGAAAGCAGGTCATCAACTGTTTCTCTCCGAACATCACGGCAAGGCTCCGGCTGAACTGATCAGCGCCGGCGCCGTGGCCCTGGCCAACCCGCAACAAGTGGCCCAGGAGGCCGAGTTCATCATCGTCATGGTGCCCGACACCCCACAAGTCGATGACGTGCTGTTCCGTGCCGACGGCGTGGCTGCGGGCCTGTCGCCGAACAAGGTGGTGATCGACATGAGTTCGATCTCCCCTACCGCCACCAAGGCATTCGCCGCCAAGATCAACCAGACGGGCGCGCAGTACCTGGATGCCCCGGTGTCCGGTGGTGAAGTCGGTGCCAAGGCCGGCACCTTGAGCATCATGGTCGGCGGCGAACCGCAGACCTTCGAACGCGCGCTGCCGCTGTTCCAGAGCATGGGCAAGAACATCACCCTGGTAGGCGGCAATGGCGATGGCCAGACCGCCAAGGTGGCCAACCAGATCATCGTCGCGCTGAACATCCAGGCGGTGGCCGAAGCGTTGTTGTTCGCCTCCAAAAACGGCGCGGACCCGGCCAAAGTGCGTGAAGCGCTGATGGGTGGCTTTGCATCGTCCAAGATCCTGGAAGTGCACGGCGAGCGCATGATCAAGGGCACCTTCGATCCGGGCTTCCGTATCAACCTGCACCAGAAGGACCTGAACCTGGCGCTGGCCGGTGCCAAGGAACTGGGGATCAACCTGCCGAACACCGCCGGCACCCAGCAAGTGTTCAGCACCTGCACGGCAATTGGCGGCGGCAACTGGGACCACTCGGCACTGATCAAGGGCCTGGAGCATATGGCGAACTTCTCGATTCGCGATAAATAACCCACACCGCTGATCGTTCCCACGTTCCGCGTGGGAATGCCTCTTGTGACGCTTCGCGTCACGCTTTGGGCGCAGAGCGTCCCGGACTGCATTCCCACGCAGAGCGTGGGAACGATCGCTGCACCTCTAATAACAAGAATCCCCCGGGAGCCCGCTTATGTCGGTCGATCCGCAACACCTGCTTCGCGAGCTGTTTGCCACAGCCATCGACGCCGCCCACCCCCGGCAAGTCCTTGAATCCTACCTGCCTGCCGACCGCAGTGGCCGTGTGATCGTGATCGGCGCCGGCAAAGCCGCGGCCGCCATGGCATTGGTCGTCGAAGATTGTTGGCAGGGCGAAGTCTCGGGCCTGGTGGTCACCCGCTATGGCCACGGCGCGCCATGCAAAAAAATCGAAGTGGTCGAAGCCGCCCACCCGGTTCCCGATGCAGCCGGCCTGGCCGTGGCCCAGCGCGTGCTGGAACTGATCAGCCATCTGGGTGAAAACGACCGCGTGATCTTCCTGCTCTCCGGCGGTGGCTCGGCACTACTCGCCCTGCCCGCCGAGGGCATCACCCTGGCGGACAAGCAAGCCATCAACAAAGCCCTGCTTAAATCCGGCGCCACCATTGGCGAGATGAATTGCGTGCGCAAGCACCTCTCGGCGATCAAGGGCGGTCGGTTGGCCATGGCCGCGTGGCCGGCCACGGTGTACACCTACGCGATCTCCGATGTACCGGGCGACCAAGCCACGGTGATTGCCTCGGGCCCGACGGTCGGTGACCCGAGCACCTCGCAACAGGCCCTGGCGATCCTCAAGCGTTATCACATCGACGCTCCCGCTTCGGTGCGCAGTTGGTTGCAGAACCCGGCCTCGGAAACCGTCAAGCCCGGCGACCCGGTGCTTGCCCGCAGCCACTTCCAATTGATCGCCCGCCCGCAGCAATCCCTGGAAGCGGTGGCGGTCAAAGTGCGCCAGGCCGGTTTCAGCCCGCTGATCCTCGGCGACCTTGAAGGCGAAGCCCGCGATGTGGCCAAGGTACACGCCGGCATCGCCCGGCAGATCGTGCAGCACGGCCAGCCATTGGCGGCGCCGTGCGTGATCCTTTCGGGGGGCGAAACCACCGTCACCGTACGCGGCGACGGCCGTGGCGGGCGCAATGCGGAATTCCTGCTCAGCCTCACCGACAGCCTCAAGGGCCTGCCCGGCGTGTACGCCCTGGCCGGGGATACCGATGGCATCGACGGTTCAGAAGACAACGCCGGCGCGATCATGACCCCCTGCAGCTACCGCCGTGCCGAAGCCCTGGGCCTGTCGGCCAGCGATGAGCTGGACAACAACAACGGCTACGGCTATTTCGCCGCCCTGGGCGACTTGATCGTCACCGAGCCGACGCGCACCAACGTCAACGACTTCCGCGCCATCCTGATCCTTGAGACTGCCAACCATGACGCCTGACAAGAAGGTCAAAATCCTCGCCACCCTGGGCCCGGCCACCGACGGTATCGACGACATCCGCGAGCTGGTGGAGGCCGGGGTGAATATCTTCCGCCTCAACTTCAGCCACGGCGACCACGCCGACCATGCACAGCGCTACCAGTGGATTCGCCAGGTCGAGCGCCAGCTCAACTACCCGCTCGGCATCCTCATGGACCTGCAAGGGCCGAAGCTGCGGGTGGGACGCTTTGCCGAAGGCAAGGTGCAGCTCGTACGCGGCCAGGCCCTGCGCCTGGACCTGGATGAAACCCCGGGTGACCAACGCCGGGTCAACCTGCCCCACCCAGAAATCATCGCCGCACTGGAGCCGGGCATGGACCTGCTGCTCGACGACGGCAAGCTGCGCCTGCGCGTGATCACCAAGCATGCCGACGCCATCGACACCACCGTGCTCAATGGCGGCGAACTGTCTGACCGCAAAGGTGTGAACGTCCCACAAGCGCTGTTGGAACTGAGCCCACTCACCGCCAAGGACCGCCGCGACCTGAGCTTCGGCCTGGAGCTGGGTGTGGACTGGGTGGCGCTGTCGTTTGTGCAGCGCCCGGAAGACATCCGCGAAGCCCGCGAGCTGATCGGCGATAAAGCGTTTCTGATGGCCAAGATCGAGAAACCTTCGGCGGTGCAGCGGCTGCAAGAAATCGCTGAACTGAGCGACGCGATCATGGTGGCCCGGGGGGATTTGGGCGTGGAAGTGCCGGCCGAGAGCGTGCCGCAGATCCAGAAAGACATCATCAGCACCTGCCGCCAGCTGGGTAAGCCGGTGGTGGTGGCCACGCAGATGCTCGAATCCATGCGCTTCTCGCCGGCACCCACCCGCGCCGAAGTCACCGATGTCGCCAATGCGGTGGCTGAAGGTGCGGACGCGGTGATGCTGTCGGCGGAAACCGCCTCGGGCGAGTACCCGCTGGAAGCGGTGCAGATGATGAGCAAGATCATCCGCCAGGTGGAAAACGGTCCGGACTACCAGGCCCAGCTGGATGTCAGCCGGCCCAAGGCGGATGCCACGGTGTCGGACGCCATCAGCTGTGCGTTCCGCCGTATCAGCAGCATCCTGCCGGTGGCGGTGCTGGTGAACTACAGCGAGTCCGGCAGTTCCAGCTTACGCGCCGCGCGGGAACGGCCTGTGGCGCCGATCCTCAACCTCACGCCCAACCTGTCCACGGCGCGACGCCTGAGCGTGGCGTGGGGCGTGCACTCGGTGGTCAACGATAGGCTGCGCCAGGTGGATGAGGTGTGTTCCACCGCACTGGAAATTGCCCAGGCCCAGGGCATGGCGCAGCGTGGCCATACCTTGGTGATAACTGCGGGAGTGCCGTTCGGGCAGCCGGGGTCTACCAATTCGCTGCGTATCGAAACCCTACTGTAGGAGCGAGCTTGCTCGCGAAGAACGTCAACGATGACGCGCGTATCCTGAATGCACGCGGCGCCCTCAGGTTTTTCGCGAGCAAGCTCGCTCCTACAGGGAGCTGACATGCACAACCCAACCTGCCCCGACTGGGCCGAAGCCCTGCTTAACGGCTTCAGCCAAATCTTCCTGCAGCGCCACCCGCTGTGCGGCCTGCTGTGCCTGCTGGCGATCCTGATCGGCGCCCCGGCGTTGCTCGGCGGTGCCTTGCTGGGGGGTGTCGCGGGGTTGCTCACGGCCCAGCGCCGGGGGTATCCCAAGGCCGAGCGCCAGGCCGGGCTGTATAGTTACAACGGCGTACTGCTGGGCCTGTTGATCAGCCAACACTTTGCCTGGTCGGCGCTGGTGCCGCCGCTGATCCTGGCGTGCGGCGGCTTGAGTGCCATCCTCACTCGGCACTGGTTGAAACACGCGACCCAACCCCTGGATTTGCCCGCGTACACCGCGCCCTTTGTTGGCCTGGGCTGGTTGCTGCTCGGCCAGGTCTCGGAGAACACCCTTGCGCTGAGCGAGCCCGACACTGTCGCTGTACTCGCCGCTCCTTTCACCGGCCTTGGGCAAATCATGCTGCTGGACCAGCCGCTGGCGGGCGTACTGATCGCCTTGGGCTTGCTGCTGGCCAATCGTCGCGCCGTCGCGTGGGCCTTGGGCGGCGCCACTCTCGGCATGCTGGCCGGCCTGGGGTTGAACGACCCCACTGGCGCCCTGCTCGGCCTGCACAGCTATAACCCCGCGCTGGCCGCCCTGGCCCTGTGCTCGTCGCGTCGCCAGCCTTGGTTGCCACTGCTGGGTATCGGCCTGGCCATCCTGCTCACCCCGGGCTTCGCCGCCCTGCACCTGCCCGCGCTGACCGCGCCGTTTATCCTCGCGTGCTGGCTGGTGCGCGCCGGTCAGCGAATGCTGCTCAAGCCTCACATGGACAGCCCGGTCGAATCGCCCTAGGCTTGCTCGATATTCGTTTCAGGCAGGGTTTATGGACAGCAACAACGACTGGCGCCGGCGTCTCTACATCATGGTGTTCCAAAGCGACACCGTCGCCGGGCGGCGCTTTGATGGCATCCTGCTGCTGATCATCCTCGCCAGCCTGGTGATCGTGATGCTCGACAGCATCGATGAGATCCACCAGAACTACGCCGACGTGCTGGCCTATATCGAATGGGGCTTCACGCTGATCTTCGCCATCGAGTACGGTCTGCGCCTGTATTGCTCGCCCAAGCCGCTGCGCTATGCCTTCAGCTTTTATGGTTTGGTGGACCTGCTCGCCATCGTCCCCGGCATCCTCGCGCTGTACTACAGCGACGCCCAGTATCTGCTGATCATTCGCATCATCCGGATGCTGCGCATCTTCCGCGTGCTCAAGCTCAGCCCGTACCTCAAGCAGGCCAACTACCTGATGGCGGCGCTGCGCGGCAGCAAGCAGAAGATCGTGGTGTTCCTGGTCAGCGTGTGCACCCTGGTGACAGTGTTCGGCACCCTGATGTACGTGATCGAAGGCCCGGAACATGGCTTTACCAGCATTCCCAAGGGCATCTACTGGGCCATCGTCACCCTGACTACCGTGGGCTTCGGCGATATCGTGCCCAAGACGCCCCTGGGCCAGGTGATTTCGTCGCTGGTGATGATCACCGGTTACTCGATCATCGCCGTGCCGACGGGTATTTTTACCGCCGAACTGGCCACTGCCATGCGCGGCGAACAGCTGCATACCGACTGCCCAGTGTGCAAGAAGGACAGCCATGAACCCAACGCCGCGTTTTGCGCGCGCTGTGGCAGCAATCTGTTTCGTAAACTGGAATAAGCAAAGTTCGTTTTAATCTTTAAAGCTCTATGCAGGCCCGGCTATAGTCGCTGGCAAATTGCCTCCCCTCTTCTCGAACAACAAGGAATGAGCAGTGAAAAAAATCCTCAGCGCCTCTCTACTGGCCGCCGGCCTGGCCTTGGCGGGCTCCGCCCAGGCAGCGACCACCCTGCTCAACGTCTCCTACGACGTGATGCGCGATTTCTACAAGGACTACAACGCCGCCTTCCAGAAGCACTGGGCAGCCGAGCACCCAGACGACAAGCTGACGTTGCAGATGTCCTTCGGCGGCTCCAGCAAACAAGCGCGCTCGGTGATCGACGGCCTGCCCGCCGACGTGATCACCATGAACATGGCCACCGACATCAATGCCTTGGTCGACAACGGCAAGCTGGTGCCGGACAACTGGGTAACGCGCCTGCCGAACAACAGTGCGCCATTCACCTCAGCCACGGTCTTTATCGTACGCAAAGGCAATCCCAAGGAGTTGAAAGACTGGCCCGACCTGCTCAAGGATGGCGTGCAGGTGATCGTGCCCAACCCGAAGACCTCGGGTAACGGCCGCTACACCTACCTGTCGGCCTGGGGCTACGTGTTGAAGAACGGCGGCGATGAAGACAAGGCCAAGACCTTCGTTGGCAAGTTGTTCAAGCAAGCGCCAGTGCTGGACACCGGTGGCCGCGCCGCCACCACCACCTTCATGACCAACCAGATTGGCGACGTGCTGGTGACCTTTGAAAACGAAGCGGAAATGATCGCCCGTGAGTTTGGCCGTGATCAGTTCGAAGTGGTCTACCCAAGCGTCTCCGCCGAAGCCGAACCGCCGGTGTCGGTGGTGGATAAAGTGGTCGATAAAAAAGGCACCCGTGCCGCGGCCGAGGACTACCTCAAGTATCTGTGGTCGCCCGAAGGCCAGGAAATTGCGGCCAACAACTACCTGCGCCCACGGGACCCTAAGGTGCTGGCCAAGTACACCGACCGGTTCCCCAAGGTGGACTTCCTGTCGGTGGAGAAGACCTTCGGCGACTGGCGCACAGTGCAAAAGACCCATTTCAATGATGGCGGGGTGTTTGACCAGATCTACTCTGGCCAATAACCCATCTGACTGAATCAACTCGGTCAAACCTGTGGGAGCTGGCTTGCCTGCGAAAGCGATCTATCAGTCATATTTCTGGTGACTGGTGCACCGCCATCGCAGGCAAGCCAGCTCCCACTTTTTTGCGTAGGGCAGATGTGTCTGAATGTATCATCAGCCGGCATAAGTGATATCAGCACAGGCAGCCTACTCACTTGAGAGCCTTGTCTTTACTCTCTCACGCCATCGTCCTTCGCCTTTATGAGTACACCATGAACGCAACCTCTCACGCTGCAGGCACCATGACCCGGGGCATGGTCATGCTGTTCGCGTTTTGCTGCGGCGCCATTGTCGCCAACATCTACTACGCGCAACCGATCATCGAGCTGATTGCACCGGACATTGGCCTGACGCCGGCAATGGCCAGCCTGATCGTATCCCTCACGCAAATCGGCTACGCCCTGGGCCTGTTCTTCCTGGTGCCTCTGGGCGACCTGCTGGAAAACCGCAAGCTGATGATCGCCACCACCGTCGTGGCGATCGCCAGCCTGTTGGGGGCGGCGTTTATCGAACAGCCGAACCTGTTCTTGCTGGTGTCGCTACTGATCGGCTTCAGTTCCGTCTCGGTGCAAATCCTGATCCCGCTGGCCGCACACCTGGCGCCGGCCGAATCCCGGGGCCGGGTGGTCGGTAGCATCATGGGCGGCCTGTTGCTGGGCATCCTGCTGGCTCGGCCGGTGTCAAGCGTGGTGGCCGATCACTTCGGCTGGCGTGCGATGTTCATGGCGGCCGCCGCACTGATGGCGTTTATCAGCGTGGTACTGATGCTGACTATCCCCAAGCGCCAGCCCGATCACAGAGCCAGCTACGGCCAGTTGCTGCACTCCCTGGGCACCCTGTTGCGTGAACAACCGCTGTTGCGCCAGCGGGCGTTCTACCAGGGTTGCATGTTCGCCGCCTTCAGCCTGTTCTGGACTGCCGCGCCACTGGAACTGGCGCGTAACCACGGCCTGAGCCAAAGCGAAATCGCACTGTTTGCCCTGGTTGGTGCCCTTGGCGCCATCGCCGCGCCCATGGCCGGTCGCCTGGCCGATGCAGGCCATACCCACCGCGCTTCGCTGCTGGCGATGCTGTTCGGTGCGCTGAGTTTCCTGCCTGCGTTGGTACACCCGCTGTACAGCGTGATTGGCCTGGCCGTCACCGGGGTGGTCTTGGATTTTTGCGTGCAGATGAACATGGTCCTCGGCCAACGCGCCATCTACGCCCTGGATGCCAACAGCCGCAGCCGCCTGAACGCGCTGTACATGACCAGTATCTTTATCGGCGGTGCATTCGGTTCGGCGATTGCCAGCAGCGTGTATGAACACGGCGGCTGGTTGGCCGTGATGCTGGTGGGCAGTGCATTTGCGCTGGTTGCGTTGTTGCGTTTCATGAGCGTTGCACGTAAAGCCGCGTTGGCCAGCGTCCAAGCGTCCTGACGAGCCCGTCAGCCACTTCAAAACGCACAAAAGGGCGGGACTTCATCAACCCGTGAGTAAGTCCCGCCCCCGCCTTGCTTCCAGCAGTGGCGCCCGTCAAAGGCGCGCGATCAAGGCATTAGAGATAACTGCCCTCTTTGATGTTGAGCCCGATGACATCTTCTGGACTGATCATTCGGGTGCTTTTGATCAGGAAGTCGGTCTTGCCATCGCCATCCAGGTCGACCGCCAGCAAGTAACGTCCCGTTTGCGGATTAAACTTGATGATGGTGTCGCCTGCCGCCCCCGTATAGTTCTCGACGAAGTTCAACGCTACCTTGCCGTCAAGCGCCATTTGCGACAGGTCGATCTTGTCCTGCCCCGTGTTGAAGTCCAACAACAAGTCGGCATTGGCACGGGTTGAATCGCTAAAGGCATTGAACTTGAAGGTATTCCACCCGCCGCCGCCCACCAACGTATCGGCCCCCGCGCCACCGGTGAGCACATTATCCGCACTGTTACCGATGATGCGATCGTTACCATGGCCACCCACAGCATTTTCGATCACCGTCTTCTCGCCGATCCTGACGTTTTCCTTCATCCCCCCCACGCTGGAAAACGAACCACCGCGCAAGTTGATGATTTGATCCTGCTTGAAGCCAGAGAAATCAAAGGTATCGTTCCCACGCTCATCCCATACGTTGAAGTCTGGCTTATCGGCCGCGGACGTCAGGGTCGTTTCCGCCTTGCCCGTATTCGAGTTGAATCCATAGGTGGTGTCATCGGTTCTGGTATCGCGGGTTGGCTTGGTCCTATCAGTGACTAGCGGGACGTCACCCTGGGGTAGGGTTTTATCAGTGACCAGCGGGGTATTACCCTTGGGCTGGGTTTTATCCGTTACCAGCGGGGCATCACCCTTCGGCTTGGTTTTATCCGTTACTAGCGGGGCATCACCCTTCGGCTTGGTTTTATCCGTTACCAGCGGCGCATCACCCTTCGGCTTGGTTTTATCCGTTACCAGCGGGGCATCACCCTTCGGC